>NZ_CP100416.1:4633666-4767507 GCF_026017845.1 Amycolatopsis mediterranei
CCGGGGGGGGGTCCTGTGGTGGTTCCCGCCCCCCCGGTCGCCGTCTGCTCCCCCCGCCGGGGCCCCCCGCGCCTCGGCGGCACCGCGTGCGTGGCCCCGGCCCCCCCGGCCGTGTTGGGGCTTCGGATCGGGGTTGCGGAGGGCCTGGATGCCGTGGTTGGTCGCCGTGTGTGGCGCGGAAAGTGTGGGCGGTCAGCCTGCGTCGTTGTCGGCGTACTTGATCGTGATGTTCTTGAAGCCCAGGGATTGCAGCAGGCCCGTCAACATCGTTCGGGTGTTGCGCTCTGCGTCGGCCACCAGGGGGCTCTTGGCCGCCGCTGCCTGGATTTGCTTCTGGGCCAGCTCGTACAACGCCTGCTGGGAGTTGGGGTTTCCGCTCAGGAAGTCGTTGATGCGGGTGAACAGGCCCTGCTGCTGGGCGTACACGTGGGATTCGTGCACGTCCAGCGTTGCCGGCTCCAGCTGGGCGTGGCCCAACGTGATCGTGGCCGACTGGCGGTCGTCGGACACCTGGACCGCGTTGCCCTTCAGGCGCGAGAAGTCCACATACGCGTTGTCCGTGCCCACGCCGATGAACAGGGTGTCGCTGCCCACCAGGAAACTGGGGAGGACCGAGCTCGTCGTGATGTCGACGACCACCTGGAACGAACCACTCGCCGCCTCGTAGCGGGAAAGCTCGACGATCGACTGCAGGAGCACCGGGCCGGAGTGCTCCTCGGTCCGCTCTGCGAAGGGGTTGCGCAATTGGGGTAACAGGTGCACCGCCGATGCGACGAGTACCGCGGCGACCAGAACCACCACAGCCACAGCCAAAGCGACCAGCCGCTTGCCCCAAGCACCCATGCCGGGAGGAATACCCAACCGGGCACCGGACCAATCGGGCGGTACCGTGAGCACCGATCCGACGGAGGGAGACGGTGTGCGCAAGTCCTGGTGGCTGTGGATCCTGCTGGTCGTGCTCGCCATCCTGGTGCTCGGCATGATCTTCGGCGGCTACCGCAAGGGCACCAAGCTCGGCGCGCCGGCCGCTCCCGTCGCGGCCTGGAGTGCGGGCCGGGCGGCCTAGCCCCGGCTGCGCCGCTTGGGTCCGGCCGCCACCGGCACGTCCCGGTAGCGCAGGATTCCCGCCACACCGAGCAAGAACGTCGCGCAGACCGGCGCCGGGTCGGTGAGGCAGCCCGCGGCCATGGCGCCGTCGCGGAGCATCACGAAGTGGCGGGCCGCCGGCTCGGGGGCTGTCTCGCCCGTCTCGGCGAGCAACTCCGTGACGGTCTCCAGGAACCACTGCCGGTGCGCGAGGACGGCTTGGTGGACCGGGTGGGCGGGGTCGGGGTATTCGGCGGCGGCGTTGAGGAACGCGCAGCCCCGAAACCCGGGCGACCGGATGCCGTCGGCGATCGTGGCCGCCACCGCCTGGACGATGTCCTCGGGCGAGGCGCCGGGTGTCGCCGTGCGCGCCGCCTCGACCTGGGCCCGGATGGCCTTGTCGACTTCGGACAGGTAGGCGACCAGCAGGTCGTCCTTGCCCGGGAAGTGCCGGTAGAGCGTGGCTCGGGTGACGCCCGCGTCGGCGATGACCCGGTCGATGCCGACCGAATGCAGGCCTTCCGCGTAGAACAGCCGGCTCGCCGAGGCCAGCAGCCGTGCTCGCGCTTCGGACATCTTTCACCTCCGGGTTCCGCCGAGCCGAGCCTAGCAGATAGAACGGTCGGTCTTGACGCCGATGGTCACCGCTGCCATAGTCGTCGACGAGACAGATCGTTCTATCTACCGGGAGAACGCATGACCACCACCACCGCTCCGGCCGCCGGCGTCGCGCAGACCCTGCGACGTCTCTATTTCGTCCGGTTCGCCTTCGCCCTCGTCTGGGCGGGACTGCTCTTCGCGACGGCGTCGAGCCTCGGCCCGGTCAGCGTCGCGCTGCTGGTGCTGTACCCGTTGTTCGACGTCGTCGCGGCCGTGCTCGACGCGCGTTCGGCCCGGACGGGCAAGCCGATCGCGGCGCTCTACGTGAACGTCGCGATCAGCCTGCTCGCCGCTGCCGGCCTCGGCTTCGCCGCCTCGTCCGGGATTCCGGGCGTCCTGCGCGTGTGGGGCAGCTGGGCGATCGTCGCCGGCCTGGTCCAGCTCGTCGTCGGCGTCACCCGGCGCGGGCTCGGCGGCCAGTGGCCGATGATCCTCAGCGGGGCGATCTCCGTGCTGGCCGGTGCTTCGTTCATCTTCCAGGCCACAAAGGACGGTGCTTCGCTGACCGCACTGGCCGGTTACGCCACGCTGGGCGGCGTCTTCTTCCTCGTCTCCGCGCTGCGGCTGGGCCGGGGCCGCAAGGCTCAGGAGCAGTAGGTCCCGTTCAGCGCCGGCTGCAGGAACGGCGGCGTGCTGCCGGTGTAGTCCGCGTTGTAGCCGAGGGTGACCGTCGCGCCCGTGCCCAGGTTGCCGTTCCACGACACGTTGTCGACCTTGACGGTGTCGCCGTTGTCGGTCCAGGTCCCGTTCCAGCCCTGGCTGACCGTCACGCCGGGTGCGGAGAACGTCAGCGTCCAGCCGGTGAGGGCCGCGCCGCGGTTTTCGATGACGATCTCCCCGGTGTACCCGGTCGGCCAGGAGCTGACCACCCGGTGGGTGACCTTGCAGCCGCCGGTCGGCTGCGGGGTCGTGGTGGTCGGGGTCGAGGGCGTGGTCGGCGTGGTGGGGGTCGTCGGCGTGGTCGGCGTCGTCGGGGTGGTCGTGACCGGCCCGGCCGCGACGGCGAGGTCGTAGGCCCGCTGGGGCACGAACTGGCCTGCCGTGGCGATGCAGCCGTCCGCCTCGCCCGGCGGCTTGATCCACAGGAACGCGTCGATCTGGCCGTCGCCGGTCTGGTTGGTGCTCGGCGTACCGATCGCGCGCCCGCCCGGGTCGCACCACTCGCTGCCCTGCGGCCCGTTGCCGTTGCGGCTCGTGTCGATCACCGCTTTCAGCCGCGAGTCGCCGAGCTGGCCGAGGATCGCCTTGTCGTAGGCCACTTCGTCGGCGGTCGCGCGGTAGTTCGACACGTTGGTCGAGATGCCGTCGGCGCTGTTCGAGATGTCGGCGGCCCGCAGCCGCGTCGCGGCGTCACCGGGGGAAAGCCAGGCGGAGTGCCCGATGTCGAAGTACACCTTCGCCTGGGAGGAGCCGGCCTTGAGCCGCTTGCCCGCGTACGCGAGTGACGCCGTGGTCTGGCGCTGCTGGTCGCTGTTCTGACAGTTCGTCATCTGCGGGAGCACGTCGGGCTCGAGCACGATGGCCGCGGGCCGGCCCGACAGCCCGGCTGCCACCTGGTCGATCCAGGCCCGGTAGGCGTCTTGGGACGGCGCGCCGCCGCTGCTCGCGCCGCCGCAGTCGCGGTTCGGGATGTCGTAGACGACCATGATCGGGATCTTGCCCGCGGCGGCCGCCGCGCCGGTGTAGGCGTCCACCTCACCACGGACCGTGGACGTGTTGGTGGTGGTGAACCACCGCGCCTGCGGTACCGAGGCGATGCGGTCGCGGATGACCGCGGCCCGGGAGTCGCCGGGGTTCGCCGCGACCCACTTGGCCGCGTTGGTGCCCGGGTCGACGTAGTACGCCGAGGCGGCGGCCTGCGCGCCGGCCCCGGTGGTCGTGGCGACGACGGCGGTCACGGCCACCGCGGCCAGTCCACCGGCTGCCACTGTCCTGCTTCGCATGCACCTTCTCCTTCGAACCGCGGGGTGGCGCCGGAATCGGCTACTGGGAGCGCTCCCAGCAATCGAAGACTGTAACCCGGGCGGGCGGCCCGGGAAAGGGGTCCGCGGTGTTGTTCCGGCTCGCCGCCGCGAAAGTTACATTTTGCGCGAAGCGCCGGTGCGGGGCTGTGGCGGACCGCTGAACTGCGGTGATGGCCGGCCGGTGTGGCGTTGACCGTGGTGTTTCGTAAAGTGCGGCGGGCGCCCACTGGTGATGGTTGTTCGGCGGGAGGGCGGCTGTTAGCGTTAACGCCCAGCGTGTTCGCCATCGACGAAGATGGGGTTCTCATGGCGGTTTCCCCCTTCGCTGATCGACCGATTGTTTCGCCGGCCGACCCGAGAGTTTCGCCGGGCGCCGCCTTCGTTCGGAAGTGAGGACTACCATGTTCCGGAGCGCGAGAATCGCGGCAGCGGCGGTGACCGCGGTCGTCTTGGCCGTGGCGGGCGGCGTCGTCGCCGCGGCACCGGCCCAGGCCGCCACCTCGATCACCGTCAACGGCGGTTCGGGCGGCCGCACGTTCGACGGCGTCGGCGCGGTCAGCGGCGGCGGTGGCAACACCCGCCTGCTGATCGACTACCCCGAGCCGCAGCGTGGCCAGATCCTCGACTACCTGTTCAAGCCCGGCTACGGCGCCGCCCTGCAGATCCTCAAGGTGGAAATGGGCGGGGACACCAACTCCACCAGCGGCGCGGAGCCCAGCCACGCCCACTTCCGCGGCGACCTGGACTGCAACCGCGGGTACGAGTGGTGGCTCATGGAACAGGCGAAGGCACGCAACCCCGGCATCAAGCTCGTGGGCCTGCCCTGGGGCGCACCGGGCTGGATCGGCAACGGCACCTTCTTCTCCAACGACCTGACGGACTACTACCTGTCGTGGCTGGGGTGCGCCAAACAGCACGGGCTGACCATCGACTACCTCACCAGCGTCCAGAACGAGAAGCAGTGGAGCGCGGACTGGACCGTGACCCTGCGCAATGCGCTCAACGCCAACGGGTACAGCGCCATCAAGATCATCTCCGGTGATTCGTGGCCGGGCGACTGGGGTCCCGCGAGCGCGATCTCGACCAACACCGCCTACCGCAACGCGACCGACGTGCTCAGCGCCCACTACACCTGCGGCTACCTCAGCGCGCAGACCTCCTGCAGCGTCCCGGCGAACGTCACGAACACCGGGAAGACGTTGTGGTCCAGCGAAAACGGCTCCCAGGACTACAACGACGGCGCCAAGCCGCTGGCCCGCGGGATCAACCGCGTCTACCTCGATGGCAAGATGACCGCCTACCTCAACTGGGACCTGATCGCCGCCGTCACGCCGAACATCCCGTGGCCGACCGTGGGGCTGATCCTCGCCAACCAGCCGTGGTCCGGCTACTACTCGGTCGGCAAGGACTCGTGGACGCTGGCGCACACGACGCAGTTCACCGCGCCCGGCTGGAAGTACCTCGACGCCTCCAGCGGCTACCTCGGCGGGAACCGCGGCAACGGCAGCTACGTCTCGCTGAAGTCGCCGAACAACACCGACTACGGCACGATCATCGAGACGATGGACGCCACCTCGGCCCAGACGCTGAACCTGAACGTCACCGGCGGGCTGTCCACCGGCCAGGTGCATGTCTGGGCGACCAACCTCAACTCGAACAACCCGGCCGACCACTTCGTGCACAGCACCGACATCACGCCGTCCGGCGGGGCCTACTCCTTGACCGTCCAGCCCGGCTACCTCTACTCCATCACGACCACCACCGGGCAGGGCAAGGGGACGGCGACCAGCCCGCCGCAGGGCTCGCTGAACCTGCCCTACAGCGACGACTTCGAGGGCTACGCGAAGGGCAAGGAAGCCAAGTACCTGATGGACATGGAGGGCGCCTTCGAGACGTCGGCCTGCGGCGCCGGCCGCGCGGGCACCTGCGTGCGCCAGTCCGCACCGCAGAAGACGATCCCGTGGAAGAAGTTCGTCGATCCCTACGCGCTGCTGGGCAACGTGGCCTGGAGCAACTACACGCTCAGCACGGACGTGCTGCTCGAGAAGCCCGGGTACGTCGAGCTGCTCGGCCGGGCCGGCTCGCAGGACACGGGCAACCAGGGTGCGCTGAACGCCTATTACCTGCGCGTGAGCGACACCGGTGCCTGGTCGATCCGGCGCAACAACACCAGCCAGCAGAACACGACCCTGCGCACCGGCACGACGACCGCGCTCGGCACCGGCAGCTGGCACAAGCTGTCACTGGGCTTCTCCGGCAGCACCATCACCGCCTCCGTCGACGGCACGGTGCTCGGCACGGTCACCGACGGCACCTTCCCGGCCGGCCAGGTCGGCATCGGCACGGGCGTGGGGGAGACCGCGCAGTTCGACAACCTCGCCGTCGACGGTGCGGGTGGCGGGTCGACCTCCGTGCTGCGCAACACCGGCGCCGGCCGCTGCCTCGACGTCCCGAACGTGTCGCAGACCAACGGCACCCAGGTGACGTTGTGGGACTGCAACGGCGGCAGCAACCAGCAGTGGACTCTCACCTCCGGCAAGCAGATCCAGGTGTACGGCAGCAAGTGCCTCGACGCCGAGGGCTCCGGCACGACGGCGGGGACCCGGGCGATCATCTGGGACTGCACGGGCGGCACGAACCAGCAGTGGAACGCCGCCGCCGACGGCACGATCACCGGCGCCCCATCGGGACTGTGCCTCACCCCGAGCGGCAACGGCACCGCGAACAGCACGCCGGTGACCCTGCAGACCTGTACCGGCGGCAACGCCCAGAAGTGGACACGGAGCTAGCCGCATCCCAAGCGGACGAAGGAGTTCGTCGATGAAGGCACGCTGGACAAGAATGTGGCCGGCCGTGGTGATCGCCGCGGCCGCGCTGACCTCCACGGCGACGACGTCGCAGGCCGCCACCGAAGGGCCGTGCGACATCTACGCGACCGGCGGCACGCCCTGTGTCGCCGCGCACTCGACCACCCGGGCGCTGTACGGCGCGTACAACGGCTCGCTCTACCAAGTGCGGCGCGCGTCGGACAGCACGACGCGGGACATCGGGGTCCTGAGCGCGGGCGGCGTCGCGAACGCCGCGGCCCAGGATTCGTTCTGCGCGGGCACGACGTGTTTGATCACGGTCATCTACGACCAGTCCGGCCGCGGCAACCACCTGACCCAGGCGCCGCCGGGTGGCTTCTCCGGCCCGGCGCCCGGCGGGTACGACAACCTGGCCAGCGCGACGGCCGCTCCGACCACCGTCGGCGGCCAGAAGGCGTACGGCGTCTACGTGGCTCCCGGAACCGGCTACCGCAACAACAACACCAACGGCATCGCGACCGGTGACCAGCCGGAGGGCATGTACGCGATCTTCGACGGTACGCACTACAACGGCGGTTGCTGCTTCGACTACGGCAACGCCGAGCGCAACAGCCGGGACAACGGCAACGGCACGATGGAGGCCATCTACTTCGGCAACATCAAGGTCTGGGGCTACGGCGCCGGCAACGGCCCGTGGATCATGGCCGATCTGGAGAACGGCCTGTTCTCCGGGGTCAACCAGCACTACAACGCCAACGACCCGAGCATCAGCCACCGGTACCTGACCGCGATCATCAAGGGCGGTCAGAACCGGTGGGCCATCCGCGGCGGCAACGCCCAGTCCGGTGGCGTGTCGACCTTCTACGACGGCGTGCGCCCCAACGTGTCGGGCTACAACCCGATGCGCAAGGAAGGCGCCATCATCCTGGGCACCGGCGGGGACAACAGCATCGGATCCGCCGGCACGTTCTACGAAGGCGTCATGACGTCCGGCTACCCCTCGGACGCCACCGAGAGCGCCGTCCAGGCCAACATCGTCGCGGCCGGGTACGGCACCGGCGGCAGCAACACGGGGACCGGGCCGCTGCACGCGGTCGGCGCGGGCAAGTGCCTGGCCGCCCCGAACAGCAACCAGGGCACGCAGCTGCAGATCGCCGGCTGCAGCGGCCAGGCGAACCAGGCTTGGACGCGCACGTCGGACGGCACGCTGACGGCGTCGCTCGGCGGCGCGACGATGTGCCTGGACGCGTCCGGCCAGGGCACGAGCGCGGGCACGAAGGTGGTGACCTGGCCCTGCAACGGCCAGGGCAACCAGCAGTGGACCGTCAACTCCAACGGCACGGTCACCGGTGTCCAATCAGGACTGTGCCTGGACGTCACCGGTGCCTCCACGGCCGACGGTGCGCCCGTCGAACTGTGGACCTGCAACGGCGGCAGCAACCAGCAGTGGACGCTGGGCTGACCCGGCCCGAGACCGAAACGAGGACTGCGATGACCACCGGCTCACCCCCGCGGCGGCGCCTCCGGACCGCCGTCACCGTGCTCGCCGCCGCCGGCCTCGCGGCGACCGCCGTGGTGCTGTCGCCCGGGGTCGCCGGGGCGGCGAGCACGCTCGGGGCCGCGGCGGCGCAGAGCGGACGGTACTTCGGCGCCGCGATCTCGACGAGCCACCTCGGCGAGGCGGCCTACGTCAACACGTGGACGTCGGAGTTCAACGGCGTCACGCCGGAAAACGAGATGAAGTGGGACACGGTCGAGCCGAACCGCAACCAGTTCAACTTCGCGCCGGCCGACCGGATCGTCAGCCAGGCGAAGGCCCAGGGCATGAAGATCCGCGGGCACACCCTGGTGTGGTACCAGCAGCTGGCCCCCTGGGTCGGCGGCCTGGACGCGACCAACCTGCGCTCGGCGATGCTGAACCACATCAGCCAGGTGGCCGGGCACTGGAAGGGCCAGGTCATCGCGTGGGACGTGGTCAACGAGGCGTTCGAGGAGAACGGCACCCGCCGGCAGTCGGTGTTCCAGCAGAAGCTCGGTGACGGCTACCTGGAGGACGCCTTCCGTGCCGCCCGCACGGCCGACCCGAGCGCCAAACTCTGCTACAACGACTACAACACAGACGGCATCAACGCGAAGAGCACCGGCATCTACAACATGGTGCGGGACTTCAAGAGCCGGGGCGTGCCGATCGACTGCGTGGGCTTCCAGAGCCACCTCTCCTCGAACTCGAACCTGAGCAGCTACCAGGCCAACCTCCAGCGCTTCGCCGACCTCGGGGTCGACGTCCAGATCACCGAGCTGGACGTCGGCGGCTCGGGGACCGGCCAGGCGAACGTGTACCGCCAGGTGACCCAGGCGTGCCGGGCGGTGACCCGGTGCACCGGCATCACGGTCTGGGGCGTCACGGACAAGTACTCGTGGCGCTCGGGCGACACCCCGCTGCTGTTCGACGGCAACTACGGCAAGAAGCAGGCCTACACGTCCGTCCTCGACGCGCTCGGCGGCGACGACCCGGATCCCGGCGGGAGCACCGGTCCGGTGCGTGCCACGGCGGCGAACCGGTGCCTCGACGTCCCCGGCTCGGCGGGCACGGCCGGCACCCAGGTGCAGATCTGGGACTGCCACAGCGGGGCGAACCAGCAGTGGACCCGCGGCAGCGCGGGGGAGCTGAGCGTCTACTCCGGTGCGGGAAAGCGGTGCCTGGGCACCGCGGGCGGCGGGACGGCCGCGGGCACGGCGGCGGTCATCGCGGACTGCACCGGCGGTGCCGGGCAGAAGTGGACGTTCACCGGCAGCGGCACGATCACCCACGGCCAGTCGGGACTGTGCCTGGACGTCTCCGGCGCCGCGACCGCCAACGGCACCAAGGTGATCATCTGGAGCTGCAACGGCGGAGCCAACCAGCGGTGGACCGGGCCGTCCGCGCCGACCGGCGGCACCCTGCCGTCCCGGTATTCGTGGAGTTCCAGCGGGCCGCTGATCGCCCCGAAGTCCGACGCGACGCACGACATCGCCGGCATCAAGGACCCGTCGGTGGTCTACGCCGACGGGAAGTACCACGTGTTCGCCAGCACGGCGAACGCGGCCGGGTACAACCTGGTGTACCTGAGCTTCACGGACTGGGCCCAGGCGGGCTCGGCGACCCAGTACTACCTGGACCAGTCCGGGATCGGCACCGGGTACCGCGCGGCACCCGAGGTGTTCTACTTCGCGCCGCAAAAGCTGTGGTACCTGGTGTACCAGGACGGCAACGCGGCCTATTCGACCAACCCGGACATCGGCAACCCGAGCGGCTGGAGCGCCCCGAAGCACTTCTACCCGTCGATGCCGGGGATCATCCAGCAGAACATCGGCAGCGGTTACTGGGTGGACATGTGGGTGATCTGCGACGCCACCACCTGCCACCTGTTCTCTTCGGACGACAACGGGCACCTCTACCGGTCGCAGACGTCGGTCGCGAACTTCCCGGAAGGCATGAGCGACCCGGTCATCGCCGCCCAGGACGCGGACCGGTACGCGTTGTTCGAAGCGTCCAATGTGTACAAGGTGGCGGGCGCGGACCAGTACCTGCTGGTCGTGGAGGCGATCGGTGCCCAGGGACGGTACTTCCGGTCCTGGACCTCGAGCGCGATCGCCGGACCGTGGACACCGCTGGCCGACACCGAAAGCGCCCCGTTCGCCGGCGCGGCCAACGTGACTTTCCCGGCCGGCCAGTGGACGACGGACATCAGCCACGGCGAGATGATCCGGGCCGGCACGGACCAGACGCTGACCATCGACCCCTGCCGCATCCGCTACCTCTACCAGGGCCGGGACCCCGCCTCCGGTGGGGACTACAACAGCCTGCCGTGGCGGCTGGGCCTGCTGACGCAGACCAACGCCACCTGTTGACCGGCGTCCGGTCGCGCCCGCCGGCAGCCCGGCGGGCACGCTGAGGGAGAGGACCTGGCCTGCTTCACCGTACCGGCGCGGTGAAGCAGGCCAGGCTCGCCGAGGCCGTCAGCTGTCGGCGTGGTCGAGGTCGGCCAGGTCGAGCACGAAGCGGTAGCGGACGTCGCCTGCGGACAGGCGGTCCAGGACCTCGTTCACCCGGGCCGAGGGGACGGTTTCGACGTCCGCGGTGACGTCGTGGCGGACGCAGAAGTCGAGCATCGCCGCGGTCCCGGGCCGGCCGCCGCTGCCCGCCGAGGTCAGTTTCTTGCGGCCCACCAGCAGGTCCATCGCCTCGACCGTGAGCGAGCCGAGGTGGCCGACCTGGCTGAGGGTGCCGTCCAGGGCGACCAGCCGCAGGTACGGGCCGAGGTCGTGGGGGACCGCGATGGTGTCGATGACGACGTCGAACCGGTCGCGGGCCGCTTCCAGCTGCCGCGGGTCCGCCGACACCAGCAGCTCGCGCGCTCCGAGACGGCTTGCGTCGGCGGCCTTGCCGGCCGACCGGCTGATGACCGTCGTCTCGGCGCCGAGGGCGATCGCGAGCTTGACCGCCAGGTGCCCCAGGCCGCCGAGGCCGATCACCGCAACGCGGGTGCCGGGCCCGGTGCCGAGCGCGCGCAGCGGTTCCCAGACCGTGATGCCCGCGCACAGCAGCGGTGCGGCGGCCGCCGGGTCGAGGCCCGCGGGGAGCCGGTAGGCGAAGTCTTCCCGGACGACGTGTTCGCGGGCGTAGGCGCCGAGGGTGGGGGAGCCGTCGTGGCGATCGGTTCCGCCGTAGGTCAGCGTGGGGAACTCGGCGCAGAAGTTCTCCTGCCCGCGGCGGCACATCGGGCACTTCCCGCAGGAGTCGACGATGTTGCCGACCGCCACCGGGTCGCCGATCGCGAACCGCGTCACCGCCGGTCCGGTCTCGGTCACGACGCCGGTGAACTCGTGGCCCGGCACCAGTCCGGCGTCCCGGGGGGTGTGCAGCGCGTGCAGGTCGGTGTGGCAGACCCCGCAGTGGTCCACGCGGATCGCGATGTCGTCGTCGCGCAGGTCGCGCCGGTGGAGCGTGGCGCGCCGGAGCGTGGGGTCGTCCGGGCCGGCCAGCCAGCCGGTCGTGGTCCGCATCGCAGCTCCTCTAGAAACAGAACAGTCGGTTTGTTGGCTCGACGCTAGCGGGCCCGGCCCGGCAAAGCAAACCGACTGTTCTGTTGTAGGCTGACGTCCATGGCCGACAAGCTGCTGACCTCCCGCGGAGCCGCCACGAAGCAGCGCATCGTGGACGCGGCGACCGAGGAGTTCGCCCGGTACGGCATCGCCGGGGCCCGCGTCGAGCGCATCGTCGAGGCGGCCCGGACCAACCGGGCCCAGCTGTACGCCTACTTCGGCAGCAAGGACGGGCTGTTCGACGCGATCTTCTTCGCCTCGCTGGAGCGGATCGTCAACGTGGTGCCGATCGACGGCGCCGACCTCGCCGGCTGGGCGGTCCGCCTCTACGACGAGTACCTGCGGCGGCCGGACCTCATCCGGCTGGCCACCTGGACCCGCCTCGAGCGGCGGCCGGCCGGGCATCTGGTGGCCGACGTCGACCGGCTGGACGACCCCAAGCTGCGCGCCATCGCCGAAGCGCAGGCCGCGGGACTGGTCCGGGCGGGCAACCCCTTCGACCTGATGGCGATGGTGATCGCGATGTCCATGGCGTGGTCGCCGGTCAGCAACGTCTACGCCGCCACGGACGCGGAACCGGCCGAGGTCCACGACCGGCGCCGGACGCTGCTGCGGGAGTGCGTGCAGAGCGTCATCGCACCGGCCTGACCGCGGCACGTTCCGGCGCACCCGGCGTGATCGGCGGGGCATCTCACGTGTTTGGCGGGGCATCTCGCGTGATCGGAGGGGCATCTCGACGTGGAGGTGATCACCACCGCGGCGGGCCGACGAGTGGGAGATTCCGACCTCTTCCCCGGCCGTGACCCGCTCTTAGAGTTCCGGGAAAGATCCCCGACCGGAAGAGGCGCCATGGACGGGCTGATGCAGCCGCGGCCGCTCACCCTCGCCCACATCCTGGAGCGGGCCGAGCGGCTCTACGCGCACAAGGAAGTCGTCACGGCCGGCGGCGAACGGCTGACGTACGCCGAGGTGGCCGCGGGGACCCGGCGCCTCGCCACCGCGCTGGACACGCTCGGCGTCCCGCCCGGCGCCCGGGTCGCGACCTTCGCGAGCAACCACCGGCGGCACCTCGAGCTCTACCTGGCCGTGCCGGTCACCAAGCGGGTGCTGCACCCGATCAACATCCGGCTGCCCGCGGAGCACCTCGAGTACATCGTCGAGCACGCCGAGGACGACGTGGTGTTCGTCGACCGGGCGCTGCTGCCGCGGATCTGGCCGAGCGCCGGCCGCCTGCCGCGGGTGCGCTACTGGGTCGTGCTCCCGGACGACAGCGACGAGCCGATCCCGGACGACCCCCGCGTCCGGCACTACGACGACCTGGTCTCCGCGGCGGCGCCGTTCACCGGCTCGTTCGAGGACACCTTCACGCTCGCGGACGAGCACCTCGCGTCCGGGCTGTGCTACACCTCCGGCACGACCGGGCCGCCCAAGGGCGTGCTCTACAGCCACCGTTCGACGGTGCTGCACGGCCTGGGGACGCTCGCCGCGGGGCTCGTCGGCCTCTGCGAAAGCGACGTCGTGCTGCCGATCGTGCCGATGTTCCACGCCAACGCCTGGGGCCTGCCCTACGGCGCGATGCTGACGGGTGCGGCACTGGTGCTGCCGGGCCCGTCCGCGGACCCGGACCACCTGCTGCGGCTGATGGCGGCCGAGCGGGTCACCGTCGCCGGAGCGGTCCCCACGGTCTGGACGAGCATGGCTCCCGGGCTGCGGGACCACGACCTGAGCGCCACGCGGTTCCTGCTCGGCGGCGGATCGGCCGTCCCGCCGGCGCTGTCGGAGACCTACCGCGCCGCGATCGGCGTGCCCATCACGCATTCCTGGGGGATGACGGAGGTCAGCCCGGTCGGCGCGATCGGCGGCACGCGCACCCAGCACCGGAATGCGCCCGCGGCGGACCAGGTGGCCGTGCGGGCCGCCCAGGGCCAGCCGCTGCCGCTGGTGAACGTGCGGATCGTCGACGTCGAGACCGGCCGCGAGCTGCCCCGCGACGGCGACGCGGTCGGCGAGCTGCAGGTCGCGGGTCCCTGGGTGGCGGGCGGCTACTACCGCGTGCGCGCCGACGGCAGCTTCACCGCCGACGGCTGGCTGCGCACCGGCGACCTGGCCACCATCGACGCCGAGGGCTATCTGCGGCTGGTGGACCGGATGAAGGACCTGATCAAGTCCGGTGGCGAGTGGATCTCCTCGGTCGAGCTCGAGGGCGCCATCGCGGCCCACCCCGACGTCGTCGAAGCGGCGGTGATCGCCCGGCCGGACCCGCGGTGGATGGAACGTCCGGTGGCGTACGTCGTGCTGCGCGAGGGCAGTGCGACGGGGGCCGAGGAGCTGCTGGCGCACCTCACGCCGATGGTCGCGAAGTGGTGGCTGCCCGACGAGTTCGTCTTCGTGCCCGCCTTGCCGAAGACGGGCACCGGCAAGATTTCGAAGATCGCCCTGCGCGACTCGGTGCGGGTCGGCTGAACGGCCTCAGGACGCAACGGCCCGGAGCTGGTGCAGCCGGAGCCCGAGCTGCAGCTCCAGGTCGTTCTCGTGGCGCCAGTCGGAGCCGAGGACCGTGCCGGCCCGGTCGAGGCGCTTGAGCAGCGTGTTGACGTGCAGGTGCAACGCACGCGCGGTGGCCGCGACGTTGGTGCGGTGGACGTAGTAGGCGCTGAGGGTGCCGACCAGATCGGTGCCCCGCCGCCGGTCGTACTCGAGGAGCGCGCCGATCGAGCCGGTCAGGAACCGGTCGAGCTCGCCGGCCCGCTCGGGGTCGAACACCATGGCGTACAAGGCATGTTGCCGTGTGGTGGCGCCGCCGTCGGTGTGCCCGAGCGCGCGCATCACGGCGCCGCAGCGACCGGCCAGCGAGAACGCCCGTGACCAGTCGTGGCCGTCCGCCCGTTCCCCGACGACGATCACGGGACCGCCCAGCGTCCGCCGCAGTCTCTTGTGGACGGCCGCGACGGTCGCCTCGGCGTCGGCGCCGGGCAGGATCATCGTGGCCCGGCCGAGGTGCTCGCCGGCCAGCCCGGCGCGCTCCCGGGCGACGTCGTGCAGGTGCCGCGCGAGGTCGCCCGGCGGCACCGCGGGGGAGTCCGCGACCAGGACCAGGTCCAGCCGGTCGACGTCGATGTTGCGGGCCCGGGCGCGGACGCGCTGGGCCGGCCCGATCCCGGGACTGCCGACCATGAGCTCGGTCAGCAGCTCCCCGCTCAGCCGCTCGCCGGCCTCGGCCACGGCCTGCTCCTTGAGGATGAGCAGCCCGAGGATGTGCGTGGCGCGCTCGAGCGTCCGCAGGTCCGTGTCGTCGCCGGTGCCCGACGGCCGGCTCCACACGAGCGCGCCGAGGTAGCTGTCGCCGGCCTGGACCGCCGCCACGCTGCGGTCGGTCCCGTCGGTGCCGGACGACGTCGTGCAGCGGCCGGTGCGGCGGGCGTCGCCGACCGCGCCGGCCAGGTCCGTCCGGAGTGGACTGTCGGTCCGGTCGAGGAGCGTGATGCTGCCGCCCAGCTGATCGGCGAGGTGCTGCGCGACGTCGCGCGGGGTGCCGCCGTCGAGCACGACACCGGTCAGGGCTTCGTGGATCGCCTGGGCCCGCTCGATCTTCCGGTACGCCACCCGCAGTTCCCGCAACGCCGTCCGGCTTTCTTCGTAGAGCCGGGCGTTGTCGAGGGCGACCGCGGCGTGGTCGGCGAACGCGTTCAGCAGCGCGATCTCCTCGGCCTGGAACGACCGTTCGGAGCGGTCCGCGGCGAACAGCGCGCCCACGGCCTCCCCGCGGATGACCAGCGGCACGCCGAGCAGCGCGATCAGCTCCTCGGTGCCGACCAGGCGGTCGAAGTTCGGATCGTGCTCGATGAGCGTCGAGGTGGCGTAGTCGCGCACCCAGTGCGGGCTCTTGGAAGCCAGCACCTTGCCCCCGAGCCCCACCGTGGCGGGGATGGTCGCCGCGAGGAACTCCGCGGAGATCGTGCCCTCCGACGCGCGGGCCGACAGCCGGCCGTCCGCACCGACCAGCGAGAGGTAGGTGAAGTCCGTGCCGATCAGGTCGTGGGCGTGGTGGACGATCGACTGCAGCACCTCGTCGAGCTCGCCCAGGGCGGTGAGCGACTTGACGGTGGCGTACAACGACGCCAGTTCGCGCTGCCGGCGCGGTTCCGCCGCACTGGTCACAGTGTCTTCCTCCTCGGCATCGGGTGGGCGAAAGACCCACCGCTGCGGCGGGAGGAGTGGGTGGTCCACACCTCAGCCGGCAGCGTAACGGCGTCCTAGCATCACCGCCATCACCTGCCGGCGCTCCTCGACGAAGGCGGCTCGCATGGCCATTCCGCTCACCCAGCCCGAAGGGCAGTCCGGCACCGGGGTGCCCGCGACCCCGCGCCGGGCCTTCCGCAAACTGCTGGCGGCCGGGCTCATCGGCAGCTCGATCGAGTGGTACGACTTCTTCCTCTACGGCACCGCGGCCGCGCTGGTGTTCCCCAAGGTGTTCTTCCCGCACGCCTCGGCGCTGACCGGCACCCTGCTGGCCTTCAGCACGTTCTGGGCCGGGTTCGTGGCCCGGCCGATCGGCGGGGTGCTGGCGGGGCACCTCGGGGACAAGTACGGGCGCAAGCCGGTGGTCGTCGCCTGCCTGGCGGTGATGGGGGCCGCGACCTTCCTGATCGGCTGCCTGCCCAGCGCGGCGAGCGTCGGCGCGCTGGCCCCGACGCTGCTGGTGCTCCTGCGGTTCGTGCAGGGCCTCGCGACCGGTGGGCAGTGGGGCGGCATCGTGCTGCTGCTGACCGAATCCGCCAGTCCGAAGCGGCGCGGCTTCGCCGGGACCTTCGGGCAGACGAGCGTGCCGGTGGCCGTCATCGTGTCCAACCTGATCTTCGTGGCGACCAGCGGGCTGATGCCGGACGCCGCCTTCCTCGGCTGGGGCTGGCGCATCCCGTTCCTGCTGAGCGTCGTGATGTTCGGGGTGGTGCTCTACATCCAGGCCAAAGTGGAGGACACGCCGGAGTTCCGGCGGCTGCAGGAAGAAGTGGCGCAGCACGACGGCCCGGTGGTCCGGGCGCCGATCGCCCAGGTCCTGCGCAGCAAGTGGGGGACCATCCTGCTCGGCTGCGGGCTGCTCTCGGCCACCAACAGCCTGTTCTACGTCAGCATTTCCGGATTGCTGAGCTACGGCACCGGCACGCTCAAGCTCCAGCGTGACTCGCTGCTCGCGGTGGTGCTGCTCAGTTCCGCCGCGATGCTCGCGGCCATTCCCTGGTCCGGGTACCTCTCGGACAGGGTGGGCCGCCGCCCGCTGATCCTGATCGGCGGCCTGGGCGTCGCCCTGTGGGCGTTTCCGTACTTCGGGCTCGTCGGCACCGCGTCCCTGCCGCTGATCTTCGTCGCGGTGGCGGTGGGGTTCGTGTTCCAGTGCCTCACCTACGGCCCGATCGCGAGCTTCCTCAGCGAACTCTTCGCGCCCAACGTCCGCTACTCCGGTGCGTCGCTGGCCTACCAGCTGTCCGCGATCATCGTCAGCGGCGGCACGCCGTTCCTGATGACCGCGCTGATCGCCGGGACCGGGAGCACGTGGCCGGTCGCCGTCTACATCGCGGCGATGGGGTTGATCACCTTCGCCAGCGCGTGGTTCCTGCCCGAGACGAACCCGGCCGAGGTCCGCGCCGATCCGCTCGCCGTCCCCGGCGCGCACCTCCACCGGTCGTCCGAAGAAACGGGGACGCGATGAGGAAGACACTCCGGCTCGCCGTGTCGGCGGCCTTGGTCCTGGCGGCGAGCGCGCCGGTGCCCGCCGCCGCGTCCCCGGCGGCCCCGGACTGCGCCGGGCTGGCCGGGGTGCGGATTCCGGCGTCGGTCATGAGCTTGCCGACGAGCGGCGGGGTCGTCACGGCGGCTTCCGTGGTGCCCGGTGGCTATTGCCGGGTCGACGCCGATCTCCACCCCGTCGACCCGGCCGCGCCGGCCATCAAGCTGCGCGTCGCCTTGCCCCTGGCCTGGAACCACAAGGCGCTGATGTTCGGCGGCGGTGGGTACAACGGCACGATCCCCGACGTGACGGCGAACGTCCCGTTCGGCCCCGCTGACCGGCCGGCGCCGCTGGCCCGGGGGTACGCGACCTTCGCGAGCGACTCCGGCCACCAGCAGAACCCGGCGTCCCCGCCGTCGCTGGACGGGTCGTTCGGCGTCAACGACGAAGCGTTGGTCAACTTCGCCGCCGGCGACGCCTTGAAGAAGACGCGGGACGCGAGCCTGTTCCTCATCCGGCGCGCCTATGCGGCGACGCCCACTGAAGTCTTCTTCGCCGGCGGATCGACCGGCGGGCGCGAAGCACTCGTCGTCGCCCAGCGCTGGCCGTCGGCGTTCGACGGCGTGATTTCGGCCTACCCGGCCTGGAACAACATGGCCGAAATCCTGGACCTGGGCTACCTGGCGCAGGTCCTGTCGCGCCCGGGTGCCTTCCCTGACCCTGCCAAGCAGACGCTCCTCTACAACAGCGTCATCAAGGCGTGTGACGGCTTGGACGGGGTTACCGATGGAATCGTCTCGAACCCGGGACGCTGCCGGTTCGATCCGCGCGTGCTGCGCTGCCCGGGTGGGACCGACACCGGCCCGGCGTGCCTGTCGGACCCGCAGATCGGTGCGGTGACCGCCGTGTCGGCACCGTTCCGGTGGCCGTACCGGATCGCCGGCGGCGAGACGGAGTACCCGGGCTTCCCGTTCCTGTCGGGGGCGGACATGCGAACGCCGTTCCTCGGCTTCGGCACCACGGCACCGGCCGACCCGATGCCGGTGACCAGCGGCTACGGGATGCAGTACTGGGACCAGTGGGTCAAGTACTTCCTGACCCGCGATCCGGGCCACCGGGCGCTGGACGTCGATCCCCGCCGCCCCGGCAAGTGGCTCGCCCGGATCAGCGCGCTGTCGTCGATCGAGGACCGCAACAACGCGGACCTGCGCCCGTTCGCCCGTGCGGGCGGCAAGCTGATCCTCATGCACGGTGCCGCGGACGAGCTGGTCTCCCCGTACTCGACGAGCGATTACTACGAACGGGTCCGTTCGGTGGCGGGGCCCCGGGTGACGGAGTCGTTCCTGCGGTACTACGTCGTCCCGGGGGCCAACCACGCCAACTTCGGAACCCCGGCCTTCGCCGCGAGCTGGGACTCGCTCACGGCCCTCGAGCGGTGGGTCGAGGGTGGCCGGGCCCCGGCGGGTCAGGTCGTGACCGACTTGGCCCACCCGCGCACCCGGCCGCTGTGCACTTATCCGGAGTGGCCGCGGTACCGCGGTGGTGATCCGGACAGCGCGGCGAGCTTCTTCTGTGCCCGCTGAAGGGCGTCCCGCCGGCCGGGGGGCCGGCGGGACGGGACCCCTCGGTCAGCCGATGGCGATCGAGAAGATGTGCATCGCCGCCGTGCCCATGTTCGCTCCGTCGCTGACGTCCGGGAGCGTCACGTACTGCACCGTCTTGCCCGGCTGCAGCGGGATCGGGGCGTAGTACAGGCTGACCTGCTGGTTCAGCTGCCCGCTGCTGTTGTTCAGGTACGGCAACGTGGTGAGGATGTCGCCGCCGGTGGCCGCGTTGGACCACCAGTCCGCGAAACTCACCGAGTGGGACTCGGTCGTTCCGTCCGTGTACGTCACCGTTGCCGTTCCGCTCGGGCTGCCGTAGTCGCCGGCGCCGATCAGGCCCAGCGTGTGGCCGGTGCCGGAGATCGCGATCGTCTGGCCGCCGGCCACGCCGCCCGCGACCACGTTGTCCGGGCTGCCGGTCGGTACGTCCGGCCAGGTGAACGTCAGCCCGTCGTGGGTGAACGTCGCTCCCGGGGTCAGGCTTGGCGTCGCCGCGGCCAGTGCCTGCGCGGAGAAGCTCGCGTTGCCGCCGTCGAAGTTGCCCGCGCCGGGCGTGGCGTCGTCGCTGACGCCGACGTTGTTGTACGCCGCGGGGAACGACGGGTACGGCGGGTGCGGCAACAGCACGGTCGTCGCGTCCGTCGATGTGCCCCGCCCGTTGGCCGAGGTGAACGTGGCCTGCGCCGACAGGTCGAACTTGCCGGGTTCCGCCGAGGCCGGGACGCCGATCTCCCAGGTGGTGCTGACGGTCTGCCCGGCAGGCACGGTGGCGAACGTCGAGGGCGAGGTGGCCTTGACGGTCCAGCCGGCCGGTCCGCTGAGCGTCATGGCGACGTCGCGCAGCGGCCGGGCGCCCGCCGGGTTCGGCAGCGTGGTGGTGGCGGTGTAGGTCCTGCCCGCCTGCACCCGGTCCGGTGCCGTGAGCGTGAACGGCTGCTCGACCACCACCGGCGTGGTGCCGGTGACGCCGTCGACCGTGACGCTGATGGTCGCGACGCCGGGCGCCACCATGGTCACCTGGCCGGTCCGGCTCACCTGGGCCACCCGCGGATCGCTGCTGCGGTAGCCGATCCGGGCCCGTGAGAGGTCGACGAACGACTGGTCGTCGTGCACCGCTTCGACGATGTGGTCGGCCGGCACGTGCTGGCCGGCCTGGGCGGTGTCGTCGGCGATCCACGGGTTCTTCGCGGTCAGGTCGAGGCGCTGACCCGGCGCGAACACGACCTGGTCCGGCTGCACGGTCACGTACTGGGTCTTCGGCCTGATCGCTCCGGTGACGGCCACCGGGGCGGTGCCGGCGAGGTGGGCCGAATCGGCGCCCACGCCGAACCGGTAGGCACCGGGGTGCACCACTTCGCGGCGCTTCCCCTCGTCCCAGAACGCCAGATCACCGATCCGCACCGGGATGGCCAGGTGCTGGGTCCGGCCGGGGGCGAGCACGTCGGTCTTCGCGAAGCCGGCCAGGCGCTGGCGCGGCAGTTCCACACCGGGCACGCCGAACGCCGTGGCCGCGTACAGCTGGGCGACGGTGGCCCCGGGCGTGCTGCCGGTGTTGGTCACGTCCACGTGCACGGTCACCTGCCCGTTCGCGTCGGCGGCCCAGGTGTCCGCGTGCACGCGGGAGTAGGCGAACTTCGTGTACGAGAGGCCGTAGCCGAACGGGTACGCCGGCGTGCCGGTGAAGTACTGGTAGGTCCGGCCGAGGCCGCCGGTCTGCGACGGCGTCAGCCCGTAGTTCTTGATGGCGGGCAGCTGCGAGTCGTCGGCGTACCAGGTGAAGTTCAGGTGCCCGCTGGGGTTCTGCTTGCCGAACAGCACGTCGGCCAGCGCGGTGCCCTGGCTTTCGCCGTTGTACCCGCTGAACACGATGCCCGGAATGCCCGCGGCGTGGCCGAGGGAGACGGCGCCGCCCGCCTGGACGGCCAGCGCGGTCCGCGGGTTGCCGGCCGCCTTGACCTGGTCGATCAGCGAGTCGTAGTTGCCGGGCATGGCGATGGTGGTGCGGTCCCGGCCCTCGGTGGCCACGTTCCCGTCGGTTCCCGCGAACACCACGACCAGGTCGGCCGTCTTCAGCGCGGCCAGGGTCTCCGCCGAGCAGCTCGCCGCCGTCGTCGTGGCGGTGGACGTGCCGCACGCGTCGAACGTGACCGTGGCAGCCGGATTCGCCGCCTTGACCGCGGAGGTGATGCCCTGCACCGCGTTCACCTGGAGCGCGGGTTCGCCGGAGTAGCCGCCGAGGGTGACCTTGCCCGCGAGGTCGCCGACGACGACCACGGTGCCGAGCTTGGCCGGATCGGCGGGCAGCAGCGGCGCGGCGGTGCCGGGGACCGGGTCGTTCTTCAGCAGCACCAGCGAGTGGGCGGCGACCTTCGCGGCCAGCGCCTGGTGCTCGGGGCTCTGGATGACGTCCTTGGTGATCTTCGTGTAGGCCACCCGGTCCGGCGGGTCGAACTCGCCGGTCTGCATGCGCGTGGTGAACACGTGCACCAGCGCGTTGTCGAGCACGCCTTCGGAGAGCACCCCGGCCTTGATGGCCTCCTGGATGTTGGCCACGGTGGCTTCCGTGCCGGTGCAGTTGAGCTGGGTGCCCGCGCGCAGCGCGTACGCCTGGCCGCCGGCGGCGCCGGCGACCTGCTGCCCGGTCGCGGTGTTCGTCCACTGCGTGCCGCCGTTGGAGGTGGCCGTGGTCCAGCCGGGCGGCGCCCAGTTGTGGCTGCCGGGCGCGTAGACGTCGCCGACCGCGCCGCAGTCGGACGTGGTGTAGCCGTCGAAGCCGTAGGTGCGCTGGGCGATGGCGTTCGCCGTGTACGTGTCGGACGGCGACGGGGTGCCGTTGATCGCGTTGTACGACGTCATCAGGCCGGACACGTGCGCGTCCTGGATCAGGTTCCGGAACTGCTTGGTGTAGTAGTCGCGGAGGTTGGCCTCGGTCGTGTCCGAGGAGTCCGCGTGCCGGTCGTTTTCGACGTTGTTGAGCGCGTAGTGCTTGGCGGTGGCCGCGACCTTGAGGTACGGCGTCGCCGGCCGGCCGGACGCGGTCTGGCCCTGGTAGCCGTTGACGAACGCGCCGGCCATCTTCGCGACCAGGTACGGGTCTTCGCCGAAGCCTTCGTCGGTGCGGCCCCAGCGCGGGTCGCGATCGAGGTTGACCGTCGGCGCCCAGTAGGTCAGGGAGCCGTAGTTGTTCTTGTCCGGGCCGATGTTGTTCTGCGCGACGCCCCACAGCGACTTGTCCAGCATGCCGCGGGCCTCGTCGGAGATCGCGGTGGTCTCCTGCTGGATCAGCTCCGGGTCCCAGGACATCGTGCTCGCCAGGTTCGTCGGGAAGCTGGTGGCGTGCACCCCGCCGGTCACCGTGCCGTCGTTCGTGTTCGCGCCGAGCGTGTTGAGGCCGTGCTGGCCCTCGCTCCAGTACGTGTACTGCTGCACGCCGAGCCGCGGGATGGCCGGCGCGCTGTTGGTGCGCAGCTGCAGCACCTTTTCGGGCAGGGTCATCCGGGCGACGAGGTCGGCGGCTCGCTCGGCGAAGCTGTAGTGCGTGTCGCGGTAGACCGGCAGCGCGGCCGGCTGCGCGGGAGCCGCCGACGCGGCCGGGACGAGCGTGGCCGCGGTCAGGGTGGCGGCCAGCAGGGGCACGGCGGTCAGCCGTACCCGTCGCCGGCCGGGGAAGCGCAAGGACATCGGATCTCCGTCGCAGAAGGTCGATGGGCTGGGTGCTCCGGCCGTGCCAGGAGCACTGGCCCGCCGCCGGCCGAGGGAACCGCCGGTTCGCAGGCTGGTCCGTCACCATCGTTCGCAAGGGATCCGGTTCTGGCAAGCAATTCACGGCCGGCCCGGCGTCACCGCTGGCCGAGGCCCGGTGGCGGCTGAAAGTTTCACCGGCGGCCCCCTGGGCGAACGTCCGGGGCGGGTCAGCCGGGCAGTGGCCTGCTCCGTGATCCGCCTGCGAAACTCATTCCGAGCTGAGCTCTCAGCGGTTGGTCCAGTAGAGGACGTCGGGAACCACGATCAGCAGGGCTACCGCGAGCCAGTAGTGGCTCGCCTTCAGCTGCGGTGCGCGGAAAGCGAACAGGGCGTTCAAGCCGGCCACGACCAGCCCGGTGAACACCACCGCCACCACGCCGAGCATGATGATGAAGCCCGCGCCGTCGTCGACGACCGTGGGGTCGATCGGGACCCAGCCGAGCTCGCCCGCCAGGACCTGCGCCGCCAGCATCCCGAAGGCGACCGGGTAGGCGGCCGGGATGGCCAGCAGCAGGTTGAGCGGGACGCCGATCAGCCAGACCTGGCGCGGGCGGAGTTCACGACGGGGCACCCGGCCATCATGCCGGACGGCGGGGAGCGACGTCGGCGGGCCGGGAAGCCGGGTGCGCGAACCCGGCGCGAGGATCGTGTCGTCGGCGTCCGGGTCACGGCCGGCGGTGGATCGTGATGGAGTGGCCGACCTCGTCGATGGGCGTGCTCGTGCGGAGCAGCAGCCCCAGGCGGTCGTCCGCCTTGGCGATGGCGGAATCCGAGACGACGAGCAGTCCGTGCACGGCCTCCGGGGGCACGGCGAGCGGGTCCGCGGCCTCGATGCCGTAGTACGACGGCACCCCGCTGCCCTTGTAGACCAGCCACACCCGCTCACCCGGATAGCGCTGCTTCAGGCGGTCGGCCAGCCGGCCCAGGTCCTGGCCCCAGTCGACGTTCGAGTCGTGCAGCTGGCGGTGGGTTCCCTCCGGGCCGCCGAAGGCCTCGTTGGCGTAGGGCAGGTAGTAGGGGAACGTGCGCAGCGCGCTGACCGCCGTGAACGCGACCAGGGCCACCACGGCGACGGCCGCCCACCGGCGGCGGACGGCGACCACCCCCGCCGCCGCGACGGCCAGGAACATCGGCAGGAAAAGCGCGTACCGGACACCCAGGTCGCGGCTGCCCGTCATGGCCGCGGCCAGCAACACGGCCGCGGGGAGGAGGACGTACGACGCCGCCGGGCGCAGCCGTGGTACCGCGGCCATCGTGACGACGCCGGCCGCCCAGAGCGCCAGCGTGCCCAGCGGGGTCTTCACCAGCAGCGCGGCCGGGAGGTAGTACCACAGCGCACCGACGTGGCGGCTGCCGAACAGGAAGGTGGTCCACACCTGGTCTTCGAAGCCGAACTGGACGCGCATCCCGTCGAGGTACGGGCCGGGCAGCGGCAGCAGGCGCGCGAGCGAGCGCAGGCCTTCGGCGGGCGGCAGACCCGGTGGCGGCACCCAGCGCAGCCGCGGATCGACGACCAGGTACGAAACCCACACCACGGCGACCGCGATCAGCGCGACGCCGAGGGCCGCCGCGGCACCGGCGCCGAGCCGCCGGAGTGTCCGTTGTGGACCGGAGGCGCGGCCGGCCTGCCGGACGGAGAGCACGACCAGGAGCAGCACGACCGGAACCGCGGCCAGGGCGCTCATCTTCGTGGCCACGGCCGCGCCCAGGGCGAGCGCCGCGAGCGGAAGGTAGCGGCCGGGACGGCGCCGGGCGCGCCACAGCAGCCAGGCCGACGTCACCAGGAAACCGGCCACCGGCACGTCGAGGGTCGCCAGTGACCCGTGCGCGACGAGGTCGGGGGAAAGCGCATACAGCGCGAGCGCCACCACGCCGCCGGCCGGCCCGGCCAGATCGCGGGCGAAGGCGAAGACGACCAGCCCGAACAGCAGCGTCAGCACGATCACCGGCAACCGCGCCAGCAGCAGCAGCCGGCCCGGGTCGTGGCCCGATTCGTAGAGCACGGACCGGCCGAGCTGTGCCTGGTCGCCGGCGAACCCGGCGTCGACGTGCACGTCCGCGAAGGCCGGCCCGGTGGCGATGAGCAGCTTGCCCAGCGGCGGGTGCTCGGGGTTGAACCGCAGGCTGTGGTGTTCGAGGGAGTAGACCGCCGTGCCGATGTAGACCGGCTCGTCGATGGTCGGGGTCTGTTCCACGGCCGTCGTGATCATCGCGACCGCCATCCCGGCGAGCAGCACGACCGCGGCGACCGCGGGCCACCACCGGCCGGGCCGGGGTGCGCCGGTCGGCACGTCCTCCCGGATGCCCTCGGTGATCACTTCCCGGAGACGTCCGGCGGCGGCGATGGTTGAGCGCGCCCCCTGGCCGCCCGCGGTCGACGTCTCCGGCACCGGTCACCTCCTCGGCCGGATTCTCCCGCCGTCCGCGGTGCCGGGCTCCGATCCGGAAGGCGCGTAATTTTCACCGGTTCCGGCTTTCCGGAGCGGAAGGTCCGAAAGTCGATCGAAACTTTTTGCGCGGCGCTCCGGCGGCGTGCTCTGCTGCTGGCAACGGGGGAATTTCACCGAAGGAGACCACGGATGGCGGAAAGTTCGTCGGACCTGCGCCGCAGGCGCTGGTGGCGGTCGACGACCACTCGAGTACTGGCGGGCGTGGCGACCTTGGCCGCGACCGCAACCGTGCTGGTGACGGCGCCCGGCGCGGACGCCGCGGCGAGCACGCTGGGCGCCGCGGCCGCACAGTCCGGCCGGTACTTCGGCACGGCGATCGCCGCCGGTCGGCTGAGCAATTCGGCCTACACCACGATCGCGGCGCGCGAGTTCAACATGGTGACGCCCGAAAACGAAATGAAGCCGGACGCGACCGAGCCGAACCAGAACCAGTTCAACTTCTCGGCGGGCGACCAGGTCTACAACTGGGCGATCAGCCACGGTTCCCGGGTCCGGGGGCACACCCTCGCCTGGCACGGGCAGCAACCCGGCTGGATGCAGAGCATGGGCGGCAGTGCGCTGCGCAGCGCGATGATCAACCACATCCAGAAGGTGATGGCCCACTACCAGGGCAAGCTCGCCTACTGGGACGTGGTCAACGAGGCCTACAACGAAGACGGCAGCCGTCGTCAGTCCAACCTGCAGGGCACCGGCAACGACTGGATCGAGGTCGCCTTCCGGACCGCCCGCGCGGCCGACCCGTCGACCAAGCTGTGCTACAACGACTACAACATCGACAACTGGAACTACGCCAAGACCCAAGGCGTCTACCGCATGGTCCAGGACTTCAAGTCCCGCGGCGTGCCGATCGACTGCGTCGGGCTGCAGGCCCACTTCACCGGCGGCAGCTCGGTCCCGAGCAGCCTGCAGACCACGATCTCCAGCTTCGCGGCGCTCGGCGTCGACGTGGCGCTGACCGAGGTCGACGTCACGAACGCGAACACTTCGCAGTACTCGGCGCTGACCCAGGCGTGCATGAACGTCGCCCGCTGCGTCGGCATCACCGTGTGGGGTGTGCGGGACAGCGACTCCTGGCGGTCCAGCGAGAGCCCGCTGCTGTTCGACGGCAACGGCAACAAGAAGGCCGCCTACAACTCGGTGCTGAACGCCCTCAACGCCGCCGGCCCCGGCCCGACCACGACACCGACGACACCCACGACCACCCCGACGGACACCACGACCCCGACGACCACGCCCACGACACCGGGCGGGGGCAGTTGCACGGCAACGCTTTCGGCCGGGCAGTCCTGGGGTGACCGGTACAACCTGAACGTCTCGGTCAGCGGCTCCTCCTCGTGGACGGTCACGATGAACGTGCCCAGCCCCGAGCGGATCAGCACCACCTGGAACATCAACGCCACCTGGCCCAGCAGCCAGGTGCTCATCGCGACACCCAACGGCAGCGGCAACAACTGGGGTGTCACCATCATGACCAACGGGAACTGGACCTGGCCCGGCGTCAGCTGCAGCGCCTCCTGACCGGCGCGAGTGACTCGTCCGCGAAGCTTCGCGGGCGAGTCACTCGCGGCGCAGGTGGTCGTGGGCCAGCAAGGCCAGCCGGCAGCACAGCTGGTGGCGGTCGTCTTCCAGGGACGCCCCGGTCAGCTGCTCGAGTTTGCGCAGCCGGTTGAGCACCGTGTTGCGGTGGCAGTACAGCAGTTCGCCCGCGCGGGTGGGGGAGCGGTCCGCGCCGAACCAGGCCCGCAGGGTGTCCAGCAGGACCTGGCGCTCCTCGTCTTCGAGGTCCAGGACGCGGCCCAGGGTCCGGGCCGCCAGCCGGTGGGCCAGCCGCGGGCTGGCGACGACCAGTGCCTCGGGCAGCCGGTCGTCGAGCACGGCGAGGCCCGGCACGTCCGGGGCCTGCGTGTGCAGCGCGATTTCCGCCAGCTGGTAGGCGATGCCGATCTCGGCCAGGCCGTCGACCTCGCCGGACAGGGCCGCCCGGTGGCGCAGGTGAGGGGCCAGGAGGCCGGCCAGCCGGTCGGCGGTGTGCCCGCCCAGCTCCACCAGCCACACCACCCGGTCCCGGTAGGGCGCCACGACCACGCGCACCCCGAGCGCCGCCAGCTCGGGCACGGGCCCCATCTCCTCGGCCGTCAGATCGCAGACCACCAGGACCACGACGTACCGGCCGTGCCCGGGCAGGCCGAGGTCGGCCTCGGCGTCCGCGGCCACGGCCGGGTCGACGCCCCGGCCCTCGACGAGCACCCGGACCAGCCGCTCCCGGCGCCGGTTCACCCGGGTCTGCAGCTGGATCTCGCGCGAGCGGTACCCCTCGACCATCGCCGTCGAGACGCGGTCGGTCGCCTGCCACAGCACCATCACGCTGTCGACGAACTCGGCCAGCTCGTCCGGTGACCGGCGGCGGGCCGCGGCCAGCAGCATCTCCCACAGCAGCTCGGTGCCCAGCCGGAACAGGTGCAGCACCGCCTCCAGGGGCACGCCCTGTTCGGCGCGGCGGCGGCCGGTGGCCAGCGGGGCCGCGATCCAGTCGGCCCGCGTTTCGAACCCGTCGGTCATCAGGACCAGCGCGCTGCGGGCGTTGTCCATGAACGACTGCCGCATGTCCGCGGGCGCCACCCAGTCCCCGCGCGCGTAGAACGTCTTCTCCTCGACCACACCCCGCTCGGTCAGCCGGTCGGCGAACGACGGCAGCTCGGTGAGCACGACGGCGGCCACCTCGCGGATGACCCTCCTGGACGCGTGCGGGTGCCCCGGCATCCGCCGACCATAGCCCGGCGGGTGGGCCGGTGCCGCGAACCGGTTGTGCACGGCGCACAGCCGGGCCGGAATCCGGGCCACCCGTCAGCTGTCGGTCAGCGCCCGTTGCCAGCCTGCTCGAGGTGGCCATCCGGCCCGGTACCCCCGCCCCGAACACCCGTGAGAGGTAACTCGTGAGCCCTTCGGACGACGTCGAGCGCACCCTGGTCCAGCTGATCGCGAAGGTGTCCGGCACCGACCCGGTGGCGCTGTCCGCCGGCCGCCCGCTGACCGGGCTGTCGCTGCGCGACGAACTGGACATCGACTCGCTGGCCATGGTCGAGCTGACCGACGAGATCGAGAACAACTACGGCCTGACGATCCCCGAGGACGGCCTGCACCGGCTGCAGACCTTCGGCGACGTCGCCGACTACCTGCGCGCCGCGGCGTGAACAGCTCGCCGCGCACCGGCGTCGAGGTGGTGGTCACCGGCGTCGGCGCGACCACACCGCTGGGCGGCGACGTGGCCACCACCTGGCGGGGGCTGCTCGACGGACGGCCCGGGGTGTCCACCTTGGACACCGAGTGGACGCGCGAGTACCGGTTCCCGGTGCGCATCGCCGCGCGGCTCGCCGTCGAACCCGACGGGGAACTGGACTACGTCGAGCTCAAGCGCATGGACCGGGCCGAACAGCTGGCCGTGGTCGCGTCCCGGCAGGCGTGCCGGGACGCGGACCTGGCCGAGGACACGGTGGATCCCGTGCGCTGCGGCGTGGTGATCGGCACCGGGATCGGCGGCGCGACGACGCTGGTCACCCAGCACGACGCGCTGCGGGAGCGGGGGCTGCGGGCGGTGTCGCCGCAGCTGATCCCGATGGTCATGCCCAACGGCCCGGCCGCGCTGGTCGGCCTCGCGCTGCGGGCGCGGGCCGGGGTGCACGCCCCGATGTCGGCGTGCGCGTCCGGGGCCGAGGCGATCGCCTGGGCGTGGCGGATGATCGTGGCGGGGGAGGCCGACGTCGTGGTCGCGGGCGGCACGGACGCCTGCATCACGCCCGCCATCATGGCGGGGTTCACCCGGGCGCGGTCGATGAGCACCCGCAACGCCAGTCCCGAGACGGCATCCCGCCCGTTCGACGCGGGCCGGGACGGTTTCGTGCTGGGGGAGGGGGCGGGCATCCTGGTGCTGGAGCGCGCGGACTTCGCCGCGGCGCGCGGCGCGAAGGCGTACGGCAGGCTCGCCGGCGTGGGTATGAGCAACGACGCCCACCACATCACCGCGCCGGACCCCGACGGCGCCGGGCAGGGCACCGCCATCACCACGGCGCTGCGCCGCGCGGGACTCGCGGCCGCCGACATCGGCCACGTGAACGCGCACGCGACGTCGACGCCGCTGGGGGATCTCACCGAGAGCGCCACGATCCGGCGCGTGCTCGGCGACGGGCCGGTGGTCACCGCGCCGAAGGGGGCGCTGGGGCACCTGCTCGGCGGCTCCGGCGCGGTCGAAGCCATCGCGACCGTGCTGTCGGTCCGGGACGGCCTGGTCCCGCCCACGGCCAACCTCGACACGCTCGACGACCGCATCGGCCTCGACGTCGTGGCCGGCGAGCCCCGCCGCGTCACGCTCACCGCGGCGATCAGCAACTCGTTCGGCTTCGGCGGGCACAACGTGACGCTGGCGTTCGCCGGTGTCTAGAAAGGACGGTGTCATGCACGTGGCGATCGGCGGGGTGTCCGCCTACCTGCCCCCGGCTCTGGTCACCGACCGCGAGATCGAGGCCCGCATCGACCGCGAGAGCCCGGGCTTCACGCCCCGGCCGGGGGCGATCCGCAAGCTCAGCGGGATCAAGACCCGGCACCGCGCCGCTACCGGGGAGCTCGCCTCCGACCTCGCCGTGGCCGCGGCCGCGAAACTGCTGTCCGGCGCGGGCTTGGGTGCGCACGACGTGGACCTGCTCGTGTTCGCGTCCGCCTCCCAGGACCTCATCGAACCGGCCACAGCGCACGTCGTGGCCGCGAAGCTCGGCGCGTCCTGCCCGGTGTTCGACGTCAAGAACGCCTGCAACAGCTTCCTCAACGGGATGCAGGTCGCCGAAGCGCTCATCCGCTCCGGGCAGTACCGCCGCGTCCTGGTGTGCACCGGCGAGACCGGCTCCCGGGTGGTCCGGTGGTCGGTCGCCGACCGCGAGCAGTTCGTGGACTCCCTCGCCGGGTACACCCTGTCCGACGCCGGTGCGGCGATGCTGCTGGAAGCCTCGGCCGCACCGGGCCTGTTCCACCGGGACTTCTCGGCCGATTCGTCCTGCTGGGACGTCGCCTCGATTCCGGGGCACGGCGGCGCGAACTCCCGTGACCCGGTCACCGACGGCTACCTGACGGGCGACGGCCGCACCCTGATGGAGTCCGTCGTGCGCGGCATCCGGCCGCAGCTGGACGCGGCACTGGCCCGCACCGGCCTGAGCCGGGACGACTTCGCGCTGTTCTGCGTGCACCAGGTCGGTGTGCCGCACCTGCGGGCGTTCCTGGACTGCAGCGGGGTGCCCGAAGACAAGCTCGTCGTGACGATCGCCGAGCACGGCAACGTCGCTTCGTGCAGCCTGCCGCTGCAGCTGAGCCTGGCGCTGGAGTCGGGCCGGTGCGGGCCGGGCGACAAGGTCGCGTTCATCGGGCTGGCCGGGGGCGTCAGCGTCGGCACGGTGTTCGCGGAGCTGCCGTCATGACCGGGCGGCTGTGGGTGATCATCCCCGCGTACAACGAGGAAAAGTGGATCGAGGGACCGCTGCGGTCGCTCGCCGCCCAGCGTTTCCGTGACTTCACCGTGCTGGTGGTGGACAACGCGAGCACGGACGCCACGGCCGACGTCGTCCGCGCCTTCGCCGCCGCGCACCCCGAGATGGACGTGCGGGTGATCGGCGAGCGGCAGAAGGGCACCGGCGCGGCCTGTGACACCGGGATGCGCCAGGCCATCGAAAACGGGGCCACCCACCTGGCCCGGACCGACGCCGACTGCCTCGTCGCTCCACAGTGGACCGAAGCGGTCATGCGGGGCTTCGCGTCCGGGCTGGAGCTGATCGGGGGCCGGTTCAAGGCACGCACCGACGACTTCGCCGTGCCACGGACCGAGCGGGCCGTGCTGGCGTTCCTGGTCGGGTTCGGCGGGTACGCCGCGCGGTTCCGCCGCGCCAACCGCGGGCCGGAGTACCTCGGGCCGTACCTGTTGTGCGCGGGCGGGAACACGGCCATCACCGCAAGCCTGTACGAGCGGTGCGGCGGCTATCCGCGGTCCTGCATCGAAGAGGACCACGAGGACCGGACGCTGGTGAACCGCGTCCGGTGCGTCACCCGGGCCTACGGGCGGCGGCGGGACATGGTCGTCTACTGGTCGCAGCGGCGGACCAAGGCGTGGGGCATCCGCAACACCTTCGCCTGGTACACCAGCCACGGCTACCGCGGCGAAACGGTGGACGTCCGATGAAGGCGGCCGCGCACGAGCTGCGGCTCCAACTGGCGGCGCACCCGCTCGCGTACCCGGTGGTCCGCGTCCTCGGCCGGCTCGGCCCCGCGGTGCGGGTGCCCGGGCTCGGGGTCGTCGTGAACGAGGCGGCGGCCGCCCGGGAAGTGCTGACCGACACCGAGACCTTCCGCAGCGGCGGCGGCACCGAAGCGGACCTGTGGACCCCGGTCTTCGGCCCGTCGATGCTGGTCAACATGGACGGCCCGGAGCACCGGGCCATGCGGCGCAAGCTCGCCGAGTTCTTCACGCCGGCCTACGTCCGCCAGCTGGTCGACGCGGCGTGCACGGAACCGCTGGCCCGGACGGCCGAGGCCCTGCGCGCCGGCCGTCCGGTGGATGTCGTGCGGACGACGAAGATCGTCGCCGGGGCGGTGACCAGTGCACTGGTCGGGTTCACCGTGACCGGGTCCACGGCGGAGCGGGAGGCGGCGTACCTGCGGATGACCGGCCAGGCCACCGCGATCATCGGCCTGGTCAAGCTGGGCAAGCTCAGCCTGAGCGACCGGCAGATCGCCCGGGCCCGTGCGATCGTCGCGGAGATCGGCGCGACCACATCGCTCGCGTGGGAAAAGGGCGACGAAACCACCGCGGTCGGGCGGATGCGCAGTTTCGGGCTCACCGAAGACGAGGCCCGGGGGCTCGCCTCGGCGTTCCTGATCGCGGGCACCGAGACGATCACCAGCCTGCTGCCCCGGATGGTCGCGGTGCTCCACGACCACGGTGCGCTGGCCGGGGTCGCCGCCGCGTACCGCGATGGCGACACCCGGCCGATGGAGGCCGCGATCCACGAAACGGCCCGCCTGATCACCCCGGCGCCGATCATCCTGCGCAACGCCGTCCGGTCGGGGCGGATCGGCGGGGTCGCCGTGCGCGCGGGGGACCGGGTCGTTTTGTCGACTCTCAACTGCGCCCGGGCGCACGGCCGGTTCGACCTCGCCCGCCCGCACCCGCCGGAGCTGCGGCGGCTGTGGTTCGGGGCGGGGCCGCACTTCTGCCTCGGCTACCCGCTGGCCATGGCCGAGATCCACGCCATCCTCGGCACCCTGGCCGGCCCCGCGGCGCTGCGGATCACCGCACGCCGCGCGGCACCCGGGGTGCTCTTCCCCGCCTACCGGCGCCTGGAGGTCAGCCGCGCATGAACGATTTCGTGACCCGATTCCTGAGCACCGCCGGGCAGCGGCCCGGCGACGTCGCCGTCATCGATCCGGACGGCCGCACGACGACCTTCGGCGAACTGCGCCGCCTCGCCCTCGAGGTCGGCGCCGGGCTGCGGGCCGAGGGCCTCGAGCCCGGCGACGGCGTGCTGTTCGCCGTCCGGAACTCGGCCACCGCGCTCGGCCTGTTCCTGGGGGCGCTGCAGGCCGGTGCGGTGCTCGTGTCGGCGGACACGGCGGTCGGCCCGGCCCTGGTGTCGGCGCGGCTGCGGGCCTGCCGCCCGCGCTGGCTGATCGCGGAGTCGCTGTTCTACACGACCAGCGTGATCGGCCCGGCCCGCACGTTCTGCCGTCGCCGCGGCTGGCCGGTGCCGGACCTGCGGCAGCCGATCGGCGACCCCGGGATCCGGCACGTCCACATCGGACGCCGGTTGCCCGGGGTGCCGCGCGCGGCCCTGGCCCTCAAGGACCTTCTCGGCCGCGCGCCGGGCACGGCCCCGGAACGGGACCCGGACGCACCCGCGCTGATCGTGTTCACCTCGGGCACCACGGAGCAGCCGAAGGGCGTCGTGCACTCGCTGCGGTCGCTCACCGCGGCGGTGATGATGCTGGGCGAGCACCTGCCGTTCGCGCCCGGGGACGTGATGCACGCCGACGGCATCATGGCCGGCCTGCCCGCGCTGCTGGGCGGCGCCCGGCTCTCCCTGCCGAAGCCGTCCGCGCCGCCGGGGCGTTTCGCGCGCGACCTCGTGGACCGGCGGGTGACCCACGCCTACGGGGTACCGGTGCACCTGGCCGAGGTGTTCGGCGTGTTCCCGCACTGGCCGGAGCACGTCCGCCACCTGGTGATGGGGTCCGCGCCCGCGGCACCAGCGGTGCTGCGGCAGGCGATGGCCGCGGTTCCCGCCGGGCAGGTGCTCTCGATCTACGCGATGACCGAAGCGATCCCGCTCGCGGTCGCCCGTGCCGAGGACAAGCTGGCGCACATCGAGCGGGGGCTCCCGGGCGATCTGCTCGGGACGCCGTCGCCCGGGGTGAGCGTCCGGATCGCCGGTGACGGCGAACTGCTGGTGTCGGCCCCCAACGCCTGTCTCGGCTACCTCGGTGCGCCGCCGCTGACCGAGCTGGCCACCGGCGACCTGGCCCGGCTGGACGGGGCGGGCCGGATCGTCATGACGGGCCGCAAGAAGGACATGCTGATCCGGGGCTCGTACAACATCTACCCGGGGCTGTACGAGCCGTCGATCGCGCTGCTGGCGGGGGTCCGGGAAGCGGCGATGGTCGGGACGCCCGATCCGCTGACCGGGGACGAGAGCGTGGTGCTGGCGGTCGTGGCCGACGGCGCCGACACCGACCCGGCCCGCCTCGTCCGGCGGCTCCGCAGGCAGCTGCCCGAGCTGATCGACGCCGAAGCCGTGCCCGACCGCATCGTCGTCCTGCCGGAGCTGCCGCGCTCGGGCCGGTCCCGCAAGCTCGACCGGAGCCGCCTGCGCGAGCTGATGACCGCGAGCCGGCCGTGAGGCTCGCGGTGACCGGCGCGACCGGGTTCGTCGGCGGCGCGGTCTGCCGGGCCGCCGCGGCCGCGGGCTGGCAGGTGAGCGCCTTCGGCAGGCGCGCCGCGGCGGACGCCCGGCACGTCGGCGGGGCCGCGTACCGGTCGTGGGACGTCGGGGCGGCCAAGCTCGCCGATCCGCCCGAGGTCGACGCGGTGGTGCACTGCGCGGCGTCGGCGACCGACACCGGCGTGGCCCGCGAGGTGTGGCGGACCAACCTGCTCGGCACCCACCACGTGCTGGCGTCGTTCCCGGACTGCCGTTTCGTCCACGTCAGCAGCGCCAGCGTGTACGACCCGTACCGGCCGACGGTGCGGGCGAAGGAACACGAAGCTCCGGTGGACCGGTACCTCAACGCCTACGCGGCCGCCAAGGCCGCGGCCGAACAGCTCGTGCTGGCCATCGCCCGCGACGCGGTCGTCCTGCGGCCCCACGCCGTCTACGGCCCGGGGGACACGACCCTGCTGCCGAGGCTGCTGCAGAACGTGCGGGGCACCCGGCTGCTGGTTCCCGGCACCGGCCGGGTGCTGGTCAGCATGACCGATGTGGACAGCCTGGCCCGCGCTTGCCTGCTCGCCGCGACGGCCGAACCGGGGTGGCCGAACGTGTTCAACATCGCCGACAGCGCCCCGGTGACGATCGACTGGGCCCTGCGCGGGCTGCTGGCCTCGGCGGGCGTGCCGGTGCGCCCGGCGTACGTACCGGCCCCCTTGCTGACCCCGCTCGCCCTGGTGTTCCCGGCCGGCCGCCTGAACCGGTACGTCATCAGCCAGTTCGCGGTGGAGCGCACCTTGGACATCACCGCGGCGATCGACCGCCTCGGCTACGAGCCGGCCCCGACGGCGTTCCCGCCGCGGTGAGGCGCGCCGGGCGGGCACGCGGGCCTGGCTGTGGTGCCCGGGGAGGTCGCGATCGTGGCGACACGTGCCGGCCGCACACCAGCCGCAACCAGCTTCCCGGCAGGACCGAACGGCGGATCATCAAGGTCCGGGTGATCCGCAGGTAGGGACCCGCGCGGATCGCCTACCTGCTCCGGCTCAATCCCTGCACGGTCCACCGGCCGGCCAGTCCGCCGCTACGAACACGACGCACCCGGCGACCTGGTGCACGTGGACATCAAGAAACTGCGCAACAGACCAACCAGCCGCGTCCCCGACCTCACAGGGGCACTACACCCAGGCCTGCCGCCGCGAACTCGCCGGCATCACGGGCGCCGAGCCGGGAACGTGGACCGCCGAGCGGTCCCGGTGGAGGGCGCGACCCCCAACGACGCGCCCGCCACCGGGTCGCCCCGGCAGTTCCCCTCGGTCACCGTGCCCCTAGGGTTCCCGACGCCGTCCTCGTTTCGTCCTCGCGCCGGCATTCGCCGCTCCACCTGCGCGTTTCGAAGCCGGGCCTGCCTTGACGACCAGGGGGTTGCGATGAGGTTCCGGATTCTCGGGACGCTGGAAGTGACGGCGTACGGGAGCCGGGTCACCCTGGCGAGCCCGCGCCAGCAGCGCGCGCTCGCCGTGCTGCTGCTCAACGCGGGCGCGGTCGTCCCGGTGGAGCGCATGATCGACGCGCTCTGGGACGACGAGCCGCCGGCGACGGCCGTGAAGCAGGTGCGCAACTGCGTTTCCGCGTTGCGGGGCCGGCTCGGCGAGCTCGGCGGCGCGATCGTCACCGACGGTCCCGGGTACCGCCTGCAGATCGACGCCGACGATCTCGACTCCCTCCGCTTCCGCCGGCACGTCGCCGTGGCCCGGGGATTGGCCGGGCAGGCCAAACTCGTCGACGCCGTCGAGGAAATCCGCACCGCGCTCGCCCTGTGGCGCGGTCCCGCGCTCGACGGCCTGCGGACGACCACGCTCGCCGGCCGGGCCGCGCTGCTCGACGAACAACGCGCCGACGCCGTCGAACTCTGCGCCGAATGGCGGCTGCGGCTCGGCGAAACGGGGGAAGTCGTCCGCGACCTGACGGAGTTCTGCGGCGAGCACCCGATGCGCGAGCTGTCCCACCTGCTCCTCATGCGCGCCCTCGCGAAGGAAGGCCGCTACTCCGAAGCGTCGACGCTGTTCCACGGCCTGCGCCGGCGGCTGGCCGACGAACTCGGCGTCGACCCGAACCCCGATCTGCGGCGGCTCCACGAGCAGATCCTCGCCGAGGCCGCGCCCGGCGCCGAGGACGCCGAGCCGGAATCCCCGGCGCAGCACCGGTTCGACCGGGCGATCACGGAGCTGGCCGAAGCCGTCACGTGGCAGTGGCGCGCCGAAGCCGAGCTGCGCTCACTGCACCGGCCGCAGCCGATCAGGCTGCGCTGGTCGGCGGTCGCGCGCACCGGGAGACCCGCGCTGCGCGGCGACCTCGACGACGTCGCGGCGACGTTCACCGCGTTGCCCGTGCGGCAGCTGGTCGTGCTCGGCGCTCCCGGCTCGGGCAAATCGGTGCTCGCCCTGATGCTGACGCTGGAGCTGCTGCGCACCCGCACCCCGGACGCCCCCGTCCCGGTCCTGTTGTCGCTGGCGTCGTGGGATCCGCGGCGGGAGCACCTCGACCGGTGGCTGGCGGCCCGGCTCGCCGACGACCACCCGGCGCTGCTCAACGCCCGCGAGTACGGGACCGACGCCCCGACCCGGCTCGTCCTCGGCGGCCACGTCGTCCCGGTCCTCGACGGCCTCGACGAGATGCCGGCCGACCTGCGGATCGCCGCGCTGGACGCCCTGGACCAGACCATGGGCGCAGGACGTTCGCTGGTGCTCACCTGCCGCTCCGCCGAGTACGAGCAGGCGACGCGCGAGTCCGGCACGGTGCTCGGCGCCGCCACGGTGGTGCGGCTCGAACCGGTCGTCCGGCAGGAGGCGATCACCTACCTGGCCGCGCGGCAGGGCGAAGACCGCTGGCGTCCCGTCGCCGACCGGCTGCGCCGCGATCCGGACGCCGCACTGGCCCGGGTGCTGCGGACGCCGTTGATGGTCGACCTCGCGCGGATCGGCTACGGCCGTCCGCCGGCCGATCCCGCGGACCTGCTCGCCGCCGAAGACGCCGCGGCCCTCGAAGGGCAGCTGCTCGACTCCTTCGTCCCCAACGCCTACGCGCAGGTGCCGCAGCCGCCGGGGCGGAACCCGAAGACGAGCCCGTCCGGGCGCTATACCGCCGAGCAGGCCACCCGCTGGCTCGGTTTCCTGGCCCGGCACCTCGAACGCGCGCGCAGCCGCGACCTGGCCTGGTGGCAGCTGTACCGCACGGTGCCCGCCGGAACCCGGTCGGGGCTGGCCGGCGCGTTGATCGCGTTCTTCTTCGTCATCACGGGCTGGGTCGACGACGGACCGGTGCTGGCGGCGATCTACGGCGTATCGTTCGGCGGCGCCGCCGCCCTGACGCACCGCTTCGGCCGTCCGCCGGAGCCGCTGCGCACGGAGCTGCGGTTCGCCGGCGCGGCCCGGAAGTTCGCCGGCCGCTTCGCGATCGGTGCCGCGGTGGGCGTTCTGCTCGGCCTGGGCTGGTCACTGGCGACGGGCCTGGTCGTCTTCCTGGCGCTGGTGTTCGGCCTGGTGTTCGCGGTGCACGTGTGGCTGGCGAAACCGGTCGACGCGAGCCGCGTGTCGAGCCCGCGGACGATCCTGCGCAACGAACGGACCGGCGCGATCGCGCTGTCGGTGTCGTTCCTGGTGTCCTTGGGGCTGTTCGACGGGATGGCGTTCGCGTTCACGGCGCAGACGCACTTCCTGCCGGTGCTGGGCGGCCGCTTCGACCTGGCGCTGGCCGTCGCGGGCGGGGTGGCGGGCGCGTCGTTCGGCTTCTTCATGGGCCGCGCAGTGGCGGCGGCGTGTTACGGCGTGGCGGGCGCGCTGGCGGGCGGCCAGGTGTTCCCGGCGGCCACGAACCCGGTGGCCCCGATCGTGGTCGGCGTGTGTTTCGGCGCAGGCATCGGCTTGGCGGTCCTGGTGACCCGCGCGTGGGGCAACTACTTCGTCAACCACCTGTGGCTGGCGGCCACGGGCCGCTTGCCGTGGCGCCTGATGCACTTCCTCGACGACGCCCACCGGCGAGGAGTGCTGAGACAGGCCGGTGGCGTGTACCAGTTCCGCCACGCGCGGGTGCAGGAGCGGCTGGCCGCCACCGGCGACGACCCGCGCACGGCGGCATGATCGTGGTGCACCGCCTGGCCGGGTGGCCGTCGTTCACCCGGTGGCGACGGCGAGGTCCTCCGGCGGCGCCCAAAGCGGCACCCCGGCCGCCCGCTCGGGGTGCAGCCAGTGCAGCCGCGCCGCGAGTTCCCCGGCCAGTTCCAGGAACGCGCGGACGGCCTCCGACCGCCCGCCCGCCCGCCACGCCAGCGACCACGGGTACACCGGCTGCAGCTCCTGCGGCCGGTACGTCGGGATCCCGAGATCTTCGTACCGCCGGGCGTAGCTTTCGAACTCCAGCAGGTAAGCGCTGTCCGGCGCCCGAGTCAGCGCGGCGTGGCACGTGTCGAACGTGCCCGGGTTGCCCAGCCAGCGCAGGCCGAGGCCCGTGTGCTGCTCCAGCGAGCTCAAGTACCGGCCGTGCACGTTGTACAGCGCCGTGCCGGGGGCGTCCGCGAAGACCTCGATCGGACGCTCGTGCACCGACACCGCCGGGCGGCGGGGGTCGCCGGGCCGCCCGACCAGGCGGAACGGCTCCAGCCGCAGCAGCTGGTGCTGCCAGCCCGCCGGGTGGGCCGCCTTCATCGCCCGGGTGACGCGGATGATCGCCACGTCGAGCTGGTCCTCGAGCAGTGCCGTGAGCTGGCGGGCGCTGTCCAGCTGGCTCTGGACGAGCCGGACGCCGGGATGGTCGGTGTGGAACGCGTCCGCGATCACCCGGCCCGTGTCCAGCTCGAAGATGTGGGCGATCCGCAGGTGGTGCGGGGCGGGTTCGCGCAGCATCTGGTCCGCGGTGGCCAGCAGCTGCCGGGCCAGGTGCAGGAACCGGTCGCCGCGCGGGGTCAGGGCCACGTGGCGGCTGTCGCGGACCAGCAGGGCGCCGCCGACGTCGGTTTCGAGCTTGCGGATCTGCTTGGACAGCGTCGGCTGGCTGATGAAGAGCTTGGCCGCCGCCCGGCCGAAGTGCAGTTCGTCGGCGACGGTGACGAAATACCGCACCAACCTGAGGTCGAGGTCCATGCGGGCCTTCCGCGCGAAGGGTCGGGAGCGCCAACGATGCCACCACGGCTATCGATCCGGGCACAACGGGTCTTGGACGGCGGGCCGCCCGTCGGGTTGGCTTCGGGGACCACCCGGACGAACTGGAGGATCCGATGGCCGAACCGGGCACCCCCGTCGTGTTCATCCACGGGCTGTGGCTGCACGCCACCTCGTGGACCCCCTGGATCGACCACTTCCGGGCGGCCGGGTACGCGCCCGTCGCGCCCGGCTGGCCGCACGAGCCCGAAACCGTCGAGCTGGCCAGGGAGAACCCCGACGCCGTCGCGGACACCAGTATCGACGACGCCACCGACCACTACGCGTCGATCATCGCCGGCCTCGAGCGGCCGCCGGTGATCATCGGGCACTCCTTCGGCGGCCTGATCACCGAAAAGCTGCTGGGGCAGGGGATCGGCCTCGCCGGCGTCGCCATCGACCCGGCCCAGATCAAGGGCGTCCTGCCGCTGCCGTTGGCCCAGCTGCGCGCGGGCCTGCCGGCCCTGGGCGACCCCGCGAACCTCCACCGGTCCGTGTCGCTGACCGAGAAGGAGTTCCGGTTCGGCTTCGGCAACGCGCTGACCGACGAGGAATCGGGGGAACTGTTCCGGCGCTGGACGATCCCGTCCCCGGCCCGGCCGCTGTTCCAGGCCGCGGCGGCGAACTTCGTGCTGCACTCCCAGGCCCAGGTCGACACCCACCGCGCGGACCGCGGCCCGCTGCTGCTGATCTCCGGGACCGCGGACCACACCGTCCCGGACGTCGTCACCCGCTCGACCTTCAAGCAGTACCGGGATTCCACCGCGGTCACCGAGCTGAAGCAGTTCGAGGGCCGCGGGCACTCGCTCACCATCGACAGCGGCTGGCGCGAGGTCGCCGACGCCGTGCTCGGCTGGCTGCGCGAGCAGGGGGTCTAGGCCCGTGGACCTCGGATTGACCGGCGCGGTCGCCGTCGTCACCGGAGCCAGCCGGGGCATCGGCCTGGCCGTCACCGAAGCCCTCGTCGCGGAAGGCGCCCACGTCGTGGCCGGCGCGCGCGAGCCGGGACCGGACCTGGATGCCCTCGTCCAGGCGGGGAAAGCGCACGCACTCGCCGTCGACCTCGGCACCGCCGACGGCCCGGGCCGGCTCGCCGAGCTGGCCCTGGCCGAGTTCGGGCGCATCGACGTCCTGGTCAACAACGTCGGCGCCGTCACCCCGCGGCCGAACGGCTTCCTGCTGGTCACCGACGACGAGTGGACGCGGTCGGTGACGCTGAACCTGCTGAGCGCGGTCCGGGCGACGCGGGCGGTGCTGCCGACGATGGTGACCGCGGGCCGGGGCAGCATCGTCACGGTCGCCTCGGTCAACGCGATCCTGCCCGACCCCGGCGTCATCGACTACAGCGCGGCGAAAGCGGCACTGGTCAACTTCACGAAGTCGGTGTCGAAGGAGTTCGGGCCCCGCGGCATCCGCGCCAACGCGATCAACCCGGGCCCGGTCGCGACGGACCTGTGGCTCGGCGCCGGCGGGGTGGCCGAAACCCTCGCCGCGACCACGGGCGCGAACCCGGACTCGGTCGCCGAGGAAGCGGCCGGGCACGCCGTCACCGGCCGGTTCACCCGGCCCGCCGAAGTGGCGAACCTGGTGGCGTTCCTGGCCAGCGACCGGGTGGCGGGCAACATCACCGGCGCCACCCTCGCCATCGACGGCGGCTACGCGACGGAAACCCACTGAGTGCCGGCCCGGCTCACCCCGTGGTCCCTTCCGGAGCCGGCCCCGGAAGGGCCTTTGCCCGGGAGTAGACACGCCGGCCACGGGGTATTTCCCTGCTGAGAAGTTCAGAAGGGAATCGCCATGGGAATCATCATCGCCCTGCTCGTGGTCTGGGCCGTCCTGGTCGTGCTCGGCATCGTCGTCAAGAGCCTGTTCTGGCTGATCATCGTGGGCGCGGTGCTGTTCGTCGCGACCGGCGTGATCGGGTTCGTCAAGCGCGAAGCGCTGGGTCGCCGGCACTGAGCAGGGCGCCGGTGGGCCCGCCGGCCGGCAGGGTCGCCGCGCGGACGACGTCGAGGGCCGCTTCCGCCGGGGAGCGGTCGTCGGCGTCGTCGCCGCGTTCGGGGTGGGTGGCGACCGAGCCGGGGTCGACGGCGTTGACCAGGATGCCGGTTTCGCGCAGTTCGGCGGCGAGGGTCGCGGTGAAGGCGTTGAGGGCGTACTTGGCCAGGGAGTAGCCGGGGGAGCGGACGCCTTCGCGGAGGGCGGTTCCGGCGGCGATCTGCGCGGCGGCGCCGCTGGAGACGTTGACGATCCGGGCGGCGGGGGCGGCCCGCAGCAGCGGCAGGCAGGCCTGCACCAGCGCCCAGCTGCCGAGGACGTCGACGTCGTAGGCGGTGCGGGCCGCGGTGAGGTCGGCGTCGAGCAGGGACGTCGTGGCGAAGTCGGGCATGGTGGCGGCGTTGTTGACCAGCACGTCGAGCCGGCCGGCGAGGCCGCGGAGGAATTCCGCGCAGGCCGAGACGTCGTCCGGGGCGGTGACGTCGAGGCGCACCGCGTCGGCGGAGTGCCCTTCGCCGGCGAGCTGCCCGGCCAGCGTGCGGGTCCGGTCGAGGTGCCGGCCGGCGAGGACGACGTGGTGGCCGCGGATGGCCAGCTCGCGGGCGACGGCGAAGCCGAGACCCTCCGGCCGGCTCGCGCCGGTGACCAGCGCGATCGGAATTTCGTTCATGAGCCCTACTGTAGGGATCTCCTACAATTGTGCCAACCCGCGGCCCCCCATATGCTCGCCGGCATGTCCGCTTCCTCGCCCGAACGGCCCCGCGCGCTGCTGCGCTGGCCCACCTACGTGATGGGCCAGTTGCACCGCAGCGGCGTAGGCCGGATCGACACGGCGCTGGCCGGCCACGGGGTCGCCCTGCGCGACTACTACGTCCTGGTCTGCATCGGCGAGTCCGGTCCGCTGTCGCAGCAGCGCGTCGCGGACCGGCTCGGCCTGGACCGCAGTGACCTGGTGAAGGTGCTCGACCGGCTGGAGGCCGCGGGCTGGGTGTCGCGGGAGCGCGACACCGAGGACCGCCGCCGGCACGTCCTCACCCTCACCGAGCGCGGCCGCGCCACGGTGGGCACGGTCGAGGAGGTGTCGAGCGCGGTGACCGGCGAGCTGCTCGCCCGGCTGAGCCCGGGCGAGCGGGAGACGTTGCACCGGTTGCTGCTGAAGGCCTTCGGGGAGCCGCCGGCCTGACCGCGGCGGGTGCTGCGCCCCTCGTCGTGGCACCCGGCCCGCGTCCGCCGACCGGGTGCCGGGCCTGGTCCGGTTGCCGGGTGCCCGGGTGATATTCCGGACACGGTCGCCCCGGCGCTGGCAGAATCGACGGGGTGGACACAGGCAGGGGAGGCCTTCCGCACACCGAACACACCGCCGCGGCGGGGGAGCCGTTTTCGGCGCTGCTCCGGCGGCGCCGGGGCGAGCTCGGCATCACGCAGGCCGAACTCGCGCGGCGGGCCGGCGTCAGCGTCCGGGCCGTGCGCTACCTCGAACACGGCCGGACGCGGAATCCGCGGACGGCGTCGATCCGGCAGCTGATCGCCGCGCTCGAACCCGAGCCGGGGACGCCGGCCGCGGCCACCACCCGGGTCGGTGTCCTCGGGCCGCTGCTCGTCGAGGTCGGCGGTGCACCGCAGCACCTCGGGGACACCCGCTGGGCGCGGCTGCTCGGCCTGCTGGCCCTGCAGCCGAACCGGGCGGTCGCCGTGGACGACATCGTCGACGTCCTTTGGGGCGCCCGGCCGCCTCGGTCGCACCTCGACCTGATCGGGGGCGCGGTGCGCCGGTTGCGGGCCCTGCTGCACCCGCAGCTGCAGCTGCGGGCCACCGGCCGCGGCGGTTACCGGCTCGACGGCACGCCCGACCAGCTCGACGTCCTGCGGTTCGACGCCCGGCTCGACGAGGCCAAGGCCGCCCAGGCCGGCGGCGACCGCGAAAGCGCCTTCCGCGCCCTCGACGCGGCGATGGCCTGCTGGCGCGGCCCGGTGCTCGCCGGTCACGACGCCCTGCACCGGCACTCCGCCGTGGCCGCCCTCTCCCGGCGGCGGCTGTCCACCGCCCTCGCCTACGCCGACGCGGGGATCGCCCTCGGGCGGCACGACGAGGTCGTCGCGCAACTGGAGACCATGCGCGACGACGAACCGATGCACGAGGGCCTGCACGCCCGGCTCATGGTCGCCCTCGCCGGCAGCGGGCGGCAGGCGGCCGCGCTCGCGCTGTTCGACGCCCTGCACGCGCGGCTGGCGAGCGAACTCGGCATCGAGCCCGGGCCGGAGGTCCGGGCGGCCCAGCTGCACGTCCTGCGCCAGGAGGTTCCCGCCGCGGCCCAGCCCTTCGGCACCGGCAACTACCTCCCGCGCGACGTCGGCCACTTCGTCGGGCGCGTGGCCGAGACCGGCTTGCTGACCGGCGCCGCCGGCCCGGCCGCGGTGTACGGCATCTGCGGGATGGCCGGCGTCGGGAAGACCGCGCTGGCCGTGCACCTCGGCCACCGGTTCGCCGACCGCTTCCCGGACGGGCAGCTGTTCGCCGACCTGCACGCCCACGGCCCGGACGGCCCGCTGGCCCCCGAGGCCGCGCTCGACTCGCTGCTGCGCCAGCTCGGCGTGGACGGTGCCCGGATCCCCGAACGGCTCGACCAGCGCGCCGCGCTCTGGCGGTCGCTGCTGGTCGGCCGCAACGCGCTGGTGGTGCTCGACGACGCGGCCGACGCCGCCCAGGTGCGCCCGCTGCTGCCCGGCGGCCCTGGCTCGCTCGTGCTGATCACCAGCCGGGCCCGGCTGACCAGCATCGACGTCCTGACGACGGTGTCGCTGGACGTCCTCGCGCCGGCCGAAGCCGCGCAGCTGCTCACCCGGGTCGCGGGCCCGGACCGCGTCGGGCCGGATCCGGCGGCCGGCGAAATCACCCGGCTCTGCGGCTACCTGCCGCTCGCCGTGCGGATCGCCGCCGCCCGGCTCCGCGACCGTCCGTTGTGGACGGTCAGCCACCTGGCCGGCCTGCTGCGCGACGAGCACCGGCGGCTGGCCGAGCTGAGCACCGGCGACCGCAGCGTGGGGGCGGCGTTCACGCTGTCCTACCGCCAGCTCACCGAGCCGCAGCAACGGCTGTTCCGGCTCCTCGGCGAATTCCCCGGCACCGACGTCGACGCCGTGGCCGCGGCGGCGATCGCCGGCCGCGAACTCCGGGAGACCGAACGGCTCCTCGAGGAACTCGTCGACGTCCACCTGCTGTCCCAGCCCGCGCTCGGGCGCTACCGGTTCCACAACCTGATCCGCGACCACGCCCGCGCCACCGGTCTCGCCGCCCCCACCGCGGCCCGGGAGGCGGCGGCGAGCCGGATGTTCGACTACTACCTGCACGTCGCCGGGCGAGCGGCGGACGTGCTGGAGCCGACGAGGAAACGGTTCCGGCCCGCCGGGTCCCCGCCGGCGTGCGGTCCGGAGCTCGGCACCGCCGCCGAGGCACTCGCCTGGCTGGAGGCCGAACGGGAGAACCTCGCCGCGGTCGCCGCCGCGGCCGCGGGCCGGGACCGGCCGCACCACTGCTGGCAGCTCGTCCAGCCGCTGTGGCGGTTCTACTTCGTCCGCGGGCACGTGGACGACTGGATCCGGACGCACCGGCTCGCCCTGCGCGTGGCCGGCGAGCTGGGCGATCCGATCGCGGAAGCGGAACTGCGCAAGAACCTGGGGCTCGGGCACTGGCGCAGCGGCGACTTCGCGGAGGCGGTCGCCCAGCACCACCGCGCGCTGGCGCTCGACCGCGCGAACCACGACCTGTGGGGACAGGCCAAGACGCACAACCACCTGGGGTTCATCCACGCCCGCGGCGGCAGCCACGACGAAGCGCTCACCCACCACCGCCACGCGGTCGAGCTCTACCGCGCGGCCGGTGACCGGTGCGGCGAAGCCCGCGCCCTGGTCGGCCTCGGCGACCTGCACTACCACGCCGGCCGCCGGGCGGAGAGCGCGGCGGAGTTCCGGCGCGGGCTGGACCTGGCCCAGGAGGTCGGCGATTGCTGGGGCGAAGCGCTGGCCGCCATCGGGCTCGGGTTCACGGCCGCACCCCGCCACGCCCGCCGGCACCTCGAACGCGGCCTGCAGTACGCCCGCGCCGCGGGGGACCGCTGGGCCGAATGCCTGGCGCTGACCGGCTTGGGCACGGTCCACCACGCCGACGGCGACGTACCGGAGGCGGCGAACTGCCTCCGCCAGGCCGTCACGCTGGCCCAGGAGGTCGGCGACCGGTGGTGGGAACGCACCGCCACCACGGCGTTGGGCCGGGTGCACGCAGCGCTCGGCCGCCACGCCGAGGCCGTGCTGCACCACGAACGGGCGGTGAAGCTGGCGCGCGATCTGGCCGACGAAACCGCCGAAGCCGAAGCGCTGGCCGCGTTGGCGGAAACGCCGGCGGTGCGCCGGGAAATCCACGCTTAGCGCTGCCCGGAAAAAGGTGCGCCAGGGCTTCGTTAGGCGCGCCTGATCTCCCGGTCAGTGGGCCGTCAGTGCCCCGTCAGCGCGCGCCGCGATTCTTGGCCGGACCGAAAACCGGTGGTGGACCCGAGGGGAGTTGACGGCGCGATGACTTCGCTGGTGGCGGTGTCCACTTACGTGCCGACGACCGTGGCGATCGAATCGCTGCAGGACGAGCTGGCCCTCTCCGCCGGGCAGCTGCGCCGGTTCCGGCGGATGTACGGCCTCGACGAGGTCTGCCGGTCGGACGAGTCCGAAGCGGACATGGTGCTCGGGGCGGTCAGCAAGCTCGATGCCCTGCGCGGCCAGGAAGAGCGCGTCCGCTATGTCGTCCGCGCCAAGACGATGCCGGCCGCGAACCCGTACCCCGTCGACCCGATGATCGACGTGCGGGAGGCGCTCGGGCTCACCCACGCCACCCTGTTCACCCTCACCGACCACGCCTGCGCCTCCGGGCTGCTCGCCGTCGACCTGTGCGGCACGCTGCTGGCCGCCGACGGCGATCCCGACGCGCTCGCCCTGATCCTCACCGGCGAAAAGGCGTTCACCCATTCCGCGCAGGTCATTCCCGACGTCGCGATCATGGGGGAGGCCACCGCGGCGGTGCTCGTCGGGCCGGGCGAGGACCAGGACACGATGCTCGGCTACGCCACCACCACGCTCGGCGGCCCGGGCGGCGAAGTCATCCTCGACGACGAACAAGCCGCGGAGTTCCGGCAGATCTACCCCGGCGCGGTCGCCGAGGTCGCACTCGAAGCCATTGCCGCCGCCGGGCTGACCGCCGACGACATCGACCTGGTGCTGCCGCACAACGTCAACAAGATCTCCTGGGTCCGCGCGAGCGCGGCGCTGGGCATCGCGCGCTCGAAGATCTTCCTGCAGAACGTCGGGACGACCGGGCACTGCTTCTGCGCCGACCCCTTTCTCAACCACCACGCCGCGGACGGTCTCGGGCTCATCGCGCCCGGGGCCCACTACCTGATGATTTCCGTCGGCCTGGGGTCGACGTTCTCCGCCATGGTTTTCCGGAAATGAGGAGCGCTGCATGAGTGTCGAATTCGAGATCTCCGGCGTCGGCATCGCCGAACTCGCGGAGCGTTACGGCACCCCGCTCTTCGTCTACGACGGTGACGAACTGGGCGGCCGGCTGCTGGGTCTCCGTGAGCAGCTGCACCCGCGGCTGGAGATCTTCTATTCGCTCAAGGCCAATCCGAACATCTCGGTGTGCGCGCTGCTGCACGCCCACGGTGCCCGGGCCGAAGTCTCGTCGATGGCCGAACTGATCACCGCGCGCCGGGCCGGCGTCGCCGGCGAGGACATCATCTTCCTCGGCCCCGGCAAGAGCACCTCGGAACTGGCCGCGTGCCTGGACGAAGGCGTCTACACCGTCGTCTGCGAATCGTTCGGCGAGCTGAAGATCCTCGACGAGCTCGCGCGCGAACGCGGGATCGAAGCGCGGGTCGCGCTGCGCGTGAACCCCAGCTTCGCGGTCAAGGGCTCGGGCCTCACCATGGGCGGCAAGCCACGCCAGTTCGGCATCGACGAAGAACAGCTGCTCGCCGCCACCGACCTCGTCGACCGGCACCCGAACCTGCGGCTGATGGGCGTGCAGGTCTACATGGGCACCCGGATCCTCGACGAGGAGCCGATCGTCGAAAACACGCGGCGCATCTTCGAGCTCGCCGAACGCGTCTCGCGCCGGTTGGGCTTCCCGCTGGACATGGTCGACGTCGGCGGCGGCCTCGGGGTCGCGTACTTCGACGGCGAACGGGACCTCGACCGCGATCTGCTCGCTTCGCTGCTCAACCCGGTGATCGACGAGTTCGCGCAGCGGCACCCGGCGACCCGGCTGGTCATGGAGCTCGGCCGGTACCTGGCCGCCACTTCCGGGACCTACGTCGTCCGCGTCCGCTACACGAAGACCTCGCTGGGGCAGAACTTCGCCGTCGCCGACGGTGGTACGAACCACCACATGGCCGCCGTCGGCATCGGGTCCTACGTCAAGCGCGACTTCCCGATCCGGCTGCTCAACCGCATCGACGAACCCGCCACCGAAACCTGGCAGGTGACCGGTCCGCTGTGCACGCCCAACGACGTGCTCGCGAAGAAGGCCGCGCTGCCGCCGGTCCGCCCGGGCGACCTGGTCGGCGTCACGCGGTCCGGTGCCTACGGCCCGACGGCGTCACCGGTGCTGTTCCTCAGCCACGGCTACCCGGCCGAAGTCATCGTCCACTGTGGACGGCACTACCTCGTCAGCGAGCGGGACGAGCCCGCGGACCTGCTGCGCCGCCAGCACCTGCACGAGTTCGCGCCGCCGGTCGCCGTGGGCGCGGAGCGCTAGGCGATGTACCGCGCGTCCACGACCACCCTGTCCGCCGCGCCATCGCCGGGCCTGCAGCCGTTTCCGCTGCGCCTGGCGCTGGCGACCCGGCGTGAATTCGCACCCGGCGACCGCGAAATCGACGTTCCCGAGCTGCACCGGTACTTCGCCGACCTCAGCCGCGGGCACGACATCGGCTTCCGGCCCGGCCGGGTGACGCGGGCGCGCGGCAACCCCTTCCTCGCGATGGCCCGCGAGCTGCTCGCCGGGCAGCTCTCCGGCGAGCGGATCGACCTCGCGATCGTCGCCCACGCGGCGCCGGAGTTCGACCCGCGGCTGTCGGCGCCGGTGAACCTGACCGCCGTGCTCCCCGGCAACCCGCTGGTGTTTTCCGTTTCGGGGCAGGGCAGCCTGGCCCCGTTCACCGCCTTGCGGATCGCCGGCTCCTACGTCCGGCGCCACGACTACCGGCGCGCCCTGGTCCTGATCATGGACCAGGGCGTCACGCCGTACGACGTGCCGGACCGGATCGGGGACGCCGCTACCGCTTTGCTGTTCGAGGCGGGCGGCCGCCGGACGGTCCGCGTCGGCTACGAACCCGAAGTGGTGCCGGACGCCTTGCCGGAGTTCGAGCCGGCGGAGACGGTCGTCGTCGGCCGCGGGCTCGCCGGGACGGGTGCCTGGCCGGGGGCGATCGTCGCGCCGCCCGAGTTCCCGTGCACCGGGCTCTGGGCGCCGCTCGCGGACGGCCCGGCCGCCGGTCCGGTGCTGCTGGCCGACTACGACCCGCGCCGAGGTGCGCTGGGCATCTGCGTGGTGGCCGAGTCCGACTGACGCGGCCCTATGATGAGGGTCGTCGTGGTCGGGTTCGAAGCGGGGGACGGACAAAGTGCGCGTGGTCATCGGTGAAGACCAGTTCCTGCTCAGGGACGGTCTGGTGCGGCTGCTCGAGGCGCACGAATTCGAGGTCAGCGCGGCGGTGGACAACGGGCCGGACCTGCTGGAAGCGATGCTGCGCGAACGGCCGGACATCGCGATCGTCGACATCCGGCTGCCGCCGTCGTTCACCGACGAAGGCCTGCGCGCCGCGATCGAAGCGCGCCGCCGCATCTCGGGCTTCCCGGTGCTCGTCCTTTCGCAGTACGTGGAACGGCTCTACGCCGACGAACTCCTCGCGGACGGCGAAGGCTCGGTCGGCTACCTGCTCAAAGACCGCGTGTTCCACGGCGACCAGTTCGTCGACGCCGTCCGCCAGGTCGCGCTGGGAGGCACGGTGATGGACCCGGACGTCGTGACGCGGCTGCTGACGCACAACACCCGCGACGACCGCCTGGAGCGGCTGACCGCCCGGGAGCGCGAAGTCCTCAAGCTGATGGCCGAAGGGCGGTCCAACAGCAACATCGCGGGCGAGCTGGTCATCTCCGAGAAGGCCGTTTCCAAGCACATCAACAACATCCTCGCCAAGCTGAACCTGCCGCAGTCCGAGGACGCCAACCGGCGGGTCCTGGCGGTGCTGGCCTACCTGAAGCACTGACCGTCGTCAGAGCGCCAAGCCGCACGGGATTTCGATCGTCACCATGGTCGGGCCGCCGAGCGGGCTGAGGATCGTGATGAAGCCGTCGAGCGGCGCGAGCCGCTTCTCGATGCCGCGCAGTCCCGAGCCGCCTTCGGTGTTCGCGCCGCCGCTGCCGTTGTCGCTGACGTTGATGACCAGCCGGCCGGACTCGTAGTGGACGTGGATCGCGCCGCTGTCCGCCCCGGAGTGCTTCATCGCGTTGTTCAGCAGTTCGGACACCGAGAAGTACGCGGCGGTCTCGACCGCCAGCGACGGCCGGCCGGGCAGGTCGATCGTCGTCTCGATCCGCAGCGGGTTTTCGATCGCCAGCGTGCGGATCGCGTCGGCGATGCCGCGGTCGACCAGCACCGGCGGCTGGATACCGCGGACGAGGTCGCGCAGCTGCTGCAGCGCTTTCGCCGAAGTGTTCTTCGCCTCGTCCATCAAGGACCGGGCCGCTTCGGGGTGGGAGTCGAGCACGCGCATGGCGGCGTCGAGCGTCATCCCCATCGCGACGAGGTGGGTCTGCGCGCCGTCGTGCAGGTCGCGTTCGATGCGGCGCAGCTCGGTCGCCTGGGAACCCACGGCGTCGTCACGGCTTTCGGCCAGGTGCTGCACGCGGTTCGTCAGCCGGGTCACCTCGGTCGGGGCCAGCAGGGTGGCCGCCAGCCGCGCGTGCAGCTTCAGCAGGTGCGGCGCGCTCCACAGCGCCAGCGGGAAGTGCGCCAGGCCGAGGATGGCGGCGAACCAGGCCGTCGGCTGGTCGTCCACCGGGATCACGACGTACCAGCTGCCGAGCCGGTCGGCCGCGTCGGACCCGATCAGGAACGGCATCGCGAGTCCGCGCAGCCCGTGCAGGACCAGGAGCAGTGGGGTGAGGGTGAGCAGGATGCCGAGGGAGCTGTCCACCACCAGCCACAGCGCGTCGCGCCAGTTCGCGCGGTCGCCGAGCAGGTGGTGGCAGCGGCGCAGCGCTGTGCTCCCGGCCGGCTCCGGCAGGTACGGCGAGGCGATCCGCACGCCGGACCACGCGTCGGCCGACGCGCGCACCCGGTCGGTCAGGGCGCGCATCAGCAGCACGGCCGGGGGCAGCATGAACAGTCCCACGCCCACGCCGATCAGCGAGCCGGCGGTGACCACGACGATGAACACCACGAGTTCGGTCACCGCGACCACGGCGAGCACGCCGCCGCGCAGGGTCGCGAGCCCGCCGTCGCGCAGCAGCGACCGCGTCATCGTGGCGACCGGGCTTCCGCTAGTCATGGCGCCCATTATGCGCAGGCCGGGCCGTTCTCCGCGGTAGTGCTAACCCCCGCAAACTTCCGCTCCCTAGCACCCTCGGAAACCGGCCCGCACCTTCGTAACGTGGTCGCGGTAACGAATGGACGAAACGAAGTCACGCCAGGGGAGCCGCAGATGTACCAGCAAGGCGACACGGTCGAAGTCGTGCGGCTGCTGTCCGTACGCAAGGCGTACGGCAAGGACCGGGCCCAGGTGCTGGCCCTGGACAACGTGACGGCGGGCTTCGCCGGCGGCACGTTCACCGCGGTGATGGGGCCGTCGGGGTCGGGCAAGAGCACACTGCTGCACTGCGCGGCCGGCCTGGACAAGCCGACGTCCGGCTCGGTCGTGCTGGGCGGCACCGACCTCAGCGTGATGCGCGAGGTCGAGCTGACCCGGTTGCGGCGCGACCGGATCGGGTTCGTGTTCCAGGCCTTCAACCTGCTGCCCGCGCTCGACGTCGAGCAGAACGTGACCCTGCCGCTGCGGCTGGCGGGACGGCGCCCGGACCCGGCGCTCGTGCGCCGCGTCATCGAACAGGTCGGGCTCGGCCAGCGGCGGCGCCACCGGCCCGCGGAACTCTCCGGCGGCCAGCAGCAGCGGGTGGCGATCGCCCGCGCCCTCGTCACCCACCCCGAGGTGATCTTCGCCGACGAGCCGACCGGCGCGCTGGACACGCGGTCGGCCCAGGAAGTCCTTTCCCTGCTGCGGGAAGCGAAGAGCGTGTCCCGGCAGACCATCGTGATGGTGACCCACGACCCGGTGGCCGCCTCCTACGCCGACCGCGTGCTGTTCCTCGCCGACGGCCGGGTCGTCGACGAGCTGCGGCAGCCGAACCCCGAAGAGGTGGCCCGGCGGATGACCAACCTCGTCGCCCGCGCCGAGCAGCGGCCGCAGGAAGGCCCCTGGCTGAGCGAGCTGACGCGCTGATGCTGACCCTCGTCGTACGCACCCTGCGCTACCGCACCGGTGGCTTCATCGCCACCCTCGTCTCGGTGTTCGTCGGCACCGCCGTGATGCTCGCCTGCGGCGGGCTCATGGAGACCGGCATCCGGACCGTGATCCCGCCGCAGCGCCTGGCCGCCGCGCCGATCGTGGTGGCGGGCAACCAGTCCTACGACCTGCCCACGGTCGGCCACGGGGAGGACGCCGACCACGAGACCGCGACGCTGTCCGAGCGCGTCCGGCTCGGCGAAGGTCTCGCGAGCACCATCAGCGGCGTGCCCGGCGTCGCCCACGTGGTCCCGGACGTCTCCTTCCACGCCGAGGTGCTCGGCGACCAGGGCGGCCCGTCCGTACCCGGCACGCAGGCCGGCCACAGCTGGGTTTCCGCGGAGCTGGCGCCCTACCGGCTGACCGAGGGCGCGGCCCCGATCCGCGAGGGCGAAGTCGTGCTCGATTCCGCCACCGCGGCCCGGATCGGGGCGCACGCCGGCGGCAAGGCCGACATCGCCGTCCGCGGGGGCGTGCACTCCTACCGGATCACCGGCATCGCCGACGCCGGCCGCCGGATGGCCACCGACGCGGTGTTCTTCTCGCCCGCCGAGGCCGGCGGGCTGCGGTCCGCGGCCGGGCAGGTCGACGCCTTCGGCGTCCAGCTCGCCCCCGGTGCCGACGTCGCCGCCGTCAGCGCGCAGATCGCGACCGCGGTGCGGGACCAGCGCGCGGTGACGCTGACCGGCGACGCCCGCGGGTCCGCCGAGTTCGCCAGGGCCGCCGGCGACGGCGAGCTGCTGATCATCCTCGCGGCCGTGTTCGGTGGCCTGGCGGCGCAGGTCGCCATGTTCGTCGTCGCGAGCACCCTCACGCTCTCGGTGCAGCAGCGCCGCCGCGAAGTGGCCATGCTGCGGGCGATCGGCGCGACCCCGCGCCAGCTGAGCCGGATGATCACCGGCGAAGCGATGATCATCGGGGCGCTGGGCACCGCGCTGGCGATCTTGCCCGGCGTGCTGCTCGGCGACTGGCTCTTCGGCCGGCTGACCGGCTTCGGCGTGATCCAGCCGGTCCTCAAGTTCGAGCAGGGCTTCTACCCGGTCGTCGCCGCGGCGGTCGTGGGCCTGGGTTCGGCGTGGGGCGCCGCGTTCGTCGCCGCCCGGTACGCGGGCCGTACGCGGCCCGTCGAAGCGATGCGGGAAACGGCGATCCCCACGCGCTGGCTGACCCCGACGCGGCTGTGGCTCGGGGTGTCGAGCCTGATCGGCGCGGCGGCGCTGGCCTACCTGACGATCACCGTCGTCGACGGCCCGCTCGCGGCGAGCACGGCCGGCCCGGCCGTCACGCTGGTGGCGACCGCCGTCGCGCTGTTCGCCCCCGGGCTCACCAAGCTGCTGGTCGCGGTGCTGCGCCGGCCGATCCGCGCGTTCGGTGGCCTGCCCGGCTACCTCGCCTCGCTGAACGCGCGGGCCCGCTGGATGCCGATGGCCGGGGCGGTCACGCCCATCATGCTCGCCACCGGGCTCGCCATCTTCATGCTGTACTTCCAGACCACGCAGGTCGCGGTCGCGGAGAAGCAGTACTCCGACTCGCTGCTCGCCGACGCCGTGGTGACGTCCGCGACCGGTGACCTGCCGCCGGACCTGGTCGCCAAGGTGCAGCAGGCCCCCGGGGTGGCCGGGGCCTCGGCGTTCGTGACGAGCAAGGGGTACAACGAAAAGCCGTCGGACGCGACGCAGGACGAGGACGGCGTGGACCTCACCGGCGTCACCGCGGAGGGCGTGGCGAAGGCGTGGGGGAGCATCGTCGCGAGCGGGCAGCTCGACGCCCTGCACGGCAACACGATCGCCCTGCCCGCCGACCTCGCGCAGCGGCTGGGGGTCGGCGTGGGCGCCAAGATCGCCATGCGGCTGGGCGACGGCTCCCCGATCACCCTGGACGTCGTCGCGACGCTGCGGACCACGGCGGCCTCGGCCTCGGCGCTGATGCCGGCCGACACGCTGGCGCCGCACACGGCCGCGGGTGCGGCCGACCGGATCCTCGTCATGGCGCAGCCCGGGACGGCGGAAGGCGATCTGCTCACCTCGCTGCGCAGCCGGGTCGGGGACCTGGACGGCGTGCAGGTGGCCGGCCGGGAGGCGCTGACCAAGGCCTTCCTGGCGGAGGTCCAGGCCAATGCCTGGGTCAACTACCTGATCGTCGGGCTGCTGCTCGTGTACGCCGCGATCTCGATGGTGAACACGCTGGTGATGGCCACGGCGGACCGGCGGCGGGAGTTCGGGCTGCAGCGGCTCATCGGGTCGACGCGGGGGCAGGTGATGCGCATGATGGCCATGGAAGCGGGGGTCGTGGCCGCCATCGGCGTCTTCCTCGGCACGCTGGTCGCGGCGTCGATGCTGATACCGTTCAGCGCGGCCGTCTCGGACAGCCTCTTCCCGTCCGGTCCTTTGTGGATATATCTTGTGATACTCGGGCTGGCCGTCGTGCTGACGGTGGTGGCCACCTGTGCGCCGACGTGGTTCACGTTGCGCACCAGGCCGTCGCCTTCGACGCTGGCCCCTGAATAGGTGACCTCGGGCGGGCCGGAGCCCCCAGCACGGCGCTGACGAACTCTCCCCCAGATTGTCAGCGCGCGGTCAGCCCGAGGTCACCGCTCCGGCATAGCGTCGCCGGCGTGGACACAGAAGAGAAGGCCGCCCAGCGCTGGGACGCCATCGTGGTCGGCTCCGGGATCGGCGGCCTCGTGTGCGCCGGATACCTGGTGGCGAGCGGGATGCGCGTGCTCGTGCTCGAACAGCACGACGTCGCGGGCGGCAACAGCCACGTGTTCCGCCGGCGGCGCGCCTACCAGTTCGACGTGGGGGTGCACTACCTCGGCGACTGCGGACCGGACGGCCTGCTGCCGCGGGTCCTCTCGGGCCTCGGCCTCGCCGACCGGGTGCGCTTCCACCCCATGGATCCCGACGGGTTCGACCGGATCGTCCTGCCGAGTGTGACCGTGGACGTGCCGACCGGGTGGGACCGCTACGCCGACCGGCTGCGGGCCGCGCTGCCCGCGGAGACCGACGGCATCACCCGCTACATCGAGGTGTGCGCGGCCGTCGCGCAGGCCTGCCGCCAGTCCGCCTTCTCCGCGGGGCCGGCGGCGAAGGTGCCGGCCGTGATGCTGCGCTGGAGCCGCCGGACGCTCGCGCAGCTGTTCGACCACTGCGGACTGTCGGCCCGGGCGCGCACGATCCTGGCCGCCCAGTCCGGGAACTACGGGTCCGCGCCGGCCGGCACGCTCGTCGTCGCGCACACGATGATGCTCGACGACTACCTGCGCGGCGCCTACTACCCCGAGGGCGGCGGGCAGGTGATCGCCGCCTCCTTCGTCGAGCTGCTGGAGTCGCACGGCGGCACGCTGCTCACCCGCACGCGGGTCGACCGGATCCTGATCGAGCGCGGCAAGGTGGCGGGCGTCCGGCTGACCGACGGCACGGTCCACCGCGCACCGGTGGTCGTGTCCAATGCGGACTACCGCCGGACCGTGCTGGAACTGTGCGACGGCCGGGAAAACCTGCCCGAGCCGGTGGTGGCCCGTGCGGAGACGGCGACGATGCGCCTGCCGCTGGCCGTCTGCTACGTCGCGCTCGACCGGGAACTGCCGCTGCCCAGCGCGAACATCTGGTACTGGCCCAACGAAGACGTCGATGCGGCGTACGCGCAGGTCGAGGCGGGCCGGCTCGACGCGCTGCCGTTCGCGTTCCTGTCCTTCGCTTCCCTGAAGGACCCGGTGCCGGGCTCGGCGTGCCCGCCGGGGCACATGAACTTCCAGATCATGACGGCCTGCCCGCCCGGCTACGCGCACTGGGGACTCACGGACGGGCCGGCGCACGGGGCCCGCTACCGGCGCGAACCCGGCTACCTGGGCGCCAAGGACCGGCTCACCGAACAGATGCTGGACCTGGCCGAGGCCGCGATCGGGCCGTTCCGCAAGCACCTCGTGCACGTCGAGACGTCGACGCCGCTGACCCAGGAGCGCTACACGCTTTCGACCGGGGGCAGCGCGTACGGCCTGCACACCTGGGGCCGGGTCGGGCAACGGCCGGATATCGATTCGGGCGTCGACGGTCTCTACCTCGCGGGTCAGAGCATCTTGCACGGTGGCGGAATCGTCGGGGTCGCGACCGGGGGCGCGCTGTGCGCGTCGACGATCCTCGGCCGGCCGGTCCTCGCGGACGCCGCCGGGGTGCTGGGGAATCCCGAGCTGCTCCCGGAACGCGAGCCCGGCTGGGACCCGCTGCGCACCTCCCGGGGCCTGCGGCGGCGCGGGGCGCGCGGCCTCGCCCTGCTCGACCGGGTCGTGGCGGGATAGGGCGCCAGACCGGAGAAAAAAGAACTCTAGGCCCGGTTCCGGGCCTGTGGGTAAGTGCTGCTGTCTTCACGAAGGGATTGGTGAGCGAAGTGACGGAAACCGTGGCTGAACCGACGGAGGTCCTGGACGACCGCGTGGTCGCGGGCATCTGCGCCGCGCTGGAGTCCGTGCTGGAGGCGGAGGTCACCGACCTCGGCCCGGAGACCCGGCTCGCCGACGCCGGTCTCGACTCCACCGGCGTGCTGGAACTGCTGATGCAGCTGGAAGAGGCGCTTGGCATCGAATTCGACGCCGAGAACCTGGAAATGAGCCACTTCGAGTCGGTCGGGTCGCTGGCCCGGTTCGTCTCGGCCGAAATGGCCGCCTGAGCGATGACCACGATCTCGCCGCCGATCACGGCGACCTGGCTGCGGTGCCACGACACCGCCCGTGCGGAAGGGATGGCCCCGGCGCTGGTGGCTTTGCACGCGGCGCTGCCGGCCGGGGCGCCGGTGTTCGGCGCCGGCGGTGCCGCGGTCCTGCCGGCCGGGCCGGTGGCCGGCGACGTGCTCGTGGTCCGGACGGCGGAGCTGCCGGGCGGCCCGGTCGTCCTCGTGCGGACGCACCGGCCCGCGGGCCGCCCCGACCCGATCCTGGCGACCGGGTCGGTGTGGCTGCGGCTGGGCCTGTCCGGCGCCCTGCTCGACTCTGGGCTCGCGTATCTGGGCGGGCGGCGCAGCGGCGACACCACCCTGCTGCGCCGCCAGATGGTCCAGGGCGCCGTTGCCGAGGCACTGACCGGGCAGCTCGAGGTGCGCGCGTTCCTGACCGCGCACGACGCGGTCCCGGCGCCGGACGCACTGGCCTACCTGCACCGGCGGCTCACCGACACCGACCGCGTGCTGCTGCGCCTGCTCGGCGCAGCGGGGTTCGTCCGCGGTGGTGCGGGCGAGGTCGCCGACGTCTCCGAGCTGCTCGCCGGGGCCTACACCCCGGAGGCGGTGGCGTGACCGCGACCGTGCTGGACGAACGGCTCGGGACGCTGCGGGACGCGGCCCGGGAGTGGGGCGCGGAGTTCCGCACCGCGGGCGCCGGCCTCGACACCGACCCCGACGGCGTCGGTGCGCACCTGGACCTGGCCGGCGTCCGCTGCCTCGCCACCATGCTCGTCCCCGCGGAGTTCGGGGGCGCGGGCCTGGCACTGGGCGCGCACCGCTTCCACGGCATGACGGCGATCGAGCGGACCGTGGTGCTCGAAGAACTCGCCCGCGGCGACGCCGGCCTGATGCTCGCCAGCCCGGGCGCGTCGATGTCCGGCGTGCTCGTCGACGTGCTGGCCGACCGGGAGCAGAAGGAGTGGTTCTACGGCCGGCTCCTCGAACGTCCGACGTGGACGTTCTTCGCGCTCACCGAGCCGGATCGCGGATCCGACGCCACCGCGCTGGAGACGGCGCTGAAGACTTCGCCGGACGGCGGCGGCCCGCACCGGCTCGACGGCCGCAAGAAGTACGTCGGCAACGCCGCCCGGGCCGCGCTGGGGGTCGTGTTCGCCCGCACCGGGCCCGGCCCGCTGGGCGTCACCGCGGTCCTGGTGGACACGGCGGACCCGGGGTTCCGCGCCGAGCCGATCGAGTCGCTGGGGCTGCGTGCCGCGCGGATCTGCGAGCTGACGCTGGACGGCGTCGCCGTGCCCGCCGAGCGCGTGCTCGGCCGGGACCGCTCGCCCGCCCGGCGGGGCATGTGGGCGTGCGTGCAGACCTTCAACCGGCTGCGGCCGGGCGTCGCCGCGATCGCGGTCGGCATCGCCGCGGCCGCCCACGACTACGTGCGGGCCGAACGCGGCCCGCTCGGCCGCGGCGAGGCCGACCGGCTCGACCGGCTGGGCCGCCGCATCGAGGGCGTGCGCCACCTCGTGCAGCTGTCCGCGATCGAGGTCGACGCCGACGGTTCCCGCGGCCACCTGGCTTCGGCGGCCAAGGCCGAAGCGTGCCGGCTGGCCGAGGAGGCCACGCTCGAAGCGTGCGGCTTCTTCGGGCCGCGGGCCCGCTGGGAGCACCCGGCGCTGGACAAGCTGGTCCGGGACGCGCGCGGCGTCGAGTTCATGGAGGGCGCCGGAAACATCCAGAAGCTCACCGTCTTCCAGGGCCTGGTCGCCGGCAAGGTCGGCCGGGGCGACCCCTTTCCCGCGCACGCCGGGAACTCGTCGACCGGAGGTTCGTCGTGCAGGTGATCACGAGGCCGGAGGAGTTCGACGTCACCGACCTGTACGTCGACCTCCGCCACATCGTGGACCGGCGGGTCCTGATGAAGTGCGAGGGCTTCAACTTCGCGCGCTCGAGCAAGCTCAAGCCCGCCCTCGAAATGGTGGCGCTGGCCGAGCGCGCGGGCGTGCTGCGCCCCGGCTCGACCATCGTCGAAACGTCGTCGGGCAACCTCGGCGTGGCGCTGAGCCTGGTCGCGGCCAGCCGCGGGTACCGGTTCGTCTGCGTGACCGACCCGCGCAGCACGCTGCTCACCCGGCAGCTGATGCAGAACCTCGGCACCGAGGTGCTGGTCGCCCCGGACCCGGCCGCGGGCCTGCGGCTCGTCCGACGGCTGTGCGCGGAGAACGACGGCTACACCTGGCTGGACCAGTACGTCAACGCGGGCAACTGGATGGCCCACTTCCGCTCGACCGGCCCGGACATCCTGCGCACGGTGCCGGATCTGGACGTGCTCTTCGTCGGGGTCGGCTCGGCCGGGACCCTCACCGGGTGCGCCCGCTACCTGCGCCAGGTCCGGCCGCAGGTGCGGATCGTCGCCGTCGAGTGCGTCGGCCCCGGGCCGCGGGCCGCCCGGCGCAGCACAGCCCTGCGCACGAGCGTGCGGTTCCCGGTCATCGACATGTCCCTTGTGGACGATCTGGTGCGGGTCGACGAAGCGGCCGCGATCCGCGAGTGCCGCCGGCTCGCGCTGCGCGGCTTCCTGCTCGGCGGCGGCTCCGGCATGGTGCTCGCGGGTGCGCTCGGCTGGCTGGAGGAGAACGACGCGGGCGGCGCCGAGCCCACGGCGGTGGTGATCTCGCCCGACCTCGGTGACCGCTACCTGGACACGATCTACCAGGACCAGTGGGTCAAGGACAACTACGGCCCCGAAGCGCTGCTCGACGGTGCCGAACCCGATTCCCGTTACGCCAAAACACTCTTCGAGGTGCCCTGATGACCGCGGTCGACGCATTCCTGCCCCTGTCCACCGCACAGACCGACGTCTGGTACGACGAACAGCTCTCCGGTGGCGGCCTCGCCTACGCGATGGCGGACTACCTGGACATCACCGGCCCGCTGGACGTCGAGGTGTTCCAGTCGGCCCTGCGCGCGCTGGCCGACGAAGCCGAGTGCTTCCGGGCCCGGTTCGTCGAGGTCGAGGGCGAACCGCGGCAGCTCATCGAGCCGCTGACCGAGCTGCCGATCCGGTACCCGGACGTGACCGGGGAAGCCGACCCGGAGAGCGCCGCGCTCGACTGGATGCAGGAAGACCTGCGGCACCCCTTCTCGCTCGAGGACTTCCCGCTCTTCCGCGGCGCCCTGATCAAGCTCGGCGCACAGCGGCACTTCTGGTACCTCACCACCCACCACCTCATCGGCGACGGCTTCAGCGCGGCGATCTGCCACCGCCGGCTGGGCGAGCTCTACAACGCGCTGCTGGCCGGGGAGGACCCCGGGCCCACCGCGCTGCCGCCGTTCCGGCTGCTGCTCGACGCCGACCTCGCCTACCAGGACTCCCCGCACCGGTTGCGGGACAAGGCGTTCTGGGGGCGGCACTTCGACACCACGCCCGACCTGGTCAGCCTGTCCGGCAAGGAGCCGGCGCCGGCGCGCGGCTTCCTGCGGCGCACCATGGTGCTGCCCCCGGAGACGGCGAAGGCCGTGCGCGAGGCGGCCGCGGGCGCGAAGGTGACGCTGCCGACGTTCTTCATCGCCGCGATGGCGGCCTACACGCAACGGCTTTCGGGCATCAAGGACCTGCTGCTGACCGTCCCGGTCGCGGCGCGTGCGGGCGTGCGCTCGCGGGCGACCCCGGGCATGGTCGCGAACTACCTGCCGCTGCGGATGGTCGTCGAGCCGCAGATGACGATCGCCGCCCTGCTGGGGCAGGCCTCGAGCGAGCTCGCCGCGACCCTCAAGCACCAGCGCTACCACGTCAACCAGATCCGCCGGGACATCGGCGTGCGCAGCGACGAGCGCCGCCCGTTCGGCGGCCCGTTCGTCAACGTGCTCCCGCCCGAGCCGGGCCTGCTCCTCGGCGACTGCCACACGCGTGTGATGAACCTGTCGACCGGGATCACCAACGACCTCTCGCTGACCGTGCTCGACGTCACCGAAGACATCATCGAAATCCACCTGAACGGCAACCCCGACCTCTACGACGCAGAGGGCGTCGCCGCGCACCTGGAGCGGCTGGCCGGGTTCGTCGGCCGCCTCGCCGAGGCCGGCCCGTCGGCGGTGCTGGGCGGAGTCGACGTCGTGTCGGCGGACGAGCTCGGCGAGCTGCTGGCCTCCTGCGTCGGTGCCGCCGGGCCGGTGGGGGCCGACCTGGTGTCGCGCGTCTGCGCCATCGCACAAGCGTCGCCGGGAGCGGCCGCGGTGGCCGACGGCGGCGACTGGGTCTCGTACGGGTCCCTGACCGGCCGGGCGAGTGCGCTGTCCCGCCGGCTTCCGGCCCGTGGGGTGGTGGGCGTGCTGGCCGACCCCGGTGTCGGGTTCGTCTCGGCCGTGCTGGGGGTGCTGTGGTCGGGGTCGGCGTTCGTGCCGCTGGATGCGGGGATGCCGGTGGCCCGGCTGGCCGGGCTGCTGGTCGACTCGGGTGCCTCATGCGTGGTCGTGGGCCCCGGGCACGAGGAGCGGGCGGCGGAGGTGGTGGCCGCGGCCGGCGGTGGGGCCGGGATCGTGGCCCTGGACGCCGCCGAAGACGGCCCGGGTGCCCTGGCCCCGGTGTTCGGCGCGGGTGAGGACGCCGGTGCGGAGCTGGCCTACGTGATCTTCACGTCCGGTTCGACGGGCCGTCCCAAGGGGGCGATGGTGCACCGCCGCGGGATGGTCAACCACCTGCTGGCGAAGGTGGAAGACCTCGACCTGGAGCCCGCGGACGTGGTGGTGCAGAACGCTCCCGTGACGTTCGACGTTTCGGTGTGGCAGATGCTGGCGCCGCTGCTGGTCGGTGGCCGGGTCCGGGTGGTGTCGCGGGCGATCGCGGCGGACCCGGACGCGTTGTTCGGGTTGATCCGGGACGAGGGCGTTTCGGTGCTGGAGGTCGTGCCGTCGCTGCTGCGGGCGGCGCTCGACTCCTGGGACCTGGCCGGGCGGTCCGCCGATGTTTCCGGGCTGCGCTGGCTCGTGGTGACGGGGGAGGCGCTGCCGCCGGACCTGTGCGTGCGGTGGTTCGAGCGGTTCCCGGACGTGCCATTGGTCAACGCGTACGGTCCGACGGAGTGTTCGGACGACGTGACGCACGCGGTGATCCGGTCCGGCGTCGAGGTGGTGCCGATCGGCCACGCGGTGCGGAATTCCCGGCTGTACGTGCTGGGTGACGAGCTGCGCCCGGTGCCGGCGGGTGCGGTGGGCGAGCTGTTCGTCGGCGGCCTGGTCGTGGGCCGCGGTTACGTGGGTGACCCGGCGCGGACGGCGGCGGTGTTCGTCGCGGATCCGTTCAGTGGTCCCGGCGCGCGGATGTACCGCACCGGCGACCGCGTCCGGATGCGCCCGGACGGTCAGCTGGAGTTCGTGGAGCGCCGGGACTTCCAGGTGAAGATCCGCGGGCACCGCATCGAACTCGGCGAGATCGAAAGCGTCCTGCGGGCCGTGCCCGGTGTCCTGGACGCCGTCGTGCGCGTGCTCACCGACGCCGATGGCGGCAAGCGCCTCGCCGGCTACCTCATCGGTGTCGACGGCGAAGGCCCGATCGACGCCGGTGCCGTGCGCAGCACCGCCCAGCAGCTGCTCCCGGACTACATGGTGCCCTCGGCGCTGGTGGTGCTCGACGAGCTGCCGCTCACCGAGCACGGCAAGGTCGACCGCGAAGCGCTGCCCGCCCCGGACTTCCGGGCCGAGGTCGTCGGGCGCCGCCCCCGCAACACGGTCGAGACCGTCGTCTGCGACATCCTCGCCGAAGTGCTGTCCGTGCCGCGCGTGTACATCGACGACAACTTCTTCGCCCTCGGCGGCGACAGCATCAGCGCGATCCAGGTGGCCGGCCGGGCCCGCACGGCGGGCATCGAGCTCACCCCGCGCGACATCCTCGAACGCCGGACGCCGGCCGCCATCGCCGAGCAGGTCGGCCTCCGCGAGCCGGGCGCCGACGCCGAGGCGATCGCGGTGACCGACGGGCCGCTGGTCGAGCTGACCGACGACGAACTGCGGGAGCTGGCGCCGGAAGGCGGCCGCATCGAGGATGTCCTACCGCTGTCGGCGTTGCAGCAGGGCCTGCTGTTCCACTCGGAGTTCGACCCCGACGGCGTCGACGTCTACACCGTCCAGGCCACCGCGGACCTCGCCGGCCCGCTCGACGTCGAGGCGCTGCGCGACGCGTGTGCCGCGCTGCTGCGCCGGTACGCCACCCTGCGCGCGTACTTCCGGCACCGCCGCGGCGGCGACGCCGTGCAGCTGATCGCCGCCGAGGTCGGCCTGCCCTGGACCGAAATCGATCTCTCCACGCTGCCCGAAGTCGAGCGCGAGGAGCGGCTGGGCCGGCTGGCGGCCGAGGACCGGGAGCGCCGGTTCGACCTCGCGCACCCGCCGCTGGTCCGGTTCACCCTGATCAAGGCCGCGGCCGGCCGCTACCGGTTCCTCTGGACCGCCCACCACATCGCCACCGACGGCTGGTCGGTGCCGATCCTCATCCGCGAGCTGGCCACGCTGTACACGCACGGCCCCGCGGCCGCGCTGCCGGAAGTGACCCCGTTCCGGAACTACCTCGCCTGGCTCGGCCGCCAGGACGAGCGGGAAGCCCGGCAGGCGTGGCGCGAGGTCCTGGACGGCCTCACCGAGCCGACGAAGGTGGCGCCGGAGCTCGACGGCCACCTGAAGGCGGTGCCGGAGTCGGCCGAAGTGGTGCTGTCCCGGGACGAGACCGCCGAGCTGGTGGCGTGGGCCCGGCGGCACGAGCTCACCCTGAACACCGTCGTGCAGGCCTGCTGGGCGATCCTGGTCGGCCGGCTCACCGGACGGCGGGACGTCGTGTTCGGGTCGGTCACCTCCGGGCGCCCGGCGGAGCTGCCGGGCGTGGAGACCATGGTCGGCATGTTCATCAACACGGTGCCGGTCCGCGCCGACCTCGACCCGGCGGGCACGCTGGACGAGCTCCTGGTCTTCCTGCGCGACCAGCAGGCCCGGATGTCGGCCTACCAGCACGTCGGGCTGGCCGAGGTGCAGAACGACGTGCCCGGCCTGGCCGGCACCGGCGAGCTGTTCGACACCGCCATCGTCTTCGAGAACGTGCCCGCCGACGGTGCACAGACCGACGTGGTCCTGGGCGACGACGTGCGCGTGCTCGACGCCGTCACCGAGGACTCCCGCCACTACCCGCTGAGCCTGGTCGTGAACCCGGGCGGCGAACTGGCCTTCCGCTTCGACTACGCGCCCGAGGCGTTCGACGCCGAGCGCGTCGGCCGGATCACCGGCATGTTCCGGCACCTGCTCGACACCGCCATCGCCGATCCTTCGGTGGCGCTCGGGGCGATCGACGTGGTGCCGGCGGAGGAACTGCAGCGGGGCGCCGGCGCGACCGGACCCGTGGGTGCCGATGTCGTGTCGCGCGTGCGCGATTTCGCACTGGCGACGCCGGAAGCCCCCGCGGTGGCCGACGGTGGCGCCTGGGTTTCCTACGGGTCGCTGGCCGGCCGCGCGAGCGCGTTGTCGCGCCGGCTTCCGTCCCGTGGGGTGGTCGGCGTCCTGGCCGACCCGGGGGTCGGGTTCGTGACGACCGTGCTGGGCGTGTTGTGGTCCGGGGCGGCCTACCTGCCCCTGGACCCGACGTTGCCGGTGGCCCGGCTGGCCGGGCTGCTGGTGGATTCCGGCGCCACCGCCGTCGTGGTCGGTGCGGGCTTCGAGGACCTGGCGGCCGAGATCGCCGGCGGTGACACCGGGATCGTGGTCCTGGACGAGGCTGAAGACGAGGAGTGGGCGCCGGTTTCCCGTGACGACGCCGGTCTGGACCTGGCGTACGTGATCTTCACGTCCGGTTCGACGGGCCGCCCCAAGGGCGCGATGGTGCACCGCCGCGGGATGGTCAACCACCTGCTGGCCAAGGTCGAGGACCTCGGCCTGGAGCCGTCGGACGTGGTCGTGCAGAACGCTCCGGTGACGTTCGACGTTTCGGTGTGGCAGATGCTGGCGCCGCTGCTGGTCGGTGGCCGGGTACGCGTGGTGTCGCGGGCGATCGCGGCGGACCCGGACGCGTTGTTCGGGTTGATCCGGGCCGAGGGCGTCTCGGTGCTCGAGGTCGTGCCGTCGCTGCTGCGGGCGGCCCTGGACTCCTGGGACCTGGCCGGGCAACCGGATGTCTCCGGGCTGCGCTGGCTCGTGGTGACGGGGGAGGCGCTGCCGCCGGACCTGTGCGCGCGGTGGTTCGCCCGGTTCCCGGACGTGCCGCTGGTCAACGCGTACGGCCCGACGGAGTGTTCGGACGACGTGACGCACGCGGTGATCCGGTCCGGCGTCGAGGTGGTGCCGATCGGCCACGCGGTGCGGAATTCCCGGCTGTATGTGCTGGGTGACGAGCTGCGCCCGGCGCCCGAGGGTGCGGTGGGCGAGCTGTTCGTCGGCGGCCTGGTCGTGGGCCGCGGTTACGTGGGCGACCCGGTCCGGACGGCGGCGGTGTTCGTCGCGGACCCCTTCGGCGAGCCGGGCACCCGGATGTACCGCACCGGCGACCGCGTCCGGCTGCGGGAAGACGGCCAGCTGGAGTTCGTGGAGCGCCGCGACTTCCAGGTCAAGATCCGCGGGCACCGCATCGAGCTCGGCGAGATCGAAGCCTGCCTCGCCGCGCACGCGGGCGTCGGCGAAGCGGTGGTCACGGTGCACGGCACGGGCAACGACCGGCGGCTCGTCGCGTACGTCTCCGGTGCCGTCACCGCCGGGGAACTGCGCGAGCACGTGACCGCGCAGCTGCCGGCGTACATGGTCCCGGGCGCGTACGTCGTCCTCGACCGCTTCCCGCTGACGGCGCACGGCAAGATCGACCGCAAGGCGCTGCCCGCGCCGGAACAGCACACCGGCGCAGGCGTCAGCCATCCGCGCACCCCGGTCGAGGCCACGCTGTGCGAGATCTGGGCCGACGTGCTCGGCGTCGCCGACGTCGGGATCGACGACGACTTCTTCGCCATCGGCGGGCATTCCCTGCTGGCCAACTCGGTGGTCAGCAGGGTCCGGTCCGCGCTGGCCGCGGAACTGTCCATCCGGGACCTGTTCGAGGCGCGGACCGTGAGCCGGCTCGCCGGTCGGCTCGTCGCCGCGGGCCAGGCCGGCGCCGGGTTCCGGAAGCTCGCGCGGCCGGAGAAGGTCCCGCTGTCCCACGCGCAGACGCGGATGTGGTTCCTCAACCGGCTCGAAAGCGCCGGGTACAACATCCCGCTGGCCGTCCGGCTCGGCGGCGACCTCGACCCGGCGGCCCTGGCGGCCGCGCTCGGCGACGTCGTCGAGCGGCACGAGGTCCTGCGCACGGTCTTCCCCGACGTCGACGGCGTCCCGTACCAGCGGATTCTGCCGCCCGCCCCGGACTCGCCGCTCGCCACGGCGACGGTCGCCGAGGACGAGCTCACCGCGACGCTTTCGGCGGCCGCGAGCCGCGCGTTCGACCTCGCCACCGACCGCCCGCTGCGCGCCGCCCTGTACCGCGTGGCGGACACCGATGAGCACGTCCTGCTGCTCGTCCTGCACCACATCGCCGGTGACGGCTGGTCGGTCGACGTCCTGGCGCGCGACCTGGCGACCGCGTACGACGCTCGAGTGCGCGGGACCGAGCCGGGCTGGGCGGACCTGCCCGCGCAGTACGCCGATTACGCGGTCTGGCAGCGCGAGCTGCTCGACGACCGGCAGGCGGCCGACCGGCAGTGGGAGTATTGGCGCACCGCGCTCGACGGCCTGCCCGACGAGCTGCGGCTGCCCGCGGACCTCCCGCGCCGGGCGGCCACCGCCTTCCGCGGTGGCTCGGTCGGCTTCGAAGTGCCGCCGACCGTCCACAAGGCACTGATCGCGGTGGCCCGCCGGTCCGGCGCCAGCGTCTTCATGGTGGTTCAGGCGGCGGTGGCCGCGCTGCTCACCAAGCACGGCGCGGGCACGGACATCCCGCTGGGCAGCCTCGTCGCGGGGCGCTCGGACGAGGTGACGAACGACCTGGTCGGGTTCTTCGTGAACACCCTGGTCCTGCGCACCGACACCGGCCGCAACCCGACGTTCGCCGAGCTGGTCGCCCGGGTGCGGGACACCGACCTCGAGGCGTACGCGCACCAGGACCTGCCGTTCGAGCTCCTGCTCGAGATGGCCCGGCCCGCGCGGTCGCTGTCGCGCCAGCCGTTGTTCCAGGTGATGCTGTCGTACTACGAGGTCCCGGACCCGCGGTTCACGATCGGCGGGCTTGCGGTGCGGCCGGAGATCCTCCCGGCGACGGGGGCCAAGTTCAAGTTCGACCTGACGTTCCAGCTCGGCGAGCGCCCGGGCGAGGCGGGCATGGAAGGCAGCATCGAGTACTGCGCGGACTTGTTCACCCCGGAGACGGCGGCCTTGCTCGCCACCCGCTTGAACCGGCTGCTGTCGGCGGTGGCGGAGGATCCGGAGCTGCCGTTGAGCCGGATCGAGCTGGTGACGCCGGCCGAGCCGGACGTGCTTTCCGTGGCCGGGTCCGGGGAACCGGCGGAGCTGCCGGTGCTGCGCAACAGCCGAGGCCCGGCACTGATCTGGGACGGCGGCCGGCTCAGCCACGCCCAGCTGCGCCGCCGCGTGACGGCGGAGGCCCGAAAGCTGAAGGCCCGCGGGGCGGGTCCGGAGTGGACAGTGACGATCGCCGCGGACTCGGCGGCGGAGCGCGTGGTCCAGGTGCTGGCCGCGCTCGAAGCAGGGGCGGCCTACCGGCTGGCCGAGCCGGGCGACGCGCTCGGCACGGTGATCGAGGTCGGCCGCCCGGGTGGCGGCCCGGCGGCACCGGCCGAGGTCAGTCGCTCCCAGGGCGGCCCGGCGGCTTCCGGCGAGGCTGCTTCTCCCACGCACAGCGCCGCCCTCTTGCCGGACGGCACCATCCTGTCCCGCCGCGCGCTGGCGGAGTCCATCGCCGCCCTGCAGGAGTCCATCCCGGCCCACAGCCGGGTGATCGTCCCCGAGCTCCCCGATGCCATCCCCGCCACGCTGGCCGCGCTGGCGGCCGGCGGCTCCGTCCACCTCGCCGAGGCCGAAACCGCCGACGCCACCGCACTCGCACGGCTCCTCGAAGGCGAATTGCCGGCGGTCTTGTTCGCCACTCCCCACCAGGTCCGGGCGCTGGCGGCCCACCACGAACCGGCCCTCGCCGGCGTCCGGCTGATCGTCGCCGGCGAACCCCTGGCCGCGCCGCTCATCGACCGGCTCGACCGTGCCGGTGCCGAGGTGCACACGCACTACCGCACCTTCACCGGCCAAGCCGAACCCGGCACCTTGCCCCACCCGGCCCGCGCCTACGTCCTGGACGAAACGCTCCAACCTGTCCCGCCGGGCGCACACGGCGAACTCTGGCTCGCCGGCCCGGCCCTCGCCCGCGGCTACGCGGGAGAACCCGGCCGCACCGCCACGCGGTTCGTCGCCGACCCCTTCGAAACCGGGGAACGGATGTACCGCACCGGCGACCTGGTCCGCCGCCGGCTCGACGGCACCCTGGAACTGGTGGCCGAGCCGATCCGGGCGCGCGGGTTCGCCATCCGGCCGGTCGAGGTCGAGGCCGGGCTGCTGCGCCACCCCGGCGTCGCGGGCGCCGAAGTCGTGGTCCGCGGCGACCAGCTCGTCGCCTACGTCATCGGCGGCGGAGACGGCCTGCGCGAGCACCTGGCGCGGGAACTGCCGGACTTCGCGGTCCCGTCGGCGATCATCGAGCTCGCCGCCCTCCCGCTCACCGCGGCCGGCGAACTCGACCACACGCGGCTGCCCGCACCGGAGACGACCGCCCGCGTGGCAGGGAGCACCCCGGCCGAAGAGGTCCTGCGGCTCGCCTTCGCCGAGACGCTCGGCCTGCCCGAGGTCGACGCCGACGCGGACTTCTTCGCACTGGGCGGCAACAGCCTGCTCTCGGTGCGGCTGGTCGCGCTGGCCCGCAACGCCGGGGTGCGGTTCACCGTGGCGGACGTCCTGACGCACGGGACCGTCGAGCGCCTGGCCGCGCTGGCCGGCACCGGCGGTGACGGCGGCGGGGACGTGCTCGACCCGTTCGCGCCGGTGCTGCCGATCCGGCCGGACGGCGACCGCGCACCGCTGTTCTGCGTGCACGCCGGCCTCGGGCTGAGCCTGCCCTACCTCGGGCTCGTCCAGCACCTCGACCCCGGCCGCCCGATGTACGGGCTGCAGTCGCCGAACATCGGCGGGGACGGCGAGCTGCCGGTCAGCGTCGAGGACGTCGCCGAGGAGTACGCCGCCCGGATCCGCGCGATCCAGCCGGCCGGCCCGTACCACCTGCTCGGCTGGTCGTTCGGCGGGCTGCTGGCGCACGAAATCGCCGTGCAGCTGCAGGAGGCCGGCGAGCGCGTCGAGACCCTGTGCGTGCTGGACAGCTTCCCGGTCGAGGCGGCGGGCCAGACCCCGCCGACCCGCCACGAGCTGCTCGCCAGCTTCCTGGAGCACCTTGGTCACGACGCGGACGAGGGCGCCGAGCTGTCCCCGGCGGCCGTCATCGACGTTCTGCGGCGCGGCGGGTCGCGGCTGGCCGGGATCGGCGAAGACCGGATGACCCGGGTGCTCGACGTGATGAGCAACAACGGCGAACTCGCGCTCCGGTACGAACCCGCCCGCTTCTCCGGCCGCCTGCTGCTGTTCCTGGCGGCCGAGGGCCTCACCGAGGACGACCTCGCCGAGCGGCCGGGCCGCTGGGCGCCGTTCGTCGACGGGGCGATCGAACCGCACCGCATCGACTGCGGGCACGAATTCATGATGCACCCGCAAGCCCAGGCCGCCATCGGCCGGATCGTCGCCGCCGCACTGGACGGCTCTTCCGAGGAGGACGAATGACTGTGATTGCCCCGGCGCCGGCGCGGCGGTTTTCCGACGCCGTGGTGGAGGTGCTGGCACTCGCCGGGCGCCGCCTCACCCACCTGCGCAACGTTCCGGGCCGCCTGCTGGCGGTCACCCTGAACCCGCTGATCACCATGCTGGCGATCGGGTACGTGTTCAAGGACGCGGTGATCGTGCCGGGCAGCGGCAGCTACCCGGAGTTCTTGTTCCCGGCCGCGCTGATGCAGGTCGGCCTGGCCGGCATCGCGCCCACCGCCATCGCCGTCGCCACCGACCTCAACGGCGGCCTGACCGACCGGTTCCGCTCGCTGCCGATCGTCCGGCCCGCCGTGCTGATCGGGCACTCGCTCGGCGATTTCCTGGTGGGCCTGATCGCGCTGGGGATCACCGTGGCGTCCGGCCTGCTCGTCGGCGGCCGGGTGCACACCGGCGTGCTGCCGCTGCTCGGCGGCCTCGCCCTGCTCGTCGTGTTCCTCTACGCGATGATCTGGGTCGGCATCCTGCTCGGCCTGTCGCTGCGCAACCCCGAGGCGATCGACGGCATCGGCGCGGTGGCCACGCTCGGCCTTTCCTTCCTCTCCAACGCTTTCATGTCGACCGACCGCCTGCCGTCGTGGCTGCGGCCGGTCGCGGAGTGGAACCCGGTCAGCTCGGTGACCACCGCGGTCCGCCGCCTGTGGGGCACGCCCGTCGACGAGACCGGGTTCCCCGCCCAGCACCCGGGCGTGGTCGTGGCGATCACCCTCGTCGTCACCCTGGTACTGGCCGGGGGACTGAGCTTCCGCAAGTACCGCACGATCGCCTAGCGTCGCGCGTCCGAGGTTCGTTGACAGTCTCCTGGCAGCGGCTGGTCCGATGCAGTGAATGACTCATTCCTGGCGTCCGACGACATGAATGAGTCATTCACTGCATCGCCGCGGCCAGCGGGTCAGGTGGCGGTCAGCGCGCCGTCAGCCGGTCCGAACACCATGACAGCAAGCCACCAGGCCCGACACAGACGGAGATGTGAAGTGACGAGTCCTTTCGACGACGAGAACGGCCGGTTCCTCGTCCTGGTCAACGCCGAGGAAGAGCGCAGCATCTGGCCGGTGTTCGCCGCGGTGCCGCCGGGGTGGGAGGTCTCGCTGGGGGAGAGTTCCCGTGCGGACGCGGTCGCCCACGTCGAGGCCACCTGGACGGACCTGCGCCCGAAGAGCCTGCGGGACGCCGGCTGATGGCGAGCGATGCGCTCGACCGCGAAGCGGCCATCGAAGTCACCGGGCTGCGCAAGGGATTCGGGGACCACCAGGCACTGGCCGGCATCGACCTGCGGGTGTCCGCGGGCTCGGTGCTGGGCCTGCTCGGCCCCAACGGCGCCGGGAAGACCACGACCGTCCGGGTGCTCGCGACCCTGCTGCGCCCGGACGGCGGCGCCGTCCGGGTGGCCGGCTTCGACGTGGCCACGCAGGCGAAGGAGGTGCAGCGCCGGATCGGCCTCGTCGGCCAGTACGCCGCGGTCGACGAGCTGCTCACCGGGCGGCAGAACCTCCAGCTGCTCGGCACGCTGCTGCACCTCGGCCGCTGCGGCGCCCGGGACCGGGCCACCGAGCTGCTCGAGCGCTTCGACCTGACCGCCGCCGCCGACCGCGCGGTCGGCACGTACTCCGGTGGCATGCGGCGGCGGCTCGACCTGGCGACCTGCCTCATCGGCCGCCCGTCGGTGCTGTTCCTCGACGAGCCGACCACCGGCCTCGACCCGGCGAGCCGCAGCACGCTGTGGGGCATCGTGCGGGGCCTGGTCGACGAGGGCGTCACGGTCCTGCTCACCACGCAGTACCTCGAAGAGGCGGACTACCTCGCCGACCACATCGTCGTGATCGACCACGGCCGCGTGATCGCCGAGGGCACCGCCGACGAGCTGAAGCGCAAGATCGGCGCGGAGCGGCTCGAGGTCGCCGTCGCCGACGCGAAGTGGCTCCAGCCCGCGGTTTCGGCGCTGTCCGCCGTTTCGGCCTCGGCGGTGACCGTCGACGAACGCAAGCGGAGCATCGCGGTGGAACTGCCCGACACCCCCGGGGGCATCGCGGCCGCCGCGGCCGCCCTGCGCGACGCCGGCGTCGAGTACACCGACTTCGCCCTGCGCCGCCCGACGCTCGACGAGGTGTTCCTCGACCTCACGGGACGTCCTTCGGTCACCTGACCGGCCGCCACCAGCTCGTCCGTCCACCCAGGACGGCGAGCCGGGGCAGCAGCAGGAGCCGGACGATCGTCGTGTCGACGACGAGGACCAGCGTGGTGGCCAGGGCGAACTCCCGGACGTCCCCACGCTCGGTCAGTCCCCAGACCAGCCACATCACCACCGTCACCAGCAGCGCGCCGCCGGATGCCGACCAGGCCCGGCGGCACGTGTGCGCCACGGTGTTGCGCCGGGACATCCCGGCCAGGGTTTCGCTCCGCAGCCGGTGCAGCAAGTGGATCTGCAGGTGGTTCGCCGGCACGAGCAGCGCGACCACCAGCACCATGGGCGCCCAGCCGGGCAGCGGATCGACGAGCAGGGCCAGCATCCCCAGCCCGGCGAGCACGGCGACGCCGTTCAGCAGGAACGTCGCCACGGCCACCACCGGACGCCGGTAGGCGGCGAGCGTGGCCAGGCCGAGCACCACCAGCAGCGTCGTCACCCCGCAGACGTCCAGGTCGGTGGCCAGCGGCCGGCAGCCCGCGCAGGCGGGGGCGAACACCCGCACCGACCCGTAGACCGCGGCGGTGCCCAGGGTCAGCACGCCGGCCGCGATGGCCGTCGGCCGCACGAACCGGGGCAGGTGACCGACCTTCAGGGCCGAGGGCAGCGGAGGCAACGGCTTCGCCGAAGCGAGTACCCGGTCGTTCAGGGCCGGCAGCAGGCTGAGCGAGGCCACGGTCGCGACCAGCACCACCACGAGCAACGCCGTGGCCAGCGGCGCCAGCGCCGGGGCGGCGACGAGGGCCACCGCGGTCAGCGAAACGGCGAGGGTGCCGCCCGAGACGAGGGCGGCGTTGCCGGCCGTGCTGGCGACGATCCGGGCGGCCCGCGACGCGTCGTTCCCGCTCGCCACCGCTTCCCGGCTCCGGCAGAGGGCGAACAGCATGTGCTGGACCGCCACCGTGATGACGACGAGCAGGGCCGCATTGCCGGCGAGCGGGGACATCGCGGCGGACTCGGACACCGCGTCCAGCATGGCCGCCGAGGTGGCCGTGACGATGCTGATGAACAACGCGGACACGAGCAGCAGCAGCCGGGAGAAGGGGGCGCTCACGACGACCGCGATCGGCGCGGCGACCACCGGCCACCAGTTCGCTGCCACGTCCGGGTCGGACAGGGAGCCGTCACCCAGCCGGGTCCCGCCGGCGAAGCCCGGCAGCTCGGCCGCGGCGACGAAGACCAGCCACAGCGCGATCACCGCACTGGGGTGCTCGGCACACCAGCAGGAGGTGCGGACGGCGAGCGAAGCCTTCACGATCGTCCCCGTTCGACCCGATGGGCAAGGCGGCGTTCGCGGTGCGATCCGGCGTCCGCGCGTGTGTTCGAGTCTAGGGGATCGTGATCGGTCGTTCACGGGGTGTGAGACCCGGATTCGCGGTGGTGCTAGGCCGTGTGTGGTGGATCACAGTTCCCGGTCACCGGGTGAGCCCGGCGGCCCGGCTCGCCGGGTCGCCCTCGAGCAGGTCCTCGCCGTAGAGGTCCGCCACCCACTGGTCGTGGTAGACGGTGTCGAGGTAGCGGCCGCCGAGATCGGGCGCGATCGCGACCGCCGTGCCGATCTCTTCGTGCGCGTGCCCAGCCAGCCAGCTCAGGGCGCCGCTCACGACGGTCCCGGTGGAACCGCCGAAGCAGAACCCTTCCCGGGTGAGCGCCCGGCAGGTGCGCACGGTGTCCGCTTCGGCCACGTGCACGACGTCGTCCACGTAGCTCGTGTCGAGCATCGGCGGCCGGATCCCGGTGCCCAGCCCGGGAATCATCCGGCGGGCCGGCGGGGTGCCGAAGGTGACCGAGCCGACCGTGTCGATGGCGACCACCCGGGTGCCGGGCCGGTGCTCGCGCAGGTACCGCGCGCACCCCATGAGCGTCCCGGTGGTGCCCGCCCCGATGAAGACGACCTCGGCGTCGGGGAAGGCCTCGGCGATCCGCGGCCCGGTCGTTTCGTAGTGGGCGCGCCAGTTCCCGGCGTTTTCGTACTGGTTGAGCCAGACGAATCCGCGTTCGGCGCACAGCCGCCTCACCAGCTCGATGCGCGCGCCCAGCAGGCCGTGCTCCGGGTGCGGCTCGGTGACGATGCGGACCTCCGCCCCCAGCGTCTCCATCAGCTGCCGGGCCCCGAGCGTGCACCGCGAGTCGGTGACGCAGACGAACCGGTAGCCGGAGCTGGCCGCGACGAGGCTCAGCGCCACGCCGAGGTTGCCGGACGAGCTCTCCACGAGCGTGGAACCGGGCCGCAGGTCGCCGCGGCGCTCGGCCGCGGCGACCATCGACCGGGCGGCCTTGATCTTGATCGACCCGGCGAAGTTGAAGCCTTCGCACTTGAGGTAGAGCGGGTGGCCGGCGAACCGGCGGAGGTCGACGAACAGGTCGTCGGTGTTGAAGTCCTGCGGGGCGCTGATGATCGGCACGCGAAGCTCCCGCTCACCGCTTGCCGTAGCGGTCGAGTTCGAAGAAGAACTCGGGCACGGTCCGCAGGTCGCCGGAAACGCGCAGCTGGTCGTAGACGTGCTTGCCGACCGCGAGGTCCAAGACCCCGAGCCCGAACGGCGAGAAGACCAGCGGCCGGTCCTTCGGCAGGGACGCCTTTCCGGTCATCACGTCGTGCAGCGTCCCGGACAGGAAGTCCCGGTCCCCGGTCCGCTGCTCGGCCAGGTGCACCGACGTGTTCGCCTTGAGGCAGTGCTCGACGTCGTCGACGACGTTGGTCGAGGCCAGGATCACCTCTGGCGAAAGGTCGCGCAGCGAGACGTGCAGGACCAGCGGGTTGTGCCCGAACCACGCCGGGTCGTGGACGTGCGGCTCGCCGGCGACCGTCGCGAACACGACCAGGTCGCTCCCGCGGATCAGGTCTTCGGCGCTCTCGTGCACGGTGACCGACGGCTGCCCCGCCGCGCGCAGGTAGCCGCTGAACCCGTCGGCGTGCGCCGGGTTCAGGTCGAACACGCCGACGTCGTCGAAGCTCCAGCCGGCGGCGGCCAGGTACGCGTGGACGTACCGCGCGATCAGGCCGGTGCCGACGATGCCGAGGCGGGCCGGCCGGGCCCGGTCGCGGGTCAGCCAGTCGGCGGCGAGCGCGGCCGAGGCGGCGGTGCGGGTGGCGCTGATGATGGAGCTTTCCAGGCAGGCCAGCGGGTAGCCGGTCTGCCGGTCGTTGAGGACGAGGATCGCCGACGCTCGCGGCAGCCCGCTCGCGACGTTCTCCGGGAAGCTCGAGATCCACTTCAGCCCGTCGACCGCGATGTCCCCGCCGACCGACGCCGGCAGGGCGATGATCCGCGAGGACGGCCGGTCGGGGAAGCGCAGGAAGTAGGACGGCGGGTTGACCGTGTCGCCGTCGCCGTGCAGGCGGTAGGCCGACTCGATCAGGTCGATGACGAGTTTCTCCTGGCCGTGCAGGACTTCGTGGACCTGCGCCCCGGAGATCACGGCGAACTCCGGGACGGACGTGCTGGTGCTCATGCTGGCAGTCTCCTGAGGCGGTCGGTGCGCGGTCATGCCGCGGCGAGGGTGGCAAGGCGCTCGGTGATCCGGCGGTCCAGCTCGTCGAGCGTCTCGGCCGAGGGCCCGATGAGCACGCCGTACAGGCGGCCGGCGAACGCTTCGCCCGCGGCGGCGAGGCCGGCCCCGGCGTTGACCGTGGCGAAGTTGTTGACGAGCAGCCCGCTCCCGGACCCGGCGAACAGCAGCTCGCCGAGTGTCTCGCGCAGCCGGGCGAAGGACAGGGGAGCGGCGAGCCGCACCGGGTAGTGCCGGGCCATCGCGACGGCGCCGGCGGGCACGAACCGCTCCTGCAGCGGCACCTGGTAGGTCGACATGTTGTTGCGGGCGTTGATCTCCAGCACCGGGAAGATCCCGCCGTCCGGCTCGACCAGCGCGTCGACGCCGACGACGCCGTAGTAACCGTCCTCGGCCAAGCGAGCCCCGAGGACGTCCGCCGCGTGCCGGATCACCGCGTGCTGGGCGTCGTCGAGGCGCGGCGGCATCCGGTGTCCCTTGTGGACGCCGTTTTCGGTGATCGCCTCCTTGACGAAGTCGAACCGCACCGAACCGTCCCGGCCCACCGTGAACTGGTAGTTCAGGTCGGCGAGCTTGTCGACCCAGGTCTCGGTGACCAGCGCGATCCGATCGCGGCCGGCCTTCTGCGCGGTGCGTTCGATCATCCGCTGCAGGCGCAGCAGCCGCTGCTCGCTCGTGACGACGGCGATGCCCTTCCCCGACACGCCGTACGCCTCCTTCACCACTACCGTGCCGCCCTCGGCGAGCACCTTGGCTGCCTCCGGGACGGCGTCGGCCAGCTGGGCGGGCGTGTCGCAGACCCAGCCGGTCGGCTGCCGCAGCCCGAGCTCGTCGGCCAGCTGCCTGCTGTAGACCTTGCTGTTGACGGATTTGCAGAGCGCGGCGGGCGGGGTGGCCAGCGGCACGCCCGTGCGGGCCGAGAGCTCCTCCTCGACGGCCGAGGCGCCGTGGGGGAGCAGGTGCGCGCCGTCGGTCGCCAGTTCGGCGAGCGTGGCGACGAGCGCGGGGTCGGCGAGCGCGTCCTGGCTGACGTTGCGGGCCGGGTCCGGCGCCGCCACGACGTGGACCTCCGGCAGCTCGAAGCCGAGGTCGAGCAGGTAGCGGTGGTAGTCGGGATCGGGCGCGTGCTTCAGCACGACGTGGTCGCCCTTGCCGCCCAGCAGCAGCGCGAACTCGTCCATGCTGTTGACCACCGCCGTGCTGCCCGCGGCGGACACCCGCGGCAGGCCGAGCTCGTCGGCGGCCCACAGTTCCTCGACCTCGAAGTTGCCGAGGAAGACGAACGGGTGCTCGGCCGAGCCGAGCGCGGCCGTCTTCAGCCGCGCGATGAAGTTCGGGCTCGTGGAATCGGTGTCCATGGCGGACCTCCCCCTCAGACGACCAGGCCGCCGTCGATCTCGAATACGCTTCCGGTGATGTAGGCGGCGCGGTCGGACACCAGGTAGGCCACCAGGTCGGCGACCTCCTCGGCAGTGCCGAACCGGCCCAGCGGGATGGCCGCGCGCAGCTTTTCGCGAGCCTTGCCGGTCATCTGGGCGGTCATGTCGGTCTCGATCAGGCCCGGCGCAACCGCGTTGACCCGGATGCCGAACCGGCCGACCTCCTTGGCGAGCGCCTTGGCGAAGCCGATGACCCCGCTCTTGGACGCCGAGTAGTTGACCTGGGTCGGGTTGCCGTGCACCCCGGACACCGAGGACAGCGTGACGACGCTGCCCCGGCGTTGCTTCAGCATCAGGAACACGGCCGGCTGGCAGACGTTGTAGACGCCGTCGAGGTTGGTCCGCAGCACGTCGGTCCAGCGGTCTTCGGTCATCGTCACGAACGCACCGTCGCGGGTGATGCCCGCCGAGGTCACCACGGCGTCCGGGACGCCGAGGTCGGCGGCCGTCTTCGCCACCCAGTCACCGGCCGCTTCCCGGTCGGTGACGTCGACCTTCGTCGCGACCGCCCGCCGACCGAGGTCGTGCACCTCCTTGGTGAGCACCTCGGCGGACTGTTCGTCCGAGCGGTAGCAGAACGCGATGTCGTGGCCGCTTTGGGCGAGGCTCGCCACCACCGCGCGGCCGATGCCGCGCGAACCGCCACTGACCAGCGCGACCTTCGGCGCACTCATGCGCCGACCTCGCTGACGCTCAGTGCGGCCTGAGCGGCGAGCGCTGTGTTGAATGATTCGTTCGCAAGCTCACTCATGCGGCGGGCTCCCCGAGCCGCAGCAGCGTGCACGCCACCGAACCGTCGTCGTCGCAGGTGGTGACGACCGTGTGGTCGGCGCCGGCCCGCTCGGCGGATTCGGCGACGCTGAGGACGGCGGCGAGCTGGAACATCGCGCTCGCCGAAGCCGTGTCGCCGAGGAGGTCCGCGGACGGCACCCGGTCGACGGGTGCGTCCCCGAACAGCTTCCGCAGCGCCACCGTCTCGACCGGTTCGCCGCGTGAGTCGGTGAAGCCGCTGCCGGTGGCGGCCCACACCTGCTCGGGAGCGACCCCGGCGGAGGTGAGCAGCACCCGCACCGCGACGGCCACCGTCCCGGCGAGATCGCCGTCGAGGCAGACCCGGGATTCGAACCCCTCCAGGGTGCCCAGCACCCGGCGGCCGGGCGGCCGCAGGTCCGCGGGCTCGAGCAGGAACATGGCGCAGCCCTCGCCGATGACCACCGGGTCGGGGCCGCCGCGGCGGTGGTGCTCGACCCAGGCGCGGGCGGGCGAGTACTCCTCGGCGGCGCCGCAGAGCACCCGGGTCGCCCGGCCGGTCCGCAGCAGCCGCCGCGCGTAGTTCAGCGCGTGCGGGCCCGTGGTCCGGCCCGCGGCGATCGTCGCGTTCGGGCCCTTGAGCCCGTGCCAGATCGCCGCCTGGCCGGCGGCGCAGTTCATCACGCAGCCGGGCACCGCGGCCGGTTCGACGTGGTCGGGCTTGTCGCCGGTGAGCGAGGCGCGGGTCAGGTCCATCATGCTCTGCACGCTGCCGGTCGTGGTGCCCAGCACGAACCCGATGTCGTCGCGCTCGTCGCCCGGCTCGACGCCGATGTCGGCGAGCAGGTGCTTCGCCGCGGCGACGGCGAGCCCGCTGACCCGGTTCATCGCCCGGGTGCCCTTCGTGCCGAGGAACTCCCGCGGCTCGAAGCCCGGGACGGTGGCCGCTGTCTCGGCGGGTCCCCGTGCCCAGCGTTGCGTGTCTATTGTGGACACCGGTGAGGTCCGGGTGCGGACGCCGTCGGCGAAGGAGGCGCGGTCGTGGCCGAACGGCGAGATCGCCGTCCAGGCCGAGATGACCGGGGCGGTCGGGGTTCCGGTACTCATGCCACCACCTCGCGCGGACCGTCGTAGCGGCCGATCAGCACGACCGAGTTGTTGCCGCCGAAGGCCCAGCCGTTGTTCTGCACGATCCGCAGGTCCGCCTCGACCGCCACGTTGGGCACGCAGTCGACGGCGCACTCGGGATCGGTCTCGACGTGGTTGATCGTCGGGGGGATGAACCCCTCGGTGATGGCGACCGAGCAGCCGATCGCGGCCAGCGCGCTCGCCGCGCCCATCGAATGGCCGAGCATCGACTTCATCGACACCACGCGGGGCGTGTCCTCGCCGAACAGCTCGCGGATCGCCGCGGCTTCGGTCTTGTCGTTGGCGTGGGTCCCGGTGCCGTGCGCGGAGATCAGGTCGACCTCGGCGGGCTTGACGCCGGCGTTCGCCAGCGCCAGTTCCATGCAGCGGGCGATGCCGCCCTGGTGCGGGGCCACCGGGTGGTGGGCGTCGCAGGACAGGCCGTAGCCGAGCACTTCGCCGTAGATCCGGGCACCGCGGGCGGTCGCCGATTCCAGGCTCTCCAGCATCAGGATGCCGGCGCCCTCGCCGGTCAGGATGCCCAGCCGGTTCTTGTCGAACGGGCGGCAGAAGTCCGGCGCGATGCTGCGCAGCCGGTAGAAGGAGGTGAACGTCTTGCGGCAGACGGCGTCCGCGCCGCCGCACAACGCGAAGTCGGCTTCCCCGAGCCGGATCGCGTCGAACGAGTGGCCGATCGCGTAGTTGCCCGCCGAGCAGGCCGTCGCGATGCTGCCGACCTCCACATTGGACAGCCTCAGTTCGTGGGCGATCGAGGTGGCGAGCCGGCCGGCCGACGTGCGCCGGGCCAGCCGCGGGCTCATCGCCTCCGGTCCACCCGCGATCTCCAGCGACACCATGCTGTCGAGCTCGTGCGACTCGCCGTCGGTCGTGCCGACCGACAGCAGGCAGCGCGCCTCGCGGAGCACGTCGAGGTCGATGCCGGAGTCCGCCACGGCCAGCCGGGCGGCGGCGGTGGAGAACCGGCTGGCGCGGCCGAGCGAGTCGACGTCGACGTTGTGGATCCAGCGTTCCGGCTCGAAGCCGATCACCTCGCAGCCGTTGTTGTGCTCGAAGCCGGTCGTGTCGAAGACGGTGATCGGCCGGACGTTGCTGCGCCCGGCGCGGAGCGCGGCTGTGAACTCCTCGATGCCCGTGCCGAGGCTGGAAACCACCCCGCATCCGGTGATCACCACCCGTCTGCCGGGTGTGGTGGACTGCGTTGACACCGGGGCTCCGCCCCGGGCCGGGGGCTTCGCCACCCGGAACCCCCGAAACTGGTCGCTCATCGGATTTCCCTTACCAGCCGGCGGATTCCGCGACGACCTCGTAGGCGCTGTCGAGATCGACCATCCGCCGGAACTGCGCCTGGTCGATCGTGACGCCGAACTCCTTCTCCAGCGCCGCGAGGACGTCCATCAGCGTGAGCGAGTCGGCTTCGTGGTCCTCGATGAAGTTGCTCGTCGGGGAGAGCTCGCTGTCCTCGAGTTCGAGGTGCTCGCGGACGATCGCGCGGATCTGTTCCCTGCGCTCGGACACTGCCGCTGTCATGACGACTCCTGTACCGGTTTCGGACGAACTTCGGCCTCGCCGGAAACTAGCCAGCGCAGATGACCGCCCTCTGACCGAATGCTGACGAAGGTGGCCGTCGGCAAGCCGTCAGCCGTCGGTCATCCGGGTACGCCACGATCTGCGTCCGTGATCACGGAAGGAGAGTGAATGAGTCCGGACGGTATTCGTGAAAGTCCTTCGGAAACGGCAGCAGGGACGGCCGTCGATCGCGCCGTCCCTGCTGCCGGTGGTGCCGTGGTGTTCAGTCGAGCATGCAGTCCTGCACCAGGATCGCCTGGTACAGCTGCCGCAGTGCCCGGCCGGGTGAGAGACCGAGTTCACTGCCGAGCCACTTGCTGGTGTGGTGGAACACCGACAGCGCCTCGCTTTGCTGGCCGGTGCGGTAGAGGGCGAGCATCAGCAGTTCGCTGAGCCGTTCCCGGCCCGGGTTCTCGGTGGCCAGCTGCCGCAGTTCGTGCACGGTGTCGTGGTGTTGTCCCACCGCGAGCCGGGCGGCGATCAGGTCCTCCTGCACGGCCAGCCGCCGCTCGTTCAGGTGCGTGGCCGCCGCCCGGCAGCGCACGCCCTCCTGCACGTCCATCAGTGCCGGCCCCCGCCACTGCACCAGGGCTTCCCGCAGGATCCCGGTGGCCTCCTGCGGCGCGGAGGCGACCAGGGATGTGCCGCGCCGCGCGAGTTCGAGGAACCGGTGCGAGTCGATCGATTCGGGGGAAACCTCCAGCTGGTAGCCGCTGTAGGTGGTCCGGACGATCTCCTCCCCGCTCGCGTCGGTGATCGGCTTGAAAAGCCGTCGCAGTCGTGCGATATTTGCTTGCAGTGCGTTGCGGGAGTTGGCGAGTGACCGCGGGCCCCAGAGCTCGTCGGCCAGCTGCTCGTAGGACACCGGCCGGCCCGGCGACAGAGCCATCATGGCCAGCAAGGTCCGCACTTTCTTCGCGCGTATCGAGTAAATTCTCCCATTCGATCTTATTTCCATGGCGCCTAGTAGTTCGATTTCCACTTCGCTGACCCCCAGATTCGGGCAGTCCGATACTCATCGGCCGGACCATCCGAAGATGTATTTTGCGCAAGATAGTGGCAGAGGGCTGATGGCTTAGGTACCTCCGTTCGGACGAGTGAAACGCCCAACTCGTCAGTAGTATCACCTGGTGGACAGTTTGGCTCGGGATGTATTCGGACACGCCACGGGATGGTGGTGTTAGCACCACCAATAATGGTGGTGGCAGCACTCCGGACGCCGCTGCTGATCTTCGCTGGTAGGGTCCTCTCGGGCGGTGCTGGCCACCCGCCTCCTTGCACGAAGGGCAAGGGGGTCATTACACCGCGAAACCCGCGTTGACCGTGCGGTCGTCGCCCGGATCGCCGGTCGCCCGGGACCGCCGGGGCGCCGGCCGCGGGGGTGTGGCGGGGCCGCCTGGCAGGCGGGTGGCGGGGGCGGCCGCAATGGGAGCGCAAACACCATTCGGGGCTCGCCCGGCTAATAAAATTTGGCGCCGGTTCGTGGTATCTGGCTTTGTCCGGCGGCTTTTGCGGCGCAAGTTAACGGTGTACACCGAGTTTTGGAACAAAGCCCGGTCCGGAAGTGCCGCGCGGGCTGCCTCGGCAACGGCCGTGGCATCGGCTTCGCTAACTGCGTGGGAGGGTGGCCGACGGCCTCGTCGATCGGCCGACGGGATTCGAACGTGACGGCTTGTCGACGCGAGTGTGCGGGCTTGCGCCCGCGGAAGTATGACAGATGTGTGTCACCGCGTCGGCGACTTGTCGAGGGTGGTGGAGGCGGGGTCGGTCACGCAGGGGCGCGACGCCTCGGTCACGCTGGGTGAGCACGTCGCTGCCGGTGGCGTGGCCGCCAAGGGAGCTCGGTCGGCTCCGGCCGCCTTGCGCGGGACCGGCCACAATGGACACTGCGGATCGGTGGGCCGCTTTCCCGGCGGCGGGTTCCGATTTCCCGTGATATCCTGTTTGTGATCGGACCACTCGATTACCGACAATCCCGCCCGGCTGGGCGAGATCTGCCTTGATTCGACGACCGTCTCCGATTTCCGGCCTTTGCTCCGGCCCTGATCCTGTCCGGTGTGACGCACGAGCCCGCTGTTCCACGCGAGCGTGCGCGTGGACCGATGTGAAGGGGAATGCCCATGAGTGACACAGTTCTGGCCCAGGTCGCCAACATCAACCCCGGCCTCGCCGCCATCGGATACGGATTGGGGGCGATCGGCCCGGGAATCGGTGTCGGCCTGATCTTCGCCGCCGTCATCAATGGTACCGCACGGCAGCCGGAAGCGCGCGGGAAACTGCAGACGATGGGGTACTCGACCTTCGTGCTGAGCGAAGTGCTCGCGTTGATCGGGGTCGTGGTGTATTTCATCGCGTCCAACCGGTGAATCCACCGCCCGTGCCCGGTTCACGGCCGGGCGCGGGCGGCGGCCCGGAAAGATCCACGCGGAGGCGCGCCGTTGGGGGAGCATGCGGTGGTGGACAACCTGGCGGGCACCACCGAAACGGCGGTGATCGTGCCGGTCCCGGCCGCGGACGCCGTGGTGGGGCCCTACCGGCAGGCGTCGGACCACTCGGCGGTGTGGGGCGTCCCGGCCCACGTCACGGTCCTCTACCCGTTCCTCGCGCCCGAGCGGATCACCGCCGCCGTTATTGACGAGCTGGACGAGGTGCTGGCGCGGACCGGTTCGTTCGAGTGCGTGTTCTCCCGGGTCGCGTGGTTCGGGCGCGACGTGGTCTGGCTGGCTCCCGACCCGGCGGGGCCGTTCCGGGCGCTGACCGAGCGGGTGTGGCGCAGGTTCCCCGAGTGCCCGCCGTACGGTGGCGCCCAGCCCGAGGTGGTGCCGCACCTGACGATCGGGAGCACCCGCCGGGCCGGCACCGCCGCGCTGGAACGGGCGGCCGCCGAGGTCGGGGCGATGCTCCCGATCGCCGCCGGGATCGATCGGGTGCGCTTGATCGCCGGCTCCTCGAGCCCGGGATCGTGGCGCACGGTCGCCGAGTTCGCGGTCTAGCTCGACTGCATCAGGATGAAGTTCCCGTGGCCGCCGTAGCCGAGGACGTCTTCGGCGTACTGGGTGCCGTCGAAGGTGGGCAGCCACCAGCGGTGGCCGATCCGGACCAGCATCGGGTGCGGGATGTTGGTGCCGTACGGCGCGTTCAGCGTGCCGAGCTTGCGCAGGCTCAGGTCGTACACCGGGTATTCGCGGGCGTCGCCGTCGCTGGCGAACAGGTACCAGCGGCCGCCCACCCGCTGCAGGATCGTGCCTTCGGTCTGGCTGACGGACACGTCGGCGCCCAGCAGCGTCAGCCCGTGGTCGTAGTCCGCGCCGCGCGGGGCCGCCGCGAGGGCCGGGTGGAACACGAAAGCCGGTTGCTGGGCGGGGCTTTCGACGAACGCGATGTGCCAGCGGCCGTCGATCTTCGTCAGCGCCGGGTCCCACGAACTGACCGTCGTGGGCAGCGGCAGCTGCTCGGTGGGCAGGACGTGCACCCCGGAAAGCACGTCGGCGCGGGTGACCGCGTGGCGCACGTGGACGCCGTTGAACGAGAAATCGCCCCAGGAGCTCATCAGCAGGATGAAGCGGTCGTCGTCGCGGATGATCTGGCCCGCGTGGTCGCCGAGCACGACGCCGTCGCGCGCGAAGAACAGGGTCGCCACCTGCTCGAGTTTCCGGGGATCGGCCAGGTCGAGCGTCCACACCGCCCAGTGCGCCTGCTGGAAGAACCCGAGGCCGGCGTTGGTCATCGTCAGGTAGAGCTTGCCGTCGCGGATGTAGGGGCGGCCGTCGGCGTACTGCACGACGTGGGGGTCGCGGACGCCGGCCTGGCCGTAGTACCCGGCCCGCACCCGGCCCAGCCGCGCCGGCCCGCGGGTGCCGTAGGCGTACCCCAGCCGGCCCAGGACGGCCGGGTCGCGCAGGTCGATGCGCGCGCGGACCTGGTCGCGCTCGGTCAGCAGCGGCCGCCAGCCGGTACCTCGGTCGGCCAGGACCGTGACCGCGTTTTCGTTGACCACCACGGCGAAGCCGAACGGCGCCCGCAGGTCCGCCGGCGCGGTCTTGACCACGGTGGTGCCGCCGGCCGTGGTGATCTCGATGGCCGCTTGGCCCGCGGCGGCGTCGTAGGTGCCGAGCACCGAAATCCCGGCTCCGGCCAGCCCGGCGACGACCGGCGCGCGGTCGTCGAGCACCTGCACGGTCACCGTCCCGTACGGCGCCTTCGGCCGGATGCCGGTCTTGACGAGCGCGCCGGGCCGGGCGGGGGAGTCGAGCTGGACGAAGTTCGGCGCGATCAGGTCGAACGGCCGGAACTGCTCGGTGACGGCGAACTTCAGGTCCAGCGGGCTGGTGGCCATCTTTTCGGGGGTCCGGGTGGCGAAGCCCCCGGCCCGGGGCGGAGCCCCGAGCGACACAGCCGCCTCGGCGGTGCCGCCGAACAGGCTCGCGGTCACCCCGGTCACCCCCAGCGCGGTGAGGGCTCGCAGCACGTCGCGTCGATCGAAGTCGGTCACCTTTGACCTCCGGGAAGGGGACGGCGGAGCTCCCAGTTTGCAACGTGGCATGCAACGTGGCAACCGCCGTCACGCCTCAGTCGTCGACGAGGGACTCGAGGAGGCCGCCCGCCAGCTCCTCGGCCGGGCGCGTCCATTCGTGACGCAGGGTCCGGAACAGCGCCGCGGCGCGCGTGCCCGGCCAGTCCGGTGGCAGCAGTGCCGGCGGCAGGACCGGGTCACGGCGGATCAGCAGGAGCCATTCCGCGCCCAGCCGGATGCGGCGGGACAGCTCGTCGCCGGGCTCGCCGGGTGCGCTGCCGGTCCAGCGGCGGAGGAACTGCTCGTAGCCGGCCGCGATCCGGGGCAGGTCCCAGGCTTCGCGGGCGATGCGCGCCGGGTCGGTCCACATGAACGGCTCGGCGCGGAACACCTCGGCGTGGTCGAGGAGGTCGAGTTCGGCCAGTGCCGGTGCGATGTCGGCGGCCGAGGCCGAGACCCACAGCCCGCTGCGCAGCGGGCCGAACCCGAACCAGCCCAGCCGGGTGCGCAGGGCGTACCGGTCCGCGCGCCGGGTTTCCGGCACCGAGAACGTCAGCAGCGTCCACCGGCCGTCCCAGTGCCGGTCGACGACGTCGCCGTCGAGCTTGCGCTGGCCGTCGCGCAGCACCGCGGTGCTGCGCGGTCAGGCCGAGGAACGCCTGCCGCCCGCGGCGGACGGTGCGGAGCAGCTCGCGGCGGCTCATCCGGCTCAGCGTGGCCCGCGTGGCGTGTTCGCCGACGCCGAGGCGGTCGAGCGCGGCGATGACCCCGCCGGTCGACACGGCGATCCCGCGGTCGAGCACGTGGTCGCCGAACAGCGTGAGCAGCAGGGCCTCGGGCCGCACGCCCGGCACGCCCTCGTCTTCCGCCCAGCCGGCCGCTTCGAGCATGCGCCACCTCCGGGGTCCAACCTACCGCGCCGGATTGTTCGCTGTTTTACCGACGATCATCATCGATTTGTCCGGCAATTCAGGACGATTACCGAGTTCGAAAGTTTCGGTTCCCAGAAATGGTTGATGAATTGTTGACGGTCGTTGTGAATCTGCCTAACCTCAGTCGCGAGGGGGATCGCCGACCGGAGGTCACCGATGAGTGGATTCAGAACGGCGTTCGTGACCATCGCCAGTGCCCTGCTGATGGCCGTCACGGCCGTGGTCCCGGCCCCGGCGTCGGCCGCTTCGCTGGTGGAAGTGACCGGCTTCGGGAACAACCCGGGCGGGATGCGCATGCACGTCTACGTGCCCGACACGCGGCCGGCCAACCCCGCGATCGTGGTCGCCATGCACGGCTGCGGCGGTTCGGGACCCGGCTTCTACTCCGGCAGCGAGTTCGCCTCGCTGGCCAACCGCTACGGGTTCCTCGTCATCTACCCCAGCGCCCAGCAGCAGGCCGGGTTCGGGAACTGCTTCGACACCTGGTCCGACGCGGCGAAGCGCCGGGGCGGCGGCAGCGACCCGGTTTCGATCGTCTCGATGGTGACCTACGCCGAACAGCACTACGGCGGCGACCCGAACCGCGTCTTCGCCACCGGTTCATCTTCCGGCGGCATGATGACCAACGAGATGCTCGCCCTCTACCCGGACGTGTTCAAGGCGGGCGCGGCGTTCATGGGCGTCCCCTTCGGCTGCTTCGCGAACGCCGCCGACTTCCCGCCGTGGAGCAGCAAGTGCACCGGTGGCGGCGGGGCGAACCGCACGCCCCAGCAGTGGGGTGACGCGGTCCGCCAGGCCTACCCCGGCTACACCGGTCCCCGCCCGCGCGTCCAGCTGTGGCACGGCACCGCCGACCCGCTGGTGCCGTATGCGCTGCTGCAGGAGGAAATCGAGCAGTGGACCAACGTGTTCGGGCTGAGCCAGACGCCGACGTCCGCCGACACCCCGCAGGCCGGCTGGAACCGCCGCCGCTACGCCGACGGCTCCGGCACGGTCCGGGTGGAGGCCTACAGCATCCAGGGTGCCGGGCACAGCCTGCCCGCGACCGGGATGGCCGCGGCCGCCGTCACCTTCTTCGGGCTGAGCGGCTGACCGCTTTTGCGGCAAGCGCGCCGGCGGGGCCCGCACCCCCGCCGGCGCGGACCGGCTCAGCCGAGGTGTTCGCCGGACGGGAGGTGGACGACGACGTCCAGCCCACCGGCCGGACGAGCGGCGAGGGTGAGCTCCCCCCGGTGCGCGGCGACGATCGCGTCCACGATGGACAGTCCGAGGCCGGTCCCGCGGCCGGTGTGGATCCGGGTGCCGTCGCCGCGGACGAACGGCTCCCGGAGCCGGTCGACGGCCTCCGGCGGGATCGGCACGCCGCTGTTCCCGATGCGCAGGAACGCCCGCCCGTCGGTGCCGCCGGTGGCGACCTCGACGTGGCCTCCGGACCGGTTGTGGCGAACGGCGTTGTCGACCAGGTTGCCGCACAGGCGGTCCAGCAGGACCGGGTCACCGCGGACCGGCGCGGGCCGCAGGTCGGCCCGCACGGTGAGGTCAACCCCGTCGAGGCTGTTGGCCACAACCTCGGCGAGGTCGACGCGGTGCCGGACACCGGCGCCGGCCTGGCTGCGGGCCAGCGCCAAGAGCCCGTCGAGGGTGCGCCGGCTCTGCTCGACGGCGGTCCGGACGTCGGCGGCCATGGCCAGCAGTTCCGCGGTACCGGGCCGGCTGTCGAGGGTGACGTCGATGGCGGTGCGCATGGTGGTCAGCGGGGTGCGCAGTTCGTGGGCGGCGTTGGCGGTGAACAGGCGTTGGCTCGCGAGCACGCGGTCGCGTTCGGCGACGCCGTCGGAAATGCGGTCCAGCATCCCGTTGACGGTGCCGGCCAAGGTGGCGAGCTCGTCGAGGGGCGTGGTGACCGGCACCCGCTCGGACAGGTTCTCCGCCGAAAGCCGTTGTGCGGTGGCGGAGATCGTGCGGATGGGCCGCAGCACCCGCCCGGCCACCAGCCACCCGGCGACCGCGGCGAGCGCCGTCACCACCGCGAGCGCGATCGCGGCCTGCGTGATGAAGCCGGTGAGGGTGACCGCCGTGACCGATGGCGGCAACGGCGGTATCGCGTCCGGCCCCGCCGGCGACGGGCCGAGCGTGACGACCGAGATCCGATGGCCGCCGTTCCCGCGCAGCAGCAGGTAGGTGAGCGTGGTCAAGAGGGTGCCGGCGGCGAAGACCAGTGCGGCGTACAGGATCGTGAGCCGGCCGCGGGCGGTCACGGGACGATCCGGTAGCCGGCGCTCGGCACGGTCTCGATGGGCGGCGGGTCGCCGAGCTTGCGCCGCAACGTGCCGACGGTGATCCGGACCGCGTTGGTGAACGGGTCGGCGTGCTCGTCCCACACCTTGTCCAGCAACGTTTCCGCGCTCACCACCGCGCCGTCCGCGGCGAGCAGGTGCTCGAGCACGCCGAACTCCTTGGGCGTCAGGTGCAGGAGCCGGCCGGCCCGCTCCGCGGTGCGCCGCGCGGGATCGAGCACCACGCCGCCGGCCCGCAGGACCGGTGGCATCGCGGGTGTGCTGCGGCGGGACAGCGCGCGCACCCTGGCGACGAGCTCGGAGAAGGCGAACGGCTTGCCGAGGTAGTCGTCGGCGCCCAGCGTGAGCCCCTCGACCCGGTCCTCGACCGTGCCGGACGCGGTGAGCATCAGGACCCGCGCCGTGCCGTGCCCGGCGAGCTCGCGGCACACCGCGTCCCCGTGCACCACGGGCAGATCCCGGTCCAGGACGACGACGTCGTAGGGCGTCACCGTGCACTTGTCCAGGGCGGTGCGCCCGTCGAACGCGACGTCGACGGCGAACCCGTGCTTGCGCAGCCCGGCCGCGACGTACTTGGCCAACGGTTGCTCGTCTTCGACCAGCAGCACCCGCACCCGGCCAGTGTCCCGCGCGCGACATATGGATCACGTATGGGCCGGCCATCGGTCCTCGATCGGCCGGGCTCGGTAGACCTTTCGGCCATGACCACGACACGACGATCCGTCCTCGGCCTGCTCGGCGCCTCCGGCGCGCTGCTCGCCACCGGCGCTGTCGCCGGAGCGGCCTCCGGCACCACCCTCAGCTCCACCTCCGTCGACGTGCGCGCGTTCGACCGGTTCGTCCGGGAACAGGCGGCCGCGGATGCGTTCTCCGGCAGTCTGCTGCTGGTCCACCGCGGACGGCCCGTGCTGGCCAGGTCCTACGGCCGGGCCAACGACGCCGCTCCCAACGGCCCGGACACCCGGTTCGCCATGGCCTCGGTGACGAAGCTCTTCACGGCGGTGGCCATCGCCCAGCTCGCGCAGGCCGGCAAGATCGCGTACACCAGCACGCTGGGCACGTTCCTCAGCGGTTTCCCGGCCGAGATCGCCGACACGGTGCAAGTCCACCACCTCCTCACCCACACGTCCGGGCTCGGTGACACCTTCACGATGCCCGGGTACCTCGAGGAAGCGCTCACCTGGACCGACGCCGATCAGGTGATGACCGGCACGACGGACTACATCCGGCGCACTTCACTGGAGTTCGCGCCGGGAGCCGGGTCCCGCTACAGCAACGCGGCCTACCACCTGCTCGGCGCGATCGTGGCCCAGGTGTCCGGGACGTCCTACTACGACTACGTGCGCGAGCACGTGTTCCGGCCGGCCGGCATGACCGCCACGGACTTCTACACCCGGCCGCAGTGGCACACGGACCCCCGCATCGCCCACCCCTACGCGAAACAGCCGTCCGGCGGACGCACCGACACCATCGACCAACGGCTGTACGTCGGCACTCCCGCCGGCGACGCGTTCGCGACGTGCGCCGACATGGCGAACTTCGCGGCCGCGCTGCAGGGCTCGAAGCTGCTCGACCGCGCCTTCACGGGCATCACGCTGAACGGCAAGGTGCCCCCACCGCCGCAGCCCGGCCCGCCGCCGCCCGGCGGCACGCCCGGGGCGCCGCACGCCGTCTTCCAGTGCTACGGCCCGGTGACGCTGCTGGTCGGCGGCCAGTGGGTGACCGGCCACGGTGGCGGTGCCCCCGGCACGTCGACCGACTTCCAGATGTACCCGGACACCGGGTGGGTGACGGTGATCCTCAGCAACTACGACTACGACGGCGGGCCCTCACCGGTCGTGAAGAAGGCGCGAGACCTCATCACCGCGTGACCCGGCGCCGTCAGGCGGTGAGGATCTTCAGCGCGGCGGTGTGCACCCCGGGCGCGGCGGCCAGGTACGCCCGGCTCGTCAGGTCCCACGGCCCGCCGTCGAGGTCGGTGACGACGCCACCGGCTTCCTGGACCAGCAGCACGCCGGCCGCGTGGGAGCGGACGTTGTCGAACTGCCAGTGCAGGTCCATCCGGCCCGCGGCGACCTGGGCGAGCTGGTGGGTCACCGGGACGGAGATCCGCACGTAGAGCGCGGCCTCGGACATCGCGGCGAACGAGGCGCCCATCCGGGCGAGCAGCTCGGCGTCCTGGCCGGCCTGGGCCTGGCCGGTGCCCGTCAGCGCGCCGTCCAGCGACGTCTTGGCGGAGACCCGCAGCCGCTCGCCGTTCAGGTGTGCCCCGCCGCCTTCGCGGGCGGTGAACAGTTCGTCGAGCACCGGGAAGAAGAGCACGGCCAGCACGGGACGCCCGTCGCGGACGAGGCTCACGCCGATGTTCCAGTCGGGCATGCCCTGCACGGCGTTCATGTTGCCGCCAACGGGGTCGATGAGCCACCACTCGCCCGCGGGCATCGGCCCGGAGCCGTGTTCGTCGTCGAGCCACTGCGCCTCCGGCCGGATCGCGGTCAACGCCGGCCGCAGCACGTCGGTGACGGCGGCGTCGTTGGCGTGCAGGGCCGCCGGCAGTTCGGTCAGCCCGGACGGGCGGGACGTGGGGGAGTAGCGCTCCAGCATCCGGGCCCCCGCCTCGCGGACGGCAGCGGCGGTGGCGGTGAGCAGGTCCTGGCTCATGGTTCGGCTCAACTCCTGTGGTTGTCTTGGGTTCGTGCAACTCGACTTGAACTTGCTCACGGTGCTCGACGCGCTGCTCGAAGAGGGCAGCGTGATGGGCGCGGCCGAGCGGCTGCACCTGTCCTCACCCGCGGTCAGCCGCACCCTCGGCCGGCTGCGCGCGGTGACCGGCGACGACATCCTGGTCCGCACCGGCCACGCGATGGTGCCCACGCCGTACGCCATGGCGATCCGCGAGGACGTGCACCGGCTGGTCCGGCAGGCTCGCGAGGTGCTCCTGCCGGCCCGCGAGCTGAACCTCGGCGAACTGGACCGCACGTTCACGATCCAGTGCCACGACGCCCTCGCCACGTCGGTGGTCCCGGTGCTGGCCGGCCGGATCCAGGAGCAGGCTCCCGGCGTCCAGCTGCGGGTGCTGGCCGAACACTCCGCCGACACCGACGACCTGCGGCACGGCCGCGTCGACCTGGAGATCGGCGGTGGCCGGCCGCACCTGCCCGAGTTCCGGTCGGCCGTGTTCGGGGCCGACACGCTCGTCGTGGCGATGCGCCCGGGACACCCGGGTGCCGACGGCCTCGACCTGGCGGCGTTCGCCGCGCACCCGCACGTGCTGGTCTCCCGCCGCGGCCGGCTCACCGCGCCGATCGACGAGGTGCTGGCCGCGGACGGCCTGCGCCGCCGGGTCGTCGCGTCGGTGGCGACCCTCGCCACCGCGCTGCAGCTGGCCGTCCGCAGCAACGTGCTGGTCAGCTGTACGGCCGTCCTCGGCCGGCCGCTGATCGACGCGTTCGGGCTGATCACCCGTCCGCTGCCGGCCGAATCCCCGGCGGCGGAGATCTGCGGCACCTGGCACCAGCGCTACGACTCCGACCCGGCCCACACGTGGCTGCGCGACCAGGTGCGGGCCGCGTTCGAGGAGATCACCGCCGCCTAGCGCGGCGACCGCCGTGGCCGCGCTAGGCGGGCAGCACCAGTGCGACGGCGCCCGCGAACCGCGGGGTTTCGGCCTCGTCGAGCATCGCCGCGGCCACGGTCTCCCGGCTGATCGTCGCCGTCAGGTCCAGCGGCGGTGCGGCCTCGAGCCCGACCGTGCGCCGGTGCGGGCTTTCCGGTCCGTCGTCGAGCAGCCCGGCGTGGAACACCGTGCCGCCGGCCGCCAGCACGGTGCCGTCGGCTTCGACCTTGTCGCCGAGCCGGTCGCCCAGCAGCTTCGAGAGCATGCCGGCGGCCTCGCCGGCCGCCTCGGCGGAGCGGCCCGTGCCGTAGGCCCCGAGCCAGATGATCCGCCGCGGCCCGGCGGCGACCACCGCCTTGGCCCCGGCCAGCAGGGTGCCCGCCCGGTCGGTGCCGAGCGCGGAAAGGACGATCGAGTCCGCGTCGACGACGGCGGCGATGCTCGCGGGATCTTCGACGTCGCCCGCCACCCGGTGCAGACCTGCCGGATCGGGAACGGCGATGCGGCCCGGGTCGCGGGCGATCGCGGTGACGGTGTGCCCGCGCCGCAGGGCTTCCCGGGTGAGGGCGAGTCCGGTGCGGCCGGACGCCGCGAGGACGGTGAGGTTCATGCCGACCACGCTAGGGAAGCCGCAGCTTAACATCAAATGCAAGTTTGGAAAGGGTAAATTTACCGAGACGCAAGGGGGCGGCCGCGAACCGGCCGCGCCCTTGCCTCAGCGGCGGTCTTCAGCGGCGGTCCGAGCCGGTGAGCGGGGCCGGCGTGTAGCGGAGGTAGCGGCCCGGCGCGCCGAGTGCGGCCGCGGCCGCGTTGAGGCGCTCGGGCCGGAGGTCGGGCCAGTGGCCGGTGTCGACCTGGGATTCCAGGGCGTGCAACGCCGCCAGGGTCTCGGACGGCCGGAACGCGCAGTGCCCGGCCGCGCCGACGTAAGCCTGGCGCAGCAACGGTTCCCGCCCGGCCGCGCGGACGCGGTGGGCGTAGGAGTTCTCCTGCTCGACCGGGACCAGGTGGTCGGCGGTGGTGTGGAGGTTCAGCTCCGGAACGCGGAGCCGTCCGGTCGCCATCGACGTGCGCGCGAGGGTGCCGACGGCCTGCCGGTCGGGCGTGACGTCCGCGTGGCGGGTCAGCTCGGCCAGGTCGGCGTCGAGGTCGAGGCCCGCGGTGCGGTACAGCGCCCGGACCTGCCGCGCGAGCGGGCTGCCGGACAGCAGGGCGCGGTAGTCGACTCCGGCGTTGAACGCGCTGTTCCCGCCGGCCGCCTGTTCGATCTGGTAGCGCCCGGGCACCACGAAACCGAGCACGAACTGCGCGAGGGCCTGTTGTTGCTGCTGTTCCTGACCCGCGTAGTCGGCGGGCCCGGGCGGCGCTTCACCGGTCAGCCACGGCGGCGTGTTCATCAGCGCGGCACCGAGGGCGATCCGCGCCCGGCCGGCCGCGGTGCCCTGTCCGTCGGTGACGATCTTCGTCAGCGCCGCGCCCGCCGCGCTCGCTTCCTCGGCGCTCGCGTAGCGGACGAGCTTCACCGGCTGCGCCGGCGCGAGCAGGCGGGACAGCGCGTATTCGCCGTCGAGCTGGTAGTTGTTCAGGTTCAGCGCGCCGGCGACCAGGCCGCACGTGGTCAACGCGCCGTCGAGCCGCCGGTGGCCGGACTCGGCTTCGAGCGCGCTGACCAGCCCGCCCATCGACGTGCCCCACGCGATGGTCCGGCGGGGTTCGCCGATCTTCCGCACCAGCTCGTCGAGCGAGGCGAACTGGTCGCGCGGCGCGGAGGCGAGCGCCCACAGCGACGTCCCGCTGTAGGACGAGCCGACCAGCGCGTAGCCGGCCGCGAGCAGGGCCTGCCCGGTCGGCTCGTCCGGGGCGTCGCGCGCTACCAGGGGGCCGAAGCCGTGGCTGTAGAGGATGACGGTGCCGTTCCAGGCGCCCGGCACGTCCGCCACCCAGCTCGCGCCGTCCGGCAGCACGCCGGTGTAGTGCACGGGGGTGGCGGCCTGCGCCGCGCTTCCCGTGGTGAGGCCGAACGCGGTCAGCGTCGCCGTGGCGAGGACGCCGATCCGGCGGAGCCACTTGCTCATGCTCGGTTCCCTTCCCGCTGGGCGGCCGCGGGGACGGCCGGCTCCGGTGCGAGGTCACGGTGGTGGGTCTCCCGCAGCGCCAGCACGCAGCCGGCGGACAGGACGCAGAACGCGGCGATGGTCCACGACACCGGCGTGGTCGAACCGCCGCCGTTGGCGCGCTGGAGCTCGGCGAAGATCAGCGGGGCGAACCCGGCGCCGAGCCCGGCGAGCTGGTAGCCCAGCGACGCGCCGGTGTACCGGTTTTCGGTGGCGAAGAGCTCGGAGTAGAGCGCGGCCAGCGGGCCGTACATCATCGGGTGGATCACACCTTGGCCGATCACCAGCGCCAGGACCAGCAGCAGGCCGCTGCCGCTGCGGACCATCGGGAACAGCAGGAACCCGAAGACCGCCATGGCGGCCACGCCGGCCAGGACGACCGGGCGGCGGCCGATCCGGTCGGACAGCGCGGACCACAGCAGGATCCCGGCCACCGCGCAGGCCGACGACAGGGTGAGCGCGTTGAGCACCTCTTGTCGCGGGTGCCCGTGCTGGACGCCGTAAGCGAGCACGAAGGTGGTCAGCGTGGCCTGGACGACGAACGCGGCGAGCCCGACACCGACGCTCAGCAGCAGCACCCGCGGGTGGTCCCGCAGCACGGCGACGACCGGGAGCCGGCGGCGTTCTTCCTTGCGGGCGGCCAGGAACGCGGGCGTCTCGTCGACGCGGGAGCGCACGAACAGGCCGATGGCGAGCAGGACGATGCTGAACAGGAACGGGATCCGCCAGCCCCAGGCGAGGAAGTCCGCTTCGGAGGTGAGCCCGGCGGTGGCGGACATGACGAGCGTCGAAACGACCATGCCGCTCGGCGCGCCGGCATTGGTGAAGCCGGCCCACAGCCCGCGGCGCGAGCGTGCGTGCTCGGCGGACATCAGCACGGCGCCGCCCCACTCGCCGCCGACCGCGATGCCCTGGACGACCCGGAGCAGGACCAGGCCGAGCGGGGCGACCGGGCCGATTTGGTCGTAGCCGGGGAGCAGGCCGATCAGGAAGCTCGCGACGCCCATCAGGGTCATCGTCAGCACGAGCATCCGCTTGCGGCCCAGGCGGTCGCCGAAGTGGCCGAAGATCAGGCCGCCGAGCGGGCGGGCGAGATAGCCGGTGGTGAACGTGCCGAAGCTGGCGACGGTCGCCAGTGCCGGATCGAGGTCGGCGAAGAAGACCTTGCCGAAGACCACCGCGCTCGCCGTGGCGTAGAGCAGGAAGTCGTAGTACTCGATGAGACTGCCGAGAAAGCTGGACGCGACCGCTCTGCGGAGCTGAGTGCTCATGAGGTTCACCCTCGTCTTTGGGGGCGGGTCTGGGGGGCCGTGCTTCGGGGGAGCGGGCCCCAACGTTAGTCAGCACGATGACGGCCGTCAATATTCTGCACAACATCAGGTGGTGACCGGGCCGGTTAGGCTGACGGTCGTGACGCATCCCGCCGAGACCGGCTCCGGGCCCCGCCCGAAGTCCGTCATGCTCACGTTCCTGGGCATCCACCTGCTCGGCCGGGCGAGCGCGATCTATTCCGGCAGCGTGATCGACGTGTTCGGCCGCGTCGGCGTCTCGGAGGAGGCGGTCCGCTCGACGCTGACCCGCATGGCGGGCACCGGGTTGCTGACCCGCCACCGGCACGGGCGGAAGGTCTACTTCGGTCTCGGCGAGCGCCTCGCCGCGGTCCTCGAGGACGGCAGGCGGCGGATCTGGGAGACCGGCGCGGTCAACCGGGCCGAGGACGGCGCCTGGACCCTGGTCGGCTTTTCCCTGCCCGACACCCGCCGCGGCGACCGGCACGACCTGCGCCGGCAACTGACCTGGGCCGGATTCGGCCTGCTGCAGAACGGCTTGTGGGTCGCCCCCGGCGTCCGGGACGTCACGGCCATCGTCGAGCAGCTCGGCCTCGACGGGCACGTCACCGTCTTCACGGCCCACCCGGCGAAGCCGACGGAAGCGGCCGAGCTCGTCGGCAAAGCCTTCGACACGGCGACGATCGCCGCGCGCTACCACGACTTCCTGGACAAGTGGGACGGCGGGAAGCCGGCGTTCCCGGACGACCTCACGCGCCGGCTGATGCTGCACTCGGACTGGCTGCACGTCGTCCGCCGGGATCCGCACCTGCCGGCCGGGCACCTGCCCCGCGACTGGCCCGCCATCCAGGCCGAGACGCTGTTCCGCAAGCTCGACGAAGACTTCCGCGAGGGTGCGGACCGGCTGGCGGACGAGACGCTCGAACTGCTGCCGATCGTGGCTCAGCCTCCCGGGTAGGCGTGCAGGCCCCGGCCGGTCTTGCGGCCCAGCCTGCCCGTTCCGACGAGCTCGGTCAGCAGTGGGCACGGGCGGTACATCGGTTGCCCGGTGCACTCCAGCAGCACCACCAAGGTGTCCAGGATGACGTCGAGCCCGATGAGGTCGGCCGTGCGCAGCGGGCCCATGGCGTGGCCGAAGCACTTCTCGAAGACCTGGTCGACCGTTGCGGCGTCGGCGACGCCGTCCCCGACCGTCGCGATCGCCTCGTTGATCGTGGCCATCAGCACGCGGTTGGCGACGAAGCCGGGGCCGTCGGCGACCACGATCGCGCGTTTGCCGAGCCCGGTCAGCAGATCCGTGGTGGCGCGCAGGGTCTCCGCGCCGGTGGCGGCCGCGCGGACCACCTCGACGGTGTCCTTCAGCGGCGCCGGGTTCATGAAGTGGGTGCCGATGACACGGTCGGCGCGGGCGGTCGCCGCGGCCAGGCGGCCGATCGGGACCGCGGACGTGCACGAGGCGAGGACCGTCGCGGCGGGACAGAGCCGATCGAGTTCGGCGAACAGGGTTTCCTTCACGGCCAGGCGTTCCGCCGCGCACTCGACGACGAATTCGCTGCCGCCCAGCTCGTCGAGCCGGCCGGTCCACCGGATCCGGTCCGGGACCGTGGCCGGCGGGCGGTCGCCGAGCAGCGCCGCCATCCGCAGGCCGGCCCGGATCCGCTCCGGGCCCCGGTCCAGCGCCCGCGGGTCGGTGTCGGCGACGACGACTTCGTGCCCGGCCGCGGCGAAGCACTGCGCGACGCCGGTGCCCATCACCCCGGCCCCCACGATCCCGATCTTCACCGGTCCCTCCCGTCGAGGATGCGGACGTGCCCGGGCGGCGGCGGTGGCGGCCGCCGCGGGTCGAAGACCAGCACGTCGGAGCCGGCCGGCGCGAATCCGGCGAACCGCAGCGTCACCAGCATGATCCGGTTGGCCGCGGTGGGGACGAAGCGGGCGACCGGACGCCGTCCGCGCGCGAGGACGTCCCGCACGAGGTGGCCGAGCAGGACGGTGCCGATCCCGCGGTTGAGCACCCGGCACGACGTCAGGAGCAGCTCGAGGACGACGTCGGCACCGTCGTGGCGGAGCACGGCGAGCCCGACGGTGCCGTGCGCGCCGAACCGGTCGGTCACGTCCGCGACGAGCACCTCGTGGTCCGCGGCCGCGCACAGTTCGCGCAGCTGGGCCGTGTCGAGGGTGCGGCCGGTGGTGTTGAGCTGGTGGGTCCGGAGGGTGAGCTCGTGCGCGCGGGCGAAGTCCGCCTCGGTGGCGGCGCGCACGGTCATCGTGAGGCCGAGCGAGGCGAGGAATTCGGGCGGGGAACCGGGGAAGGCGCGCTCGGCCGCGGCCCGCGTGCGTTCGGCGAGGTACCGGTGGCGGCGCCGGCGCGACTCACCGGTCACCAGCTCCGGCCGGAACTCCGACAGGCCGGCGAGCTCGCCGACGCGCTCGGCGGGGTAGCAGCGGACCATCGGCAGCGCGGCGGCGACCTCGGCGCGCTCGGCCGGGTCGTTGTCGGCGAAGGCGATGGTGTCCAGGCCGATGTTCAGCTCCGCGGCGATGCGGCGGATCGCCGCGGACTTCTCGCCCCAGCCGACTTCGACCGCGCAGAACAGCTCCGCCAGGCCGTGTTCGGCCAGGTGCCCGGTGGCGCGGGCGAGCTCGCCGCGGCCCGCCACGGCGTGCAGGATGCCGCGCCGGTCCAGCGTGTGCAGCGCCTCGACCGCGGCGGGGAACGGCCGCGGCCGGTCGCCTTCGAGCACCACGCCGTCCCAGAGCGTGTCGTCGAGGTCCCAGACCAGGCACTTGACGGTGCTCACGGCCGCCACCGCAAGGCGTACTCGCCGAGCTGCTGTTCGGCGACTTCGTCGGGGCCTTCGATGATCCGCATGACCTTGGCGTCGCGGAAGAACCGGCCCACCAGGCTGTCTTCCGCGCAGCCCGCCGCGCCGAGCACCTGCCCGGCCCGGTCGGCGACCGCGGCGGCCGACCGGGCGGCGGCGTACTTGGCCAGCACGGTCCCGGCGACGGCGTCCGGATCGCCGTTCTCCCGCAGGACTGCCGCGCGGGCGCACAGCTCGCGCGCGGCACTCGTGTCGGCCAGGCTGCGGCCGAGCAGGGCGCGCACGGTCTGGTGCCCGGCCAGCCGGACGCCGCCCTGCACGCGGCCCGCGGCGTGTTCCGCGGCGGCGCGCAGGCAGGCGTCCGCCAGGCCGACGCAGCCCCAGGCGACGGTGAACCGGCCGTGGTCCAGCGCCGTCGCCGTGACGTGGGACAGGCCGAATCCCGGTGGCGCGAGCAGGTTTCCGGCGGGCACGAGCACGTCGTCGAACCCCACGTGGGCCAGCTGCGCCGCGCGCATCCCCAGCTGGCCCCGCACCGGCTCGGCCGTGATCCCCGGCCGGTCGGCTTCGACGAGCACGGTGACGAGACGGCCCGCGCAGGTGGCGAGCACCAGGAAGACGTCGGCGAGCTGCCCGAAGGTGACCCACCGCTTGCGCCCCCGCAGGCGTATCTGCCGGCCCGTACGCTCGGCGGACGTCGTCACCGCGGAGAGCTCGCTTCCCGCGCCGGCTTCGGTGGCCGCGAACCCGGCGAGGACGTCGCCGCGCGCGAGGGTCGGCAGCCAGCGGGCGCGCTGTTCGGCGGTGCCCCAGCGCAGGACGGCCGCGGCGACCATGCCCTGCACCGTGATCAGGGCGCGCAAGGCACTGCACACCCCGCCGAAGTCGGCGCAGAGCGCACCGAGCTCGGGCTGCGTGCGGCCGGCGCCGCCGGCGGAAGCGGGCAGGTCGGCGGCCAGGAAACCGGCGTGCGCCACCGCGTTGAGGACTTCGGCGGGCAGGGCGCCGCGGACGTCCCAGCCCGCGGCTTCCGGCCGCAGCCCGGCCGCGAACGCGGCGGAGTCCATTGTGGTCACGGAATTCCGGCCGATCGTTTCCGGAGCACGAAGGCGGTGACGCGGTGCATGGTCCGGAAATTGTCGAGGTCGAGGTCCTCGACGGCGACTTCGATGCCGAACCGGCGTTCGACGTGCGCCACGAGCTCGAGCGCCAGCAGCGAATTCACCAGTCCCAGCGCGAAGTAGTCCTCATCGGGGCCGGGGGTGTTCCCGGCCGTCGCGGTGGCGAAGAAGTCCGTCAATCCGGCCAAGATCTCCTCGGCGGTGACGTCGGCGTTCACCGGCTGATGGCCTGCCACGCGCCCTCCCTCGACCAATGCCCCCGTTCGAAGCTAACACGGTCCGCGGCGCACCGGCGGCGCCGAACGGCGTAATCGCTTGCGCGAAATCTCGAGTGTCCAGAATGGACGATCAATTTCCGTTGTGGTCGGCGGCAATTATGGACAGTGACGGCCGATCCCTCGATCGGCGGCTTGCCGGGGGCGCGAAGCCGCTGGAAGTATCCGGAGTTCGGCACCGCCGGAATTCCGGCACCGTGCATGGGAATTCTGGGGATGACTACCACGACCGGACCATTGAGCAGCGTGGGCGATCTGCTGGCCCACCGGGTGGCCCGCACCCCCGCGGAAACCGCGGTGGTGTGCGGCCGGGCCCGGGTGAGCTACGCGGAACTGGCTGCCCGCAGCGACGAAGTGGCCGCGCGGCTGGCCGGGCACGGGGCGGCCTCGGAGACCCGGGTCGGGCTTCTGGTCGAGCGCGGCGTGGACATGGTGGTGGCGGTGTTCGGCGTGTTGAAGGCGGGCGCGGCGTACGTCCCGCTGGATCCGGCGCACCCGGCGCGGCATCGGGCCGCACTGCTGGCCGACGCGGGCGTCACGCTGGTGCTGACCGAGCCGGACCTGGCCGGCAGCCTGCCACCGGAGTGCGTCCCGGTGTTCGTCTCGGGCGGCGGCGACCGCCCGGCCGTCGCCCTTCCGCGGATCCGGCCCGACAACCTCGCCTACGTCCTCTACACCTCCGGCTCGACCGGGCAGCCCCGGGGTGTGCTCGGCACCCACCGCGGGCTCCTCGCCCTCTTCGCCGCCCACCACGCCGGAATCTTCGAAACCGCGCGCGAGCGGCTGCGGGTGGCCCACACCGCCGCCCTGTCCTTCGACGCCTCCTGGGATCCGCTCCTGTGGATGCTCGCCGGGCACGAACTGCACGTACTGGACCGGGCCGACCCGCGGGAGACCGTCGCCGCGCTGGCCGCCGCGCGGGCCGACGTGCTCGACGCGACCCCTTCCCACCTCCGGATGCTCCTGCTCGCCGGTCTGCTGGACGGCCCCGCGAGGCCACGGGTGGTCGTCACCGGGGGCGAGCCCGTCGGCCCGGATCTCGGTGCCGCCTTGACGGGCGCCGGGGTCGTGGTCCGGACCGCCTACGGCACCACCGAGACCACAGTGGACAGTCTGGTCGGCGACACCGTTCCCGAAGGCCGCGCGGTGCTCGGCCGGCCCGTCGCGGGCACCCGGGCCCAGGTGCTGGACGCCGGGCTGCGGCCGGCCGCGGAGGGCGAGCTCTACCTGGCCGGCCCCGGCCTGACGCGCGGCTACCTCGGCCGTCCCGGGGCGACGGCCGCCTCCTTCGTCGCCGATCCGGCCGGGCCGCCCGGCTCGCGGATGTACCGCACCGGCGACCGCGTGCGCCGCCGGGAAGACGGCTTGCTGGACTTCCTCGGCCGCGCCGACGGGCAGGTCAAGATCCGCGGCATCCGGGTCGACCCCGCCGACGCCGAAGCGGCCCTGCTGGGCCACCCCGGGCTGGCCGCCGCGGCCGTCGTGGCGAGACGGGACGGCCGCGACACCGACCACCTCGTCGCCTACGTCGTGCCGAAGACCGCGTCCGTGACCGGGCTGCGGGCCTACCTGCGCGGCCGCGTCCCGGAGCACCTGGTGCCCGCCCGGTTCGTCGAGCTGGCCGCCCTGCCGCTGACCGGCAGCGGCAAAGTCGATCGCCGCGCCCTGCCCGAGCCCGGCCGCCCCGGCGGTGACGTCTCCGCGCCCCGGAACCCGGCGGAGGAACTGGTCGCCGACGTCTGGCGCGAGGCGCTCGGCCTGGACCGCGTCGGAGCGGAAGACGACTTCGTCGAGCTGGGCGGGGACTCGATCCTCGCCATGCGGGTGGCCGGCACGCTCAACCGGCGCCTGGGCACGGCACTGCCCGCCCAGGCCGTCTTCGAGCACCGGACGGTCGCCGGGCTCGCGGCGGCCCTCCCGGCCGCGCACACCGGCCGCGCGCCGGTGCGGACGGCGCCGGGCACCGCGCTGCCGCTGTCGTCCGGGCAGGAGCGGCTCTGGTTCCTCGACCAGCTCGCCCCCGGCGGCGCCGAATACAACACCAGCGCGGGTTTCCGGCTGCGCGGGCCGCTTTCCCTCGACGCGCTCACCGCCGCGCTCACGGCGCTGACCGAGCGCCACGAATCGCTGCGCACGACGTTCCCCACCGTGCGCGGGCGGGGTGTGCAGGTCGTCGGGCCGCCGCGGGCGGTCCGGCCGGAGGTCCGGGCCGCCGGAGACGTCGAGCGTGAGCTGCTCGCCGAGGTGCAACGGCCGTTCGACCTCGCCCGCGGCCCGCTGTTCCGGGCGACGGTGTTCGAACTGGGCGAGGGCGACCACCTGCTCCTGCTGGTGCTGCACCACATCGTCACCGACGGCTGGTCGATGGGCGTGCTCGCCGTCGAGCTCGGCCGGCTGTACTCGGACGCGGCGGCCGAACTGCCCCCGTTGCCGTTGCGCTACGCCGACTTCGCCGCCTGGCAACGCGACCGGCTCGCCGGTCCCGAACTGGACGACCGGATCGCCTACTGGGAACGGCAGCTGGCCGGGGTGCCCGCGCTCGAGCTGCCCACCGACCGGCCGCGGCCCGCCGTGCGGGGGACGGCGGGCGCGACGCACCGGTTCACCGTGCCCCCGGCCGTGACGACCCGGTTGGCCGAGCTCGGCCGCGCGCGCGGCGCCACGCTTTTCATGACCCTGATCGCGGCGGCGCAGGTCCTCTTCGCGCGCTACACCGGTCAGCGCGACATCGCGATCGGCACGGTGACCGCCGGGCGCCCCTGGGACGAACTGGCGGGCCTCGTCGGCTTCTTCGTCAACACCGTCGTGCTCCGCTCCCGATTCGATGGAGATTCCTCCTTCGCGGACTTCCTGACCGGCGTCCGCTCGACGGTGCTCGACGCGATGGGCCACGACGACGTCCCGTTCGGCCGCCTGGTCGAGCTGCTCGCCCCGGAGCGCGACGCGAGCCGCTCGCCGCTGATCAACGCCATGGTGGTGCTGCAGAACGCGCCGTCCGCGGTCCCCGAGCTCAGCGGCCTGGCGGTGGCGGAGCTCGACCTGCCCCGGCGCTCGGCGCAGTTCGACCTCACCCTGGAGTTCGAGCCGCGCGACGGCGGCCTGCGGGCCACCGCCGAGTACAGCACCGAACTCTTCGACGCGGACACGATCCGCCGGCTGGCCGAAAACCTCCTGGTCCTGCTCGCGGGCATCGCCGACGACCCGTCCCGCCGGTTGTCCCGGCTGCCGTTCCCGGCGCCCGCGCAACGACGCGAGCTGCTCGCGCTGGGACGTTCGACGGCGGACGGGCCCGGGCTGACCGTGCTCGACGTCTTCGCCGAGCGCGTCCGCGAGCGCCCGGACGCCCTCGCGGTGACCTGCGCCGGCACGGCGTTGACCTACCGGGAGCTGAACACCTGCGCGAACCGGCTCGCGCACGGCCTGATCGCGCACGGCGCCGGGCCGGACGTCCGGATCGGCCTGTGCGTGCCGCGGGGCATCGACGCGGTCGTCGGCATGCTGGCCGTCCTCAAGGCCGGCGGCGCCTACGTCCCGCTCGACCCGCGCTACCCGGACGAGCGATTGGCGTTGTTGCTGGCCGATTCCGGGGCCACGACCGTGGTCACGACGCACGCGGTACGCGACCGGGTACCGCGCGGGGCCCGCGCGCTGATCGCCGGCGACGGAGGAGAGCCCGGCAGTGCCCCGCCGCGCCGGGCCCGGCCGGAGAACGTGGCCTGCGTCCTCTACACCTCGGGTTCGTCGGGCCGGCCGAAGGGCGTGCTGATCGAGCACCGTTCGGTGACCCGGCTGTGCGCCGACCCGTACGCCCGGCTCACCCCGGACGACGTCGCGACGCAGTACGCGCCGCTGTCGTTCGACGCCTCGACGCTCGAAATCTGGGGCGCGCTGCTGTCCGGGGCGCGGCTGGCGATCGACCCCGACGACGTGCCGTCGATCGACGCCCTCGGCGCCTTCGTCCGCGCCGAGGGCGTCACCTCGCTGTGGCTGACCGCGGGGATGTTCCACGAGGTGGCGGCGGCCGACCCCGGCGTGTTCGCGGGGCTGCGGCGGCTGGTTTCCGGCGGCGATGTCCTTTCGCCGCGGCAGTGTGCGACGGTCCTGCGCCGGTGGCCGGACCTGGAGCTGGTCAACGGGTACGGGCCCACGGAGAACACCACGTTCACCGCCTGCCACCGGGTCCGGGCCGGCGACGGCGACCGGCCGGTGCCGATCGGTCGGCCGATCACCGGCACCCGCTGCCTGGTGCTGGACCGCCACCTCGCCCCGGTGCCGGCCGGGGTACCCGGCGAGCTGTACGTCGGCGGGAGCGGCCTGGCCCGCGGCTACCTGGACCGGCCCGGGCTGACCGCCGACCGGTTCGTCGCCGACCCGTTCGGCGACGGCGCCCGGCTGTACCGCACCGGCGACGTCGTGCGCTGGCGGCCCGGCGAGGAGTGGGGGCTCGACTTCCTCGGCCGGTCCGACGACCAGGTCAAGATCCGCGGCTTCCGGATCGAGGTGGGCGAGGTCGAGGCGGCGCTGCGGCGGCACCCGGACGTCGCCGAGGCCGTCGTGCTGGCGCGGGAAGACACCCCCGGCCACAAGCGGCTGGCCGGGTACGTCGTGCCGCGCCGTGCGGTCGAGCCGGCCGCGTTGCGGGAGTTCCTCGGGAAGAGCCTGCCGGGCCACCTCGTGCCCGGCGCGCTGGTGCTGCTGGACCGGTTCCCGCTGACGCCGCAGGGCAAGCTCGACCGCCGGGCGCTGCCGGCGCCGCGGCCGCGGACCGCGCGGGCCCGCACGGCGCCCCAGGGCCCGGCCGAGGAGCTGCTGACCCGCGTGTGGGCCGAGGTGCTCGGTGTCGAGCACGTCGGATCGCAGGACAACTTCTTCGAGCTGGGCGGGGATTCGATCCTCGGCATCCAGGTCGTGGCCCGGGCCCGGCAGTTCGGGCTGCGCCTGAGCGCCAAGGACGTCTTCCTCCGGCAGACCCCGGCCGAGCTGGCCGCGGCGGGGGTGTGGGAGGCACCGGCGGCGCGCGAGGCGCCCCGCCCGTCCGGCGCGGTGCCGCTGTCGCCGATCCAGCACTGGTTCTTCGAGACGGTCACCGAGCACCGCGGCCACTTCACCCAGTGGGTGTCGGCCGAACTCGCCGCGGACGTCGACCACCCGGCGCTGCGCACCGCGGTTTCGGCGCTGGTCGGCCACCACGACGCCCTCCGGCTGCGCTTCCGGCGGGTGGGGGATTCGTGGCGGCAGGAGTACGCGGAAACCGTGCCTAAAAAGGTGTTCCGGGTCGATTCGGTGTCCACTATGGACTTCTTCGAGCTCGACGGCGGCGCGTTGTTCACGGCGGTGCTGGACGGCTCGCGGCTGCTGCTGGCGGCCCACCACCTGGTGGTGGACGGCGTCTCGTGGCGGATCCTCCTCTCCGACCTGCGCACGGCCTACCGCGCGGCCCGCGCCGGGCGGCCGGTGGAGCTGCCGCCGAGGACGACTTCGTTCGGCGACTGGTCGCGACGGCTGGCCGAGCACGTCGCGGCGGGTGGGTTCGACGGCGAGCTCGCGTACTGGCGGCGCCCGGCGGCGGGTGCCGCGCCCGACGGCGACCCGCGGCCGCCCCGCGCGGTGACGGTCCGGCTCGACGCGGAGGAGACGGCGGCGTTGCTGCGCGACACCCCGGCCGCGTACCGCACCCGGATCGACGACGTGCTGGTGAGCGCGCTCGGCCGGGTCCTGGGTGCCTGGACGGGACACGACCGGGTGCTGCTGGAACTGGAGGGCCACGGCCGCGAGGAGATCTTCGGCGACGTGGACCTGTCCCGGACCGTGGGGTGGTTCACGACGTTGTACCCGTGCCCGGTGGAGATCCCGCGGGAGGGCGGCTGGGGCGCGGTGCTGAAGTCGGTGAAGGAGTGCCTGCGCGCCACCCCGGACCGCGGCCTGGGCCACGGGGCCTTGCGGTACCTGGGGAAGGCCGAGCTGCCGGCGCCCCGCCCGGTGGCGGCGTTCAACTACCTCGGCCGCTTCGACGCCGAGCCGGAGACCGGCGAATTGTTCCGCAGTCCCCCTTCCGCCATCGGGCTGAGCCGCGCCCCGCACGTCACCGGCACCGCCCGGCTCGACATCTCCGCGGCCGTCACCGCGAGTGGCGAACTCGAGTTCGAGTGGACCTACTCCCCAGGCGTGCACGACCCGCACACCGTCGCCCGCCTCGCCGCCGAGGTGCTCGCCGCGCTCCGGGAAATCGCCGCCCACTGCGCCAAGCCGGGGGCCGGTGGGCGCACCCCTTCCGACTTCCCGCTCGCCGGGGCCACCCAGCCCGAGCTCGATCGGCTCCTCGGCGACGGCCGTCACGTCGAGGACGTCTACCCGCTCACGCCGATGCAGGCCGGGATGCTGTTCCACAGCCTGTCCGAACCCGGCACCTACCTCGAACAGATCTGCTTCACCCTGACCGGCGCCGGCGACCCGGCCGCCTTGGAACGCGCCTGGCGACGGGCCGTCGACGAGATCCCCGCCCTGCGTACCGCCATCCGCTGGACCGGCGTCCGCGAACCGGTCCAGGTGGTGCACCGGGCCGTGACGCTGCCGGTGACCGTGCACGACGGGAGCGCGCCCGACGAAGCCGAGCTGCTCGCCGCCGACCGCGAAGCCGGGCTCGACCCGGCCGTGCCGCCGCTGATGCGGGTCACCCTGATCCGGCTGGACGACACCCGGATCCGCACGCTCTGGACCTTCCACCACGTCCTCCTCGACGGCTGGAGCGTCTTCGAGGTGCTCACCGACGTCCTCGCGCACCTCTCCGGACTGCCCGCCAAGCGGCGCCGCCCGTTCGCCGACCACCTCGCCTGGCTGGCCCGGCAGGACGCGACGGCGGCCGAAACCCACTGGCGGAAGGTCCTCTCCGGACTCACGCCCACCCGGTTGCCCCACGACCGGCCGCCCGGCCGGGCCCACCGCACCCGCTCGACGTCCACAGTGGAACAGGCACTGTCCGCTGTGGACTCGGAACGCGTGGCCGCCTTCGCGCGGCGGCACCGGCTCACCGTCAACGCCGTCGTGCAGGGCTGCTGGGCCCGGCTGCTCGCCCGGCACGGCGGCGAGCCGGACGTCTGCTTCGGCGCGGTCGTGTCCGGCCGGCCGCCCGAGCTGCCCGGTGTGGACACCATCGTCGGGATGTTCGTCAACACCGTGCCGGTCCGCGTCACCGTCGCCGAGGCGGAAGACCGGCCGGGCTGGTTCCGGCGCCTGCAAGCCGACCAGGCCGAGGCGCGCCGGTTCGGGCACGTCTCCCTGGCCGCGTTGCGCCGCTGGAGCGGGCTGCCCGCCCGGGCGGCCCTCTTCGACAGCATCGTCGTCTTCGAGAACTACCCGTTCGACTCCGGCGCCTTGGCCGAACGCGGGCTGCACGTGGCGGAGCTGACCGCGGTCGAGATCACCAACTACCCCCTGGTCCTCGTCGCGCACGGCAGCGCGCGCGACGACGAACCCCTGAGCCTGCGGCTCGGGTACGACCCGGCGTTGTTCGACGGCGGCACGGCCGAAGCCCTCGCCGGCGAACTCGTGGACCTCCTGTGCGAACCGGCCGGGAAGACCGCAGCCCCGCGCGAGCACCCGCCCGCTCCGGTGCCGGCGCCGGTCCGGAGCGACCCGGTCTACGTCGCGCCGCGCACCGCGACCGAGCGGGCGCTGAGCCGGATCTGGGCCGAAGTGCTCGCGGTCGAGCAGGTCGGCGTCGACGACGACTTCTTCGCCCTCGGCGGCGATTCGCTGCTGTGCCTGCGGGTCACCGCCCGCCTGCGCGTGGACTTCGGCACGGCGCTGCCGCCGCGGGCGCTGTTCGACAACCCCACGGTCGGGGCGCTGGCCCTGATGCTGGAGCACCCCACGCTCGCCGAACTGGGCCGGGCGGTGGACCGCGGCCTGAACCCGCCGAAGGACTACGAGCTCTAGGAGGTCGGAGCCGGTGCGCAACGACGACGTGGCGATCATCGGGGTGGCCGCCCTGCTCCCGGGCGCCCACGGGCCGGACGCCGTGCACGACCTGCTCGCCGGCGGCCGGGACGTGGTCGGCCAGCCGGATCCGGACCGGTTGCGGGAGACCGGGTTCGCGGCCGGCTCCGGCTACCTGCCGATGGGCTACCTCGACCGGATCGACCGCTTCGACCACCGGTTCTTCGGCGTGCCGCCGGCCGAGGCCGCCTGGATGGACCCGCACCAGCGGCTGATCCTGCAGCTGGCCCACGAAGCCCTCGAGAACGCGTGCTACGCCCCGCAGGCCCTGCGCGGCTCGCGCACGGCGGTCGTCCTCGGCAGCTCGCGGTCGGACTACGAAGACCTCTTCGACGAGGAGGACCCGCAGCAGATCCTCGGCATCATCGGGGCGGCACTCGCGGCGCGGATCAGCTACCGGCACGACTTCACCGGCCCCGCGCTCGTCCTCGACACCGCGTGCAGCGGCAGCCTGGTCGCGGTGGCCCACGCCGTCGCCCTGCTGCGCAGCGGGGCCGCGGAACTGGCGCTGGCGGGCGGCGTCAGCGTGCGGCCGGTGCCGATCCGGGCGGCCGGGCACGTCCCGGTCCGCGGCGTCGAATCGCCCGAGGGCCGGTGCCGCCCGTTCGACGAGAAGGCCACCGGCGCGGTCGGCGGCGAAGGCGGCGGCATCGTCGTGCTCAAGCCGCTGCCCGCCGCGCTCGCCGACGGCGACCACGTGCACGCCGTGCTGAAGGGCATCGCGGTCAACCACAACGGCTACCGGATGGCCAGCATGAGCGCGCCGAGCCGGGCGGCCCAGACCGAGGTGATCACCGCGGCCTGGGCCGACGCCGGCGTCGACCCGGCCACCGTCGGGTACGTCGAGTGCCACGGCTCGGCCACCCCGCTCGGCGACGTCGTCGAGGTCGAGGCCCTGCGCCAGGCCTTCCTCGACGCGGGGGTGACGACGCCGTCCTGCGCGATCGGCTCCATCAAGGGCAACATCGGGCACCTGGACAACGCCGCCGGGGTCGCCGGGCTGGTCAAGGTGCTGCTCAGCGTGCGACGCGGCGTCCGGTACCCGACCGCGCACTTCGAGACGCCCAACCCGCTGATCGACTTCGACGGCCCGGTGCGGGTCAACCCCGCCTTCGGCCCGTGGGACGGCGAAGGGCCGCGGCGCGCGGGCCTGAGCTCGTTCGGGCTGACCGGGACCAACGTGCACGCCGTCGTCGAGGAGCCTCCACCGCCCGCGGAGCCCGCCGAACCGGCGGAGACGAGCCACCTGGTCACGGTGTCGGCGAAGTCGGCCTCCGCGCTCGCGACCTATCGCGACCGCCTCGCCGCCTTCGCCGAGGAGAGCGGGCACGGCGTGCTCGCCATCGGCCACGCGATGAACCGGGGCCGCGACGACCACCCGTTCCGGATCGCCGTGGTCGCCGATGAGCCCGCCGGCCTGGCGGCGGCACTGCGGTCGGCCGCCGTCCCGGACGCGCCGGCCGCGGACGACCCGCCGGTCGTCCTGCTCTTCTCCGGCGACGGCGGCGTCGAACCCGAGCTCTGGGCGGACCTGTGCGCGGCGTGGCCGGTCCTCGGCGACGACCCGCTGCCCGACGGGCCGGGCCCGCGGCTGGTCGCCGTCCACCACGCCCTGCACCGGCTGGCCCGGTCGCTGGGCATCCCCGACACCCACCTCGTCGGCTCGGGCGCGGGCAACCTGTCGGTGCGGATCGCGCGCGGCGAACTGTCCCTCGTGGACGGGTTGGCGGCCGCGGCGGGCCGGGCCGTCGGGCCCACCCTCGACTCCGGACGGCTGGCCGAGGCGGTGCGCGGGTTCGTCCGCGACGGCGCGGTGCTGGTCGAACTGGGCACCGGCGGCGTGCTGTCGCGCACGATGCGCCGCTTGGCGCCCGAACTCGGCTGCGTCGAGCTGATCGCCGGAGCCGGCCGTCGGGCGGTGCTGCGGCAGCTGGCGTCGCTCTACCGGCTCGGGGTCCGGCTCGACTGGGACCGCCACTACGCCGGTGCGGCGGTGCCGCGGATCGAAGCCCCGGCCTACCCGCTCGAAAGCGTCCGCTGCTGGTGCCGCCCGCCGGGCGCACAGGCCGTCGAAAGCCCCGCCCCGGCACCACCACCCGCCGTCGTGTCCGATATGGACACCGAGCGCCGGGTCGCCGACGTGTGGGCCCGCGCGCTGGGCGAGGACGAGCTCACCGGGGCATCGGACTACTTCGCCCTCGGCGGGACGTCGATCGCGGCGATCACCGCGCTGCGGACGATGGAACGCGACTTCGGTGTCGAGCTGACCTTCGCCGACCTGTACGGCCACACGACCGTGCGGGCCTTCGCCGCCCGCATCGAGGCGGTGCGGGCCGAGCGCGGGCCGTCCGGGGACATCCCCGCCATCACGGTGCTGCCGCGCGGCGGCCCGCTGCCGCTCTCGGCGGGCCAGGAACAGCTGTGGTACCTGGACCGGCTGAACCCCGGCAGCGCGCTCTACAACATCCCGCACGACCTGCGGCTGTCCGGCCCCCTCGACGAAGCCGCGCTCACCGGCGCGGTGCACGACCTGCTCGCCCGGCACGAGGTGCTGCGCACCTGCATCCCCGACGAGGACGGCGTTCCCTTCACCCGGCTCGCCGAACCCGGGCCCCGGCTCGTCGTGCACGACCTGAGCACGCTGCCCGAAGCGGAGCGGAACGCGGCGGCGCATCGGCTGGCCGACGAGGAAGCCGTCCGCCCGTTCGACCTGGCCACCGGCCCGCTGGTCCGGATCACCCTGGTGCGCCTGGCCGAAGACGACCACGTCCTGTTGTGGACCTACCACCACATCGTCTTCGACGGCTGGTCGCCGACGATCTTCTTCCGCGACTTCACCGAGCTGTACCAGGCGCGGCTGGCCGGCCGGGCGCCGGACCTGCCGGAGCTGCCCTTCCAGTTCGCCGATTTCGCGGCCTGGCAGCGGAAGCGGCTGACGGGGGAGACCCTCGAGCGCGGCCTGCGGTTCTGGCGCGCCGCGCTGGCCGGGCCGCCCACCGCGCAGCTGCCACTGGACCGGCCTCGCCCGGCGGCTCAGACCTTCGACGGCGACCTCGTGGAGTTCACCGTGGCCGAACCGGCGGCCGAAGCCGCCCGGAAGTTCAGCCGCGAACACGGCGTGACGACGTTCGTCACGATGCTCGCCCTGGTCGACACCCTGCTGCACCGCTGGGCCGGGTTCACCGACGTCGTCGTCGGGGTCGCCACCTCAGGCCGGACCCACCCGGCGACGCACGACCTCATGGGGTACTTCAACAACCTGCCGCCGTTCCGCACCCGGGTCGAGGGATCGCTGTCGTTCACCGACCTGGTCCGGCGCTGCGCGGACACCGTCGCGCAGGTCCTCGACCACGAGGAGATCCCGCTGGAGAAGATCGTCTCGGCGGTGTGCGGGCCGCGCGAGCCCGGCCGCCAGCCGCTGTTCGACGTCGCCTACACCTACCAGAACGTCCCGCAGGACACCGCCGAGCTGGGCGGCCTCGGCTGCTCGCGCTTCTCCGACGGCGGCACGGTCGCCGGGATCGCGCCGGGCACCGCGAAGTTCGACCTGACGGTCGGCGTCATCGACCAGCAGGACGGGCCGATGGACGGCTACTTCGAGTACGCGACCGCCCTGTTCGACCGGGAAACGGCGGCGGCGCTCGCCCGCCTGCTGCCCGGCCTGCTCGACGCCGTGCTGCGCGAACCCGGCTGCCCGCTCGATGCATTGCCGGCCGTCGACGGCGAGCCGGTCCCCGCCACCCGCCACCGGGAGCCCGCCATGACCGCACCTTCGCCCGTGGACAGTGACCCCGTCACCCACGCCGAACGGGTCCTCGCCGCGATCTGCGCGGACCTGCTGACCGGCGGCCCGGTCTCGCCGAAGGACAACTTCTTCGACCTCGGCGGCGATTCGGTCCTCGGGGTCCGGGTGGCCGCGCGGGCGGCGAAGGACGGCGTCCACTTCACCCCGCAGCAGCTGCTACAGTGCCGCACGCTCGGCGAGCTGGCCCGCGCCGCCGTCGTCGACGGCCCGGCCCCCGTGCCCTCCGGAGCGCCGATCTCCGCCGCCGCGCCCGAGCCGCTCCAGGTGATCCCGCCCACCCCGATCCCGCCCACCCCGATCATGCTCAGCTTCCTGCACCGGATGCCGGACGACGTCGGGGACTTCGTCGACGTGCACACGGTGGAAACCACGCCCGGGATCGGCGCGGCCGCGATCCGGACGGCGATCGGGCACCTGCTGACCCTGCACGAACCGCTGCGCTACCGGGTGCGGCGCAACGCGCTGGGCGCCCGGCTCGAGGTCGCCGACGTCACCGCGGCGGACGTGTTCGACACCATGGTGCTCCCGCCGCTGAGCACCGACGAGGAACTCGGGATCGTCGCCGACGACTGCCTGGCGATGAAGGCCGAGATGGACCCCGCGCGCGGGCCGCTGTTCCGCGTCCGCCACTACGACCGCGGCCGCGCCCGCGGCGGCCTGCTCGTGTTGCTGGTCAACCACTTCGTCTTCGACAACATGTCCACAGTGGTCGTTCTCGACGACCTGGACGTGCTGCTCGCCGACCTCGCGGCGGGTCGCACGCCGGTGCCGGCGCCGCGGCCGCCGCGGTGGCGGGAATGGGCCGAGCACCTGCGGGCGATGGCCGCTTCGGACGACCTCGCGGCGGAGCTGACCTACTGGACGGCGACGCTGCGGGCCGGCGCCGCCGCCGGGACCATCGGCGGCTCGCCCGGCGACGGCATCACCGCCCGGACCTTGGCCGACCCCGCGGTCGCGACGCTGCTGTCCGCCGGGGGCGCGCAGGGCCGCGAGGCGGCGCTGTGCGCGGTGTCCTGCGGCCTGGCCCGGTGGCAGGACGCGCCGAGCGCCTTCGTGATGACCGAAGGGGAGGCCACCCCCAACCCGTTCCGGCTGGCCGGGCGCGGCCCGTCGGTGGGCTGGTTCACCACCCTGCACCCGCTGGTGCTGCCGGTCGAGCCGGGCACCGCGGCCCGGGACTGCCTGCCGGAGATCACCGACCGCGCGCGGTCGGTGCCGAACGACGGCGTCGGCTACGGCATGCTGCGCCACCTCTCGCCGGACTCGCCGGGCACCGCGCGGCTGCGCGCTCTGCCCGAACCGGAGGTCCTGGTGCTGCACGGCCCGAGCGACACGTCGGCCTTCGACTCCGGCGTCCGCCTGCTGCGGACCCGCTGGGACCTGTCGGTGAACCTCAAGCGCGCGGTCGCGTCCTGGTTCCCGCTGGTCGTCACGAGTGCGGTGCGCGACGGCGCGCTGCGGCTGGCCGTGGCCGGTGGCGTCGGCCAGGAGCGGCTGGACGCGCTCGCCGACGAGATCCTCGGCGCCTTCACCGAACTCGCGTGATCGCGCTCGCCGCTTCGGCCTGGTACCTGCCGGAGACGTCCCTGGCCGTCGCCGACCTGCCGGAGCTGGGCACGCTGTCCGACGCCGAGCGCGCGACCTGCGCCGCACTGGGCATCGACCGCGTGGCCGCCGCCGACACGCTCACCGCGGCCGACCTGGCCGTCCGGGCCGGCCGGCGGGCGCTGGCCACCGCGGGCCTCGACGCCGGCGACGTCGACGTCGTCCTGACCGTGGAGCCGCGGGCCCCGCGGACGCTGGTCAGCTCGGAAGCCACCCGGCTGCAGGCGATGCTCGGCGCCGGGCGGGCGATGGCGTTTTCGGTCGGCGGCCTCGGCTGCGCGTCCCTCACCCCGGCGCTGCTCGCCGCGAGCGGGTTGCTGCGCGCCGACCCGGACCTGGCGAACGTGCTCGTGCTGCACGGGAGCAAACCCGCGACGCCAGGGCGCTACCGCCACCCCGTCACCGTCAACGGCGACAGCGGCGGCGCGCTTCTGTTGCGCCGACAGGGAAGTCTCCGGATCCGGGACATCCTGCTGGAGACGAACGGCGCCTACGCGGACCTGTTCCGCGTCGAATACCGCGACGAGGAGTTCGCGCGCTGGCGGGAGGAGTGCACCGACCCGGCGGTCTACTCGTTCCGGCTGGCCGTGGAGACCCGCAACCGGCTGCGGGCGCTGGTGACCCGCCTGCTCGGCCGCAACGGCCTGAGCCCCGCCGACGTCCCGTGCTGCCTCACCCAGAACCTGTCCACGGCGGCGTTCCGGAACTGGTCGGAGGCGATCGGCCGCCCGATCGCGAAAGCGTGCTTCGGCAACCTGGCCCGCTACGGCCACCTCGGGCCCAACGACGTGTTCTTCAACCTCTCGAGCGCCCGGGAAACCGGGGAGTTCGACGGCCGTGCGGTGCTGCTCAACATCAGCCCGGCCGCGGCCTGGAGCGCGCTGCTGGTCACCACCGACGACACGACCGCCCACGAGCTGTGAGCCCGGGGCGGGCGGAAGCCGCCCGCCCCGGGTGGTTCACCGGACTACCGCGTGCAGGGGTTGCCCGCCGGGTGCGCGGCGGTGCCGTGCACGTCGGCCTGGGACTCCGCCAGCACGATCTTCGCCAGCGGGGTTTCCAGCGCCACGGCCTGCTGCTTCACGACGCCGTTCGCGATGGTCTGGCCGTTCAGCTTCAGCGAGCCGATGACCAGCGCGATGGTCACCGGGGCCGAGCCGACGGTGACCGGGACGCCGTTGATCTTCAGCGACGCCACGCTCGAGCTGCCGGTCAGCGCCGGGGCGAGGCCGCCCGGAGCCGGCTGGCAGGTCGCCGCCGCCTGGGACTGGATCACGCCCAGCTCGATGGTCAGCCCGACCGTGCTGATCACGGTCTTGTCGATCTTGGCCGACGCCTGCGCGTGGTCACCGGCCGCCGGGGCCGCCGACTGGTTGTCGGGGGCCAGGTCGGTCGAGGCCGTCAGCGCGTGGGTCTGCACCTTGATCAGGCCCGCGTTGAGCGTCGCGTCGAGGACGGTCTGGCTGTCGTCGGCGCAGGGCAGGTTCGCCGGGTTCGCCACGGCCGCGGTGATGCCGATGACGTTCGCGGCGGTGCCGGTGCAGGAGAAGACGCCGTCGCGGTCGTCGTCGACGATCGTGCCGACGCCGGTCGGGTCGATCAGCCCGGCGCCGGACGGCGCCGACAGGGTGACGGTGAACGTCTCGTCCGGCTCGTCGACGGTGTCCGGGTTGACCAGGACGGTCACCGGCTTGGTCGTTTCGCCGGGGGCGAAGGTCACGTCACCGCTGGCGGCCTGGTAGTCGGCCGGTGCGGTCGCCGTGCCGTTCGCGGTGGCGTAGTGCACCGACACCGGGTTCGGGCTGGCGCCGCCGAGCAGCGACACGGTGAAGGTGGCCGGCACCGGCGCGCCGCCGGAGCCCTCGTTCACCGTGACGTCGTTGATGCTCAGGCCGAGCACGCGCACGGTCGTCGTCTCGACGAACCCGCGGGACATGCCGTCGACCAGGTAGTCGACCGTGCAGTGGTAGGTGCCGGGTGCGGCGTCGGCCGCGGCGGCGACCTTCTCGGTGAACGTCGCGACGTCCCCGCTGGGCACCTTGACGCTCGCCGGGGTGTTGGTGAGCGTCAGCTGCGGGTCGCAGGTGGTGACCTTCGGCGTCACCGTGACCTCGATGGACTTGATGCCGTCGAGGATGGCCTGCGACACCTGGTTCGACGGCACGTTGTTCAGCAGCACGCCGCCGGTGGCCGTGGCGATCGCGCTCGCCTGGCCGTCGGCGTCGAGCGCGCCGACGTTGACCGCGACCACGCGGATGTTCGCCGCCTTGAGCGCGTCGATGGTCTGGGCCAGGGTGTGCCCGCCGCTGGGGTCGTGCGACGGCGCGTCGCCGAACCAGGCGATGATGCGGGTGCCGTCCGGGCGGAAGGTGACCGCGCCGGAGGCCAGCTCGTAGAGCGCGTTGAGGTCGGCTTCCGGCAGGTCGCCACCGCCGGAGGCAGCCCACTGGTTGATCCCGGCCTGCACCGCGGCGGTGTCGCCGGTGATGCCCTGGTTGACCTTGAACGGCACGGAGTCGGTGAAGTCCTTGTACTCCGCGACGCCGAACTGGGCGGTCGGCTGCGCGGCGAGCACGTCCCCGGTGATGGCACCGGCGTTCGTGCGGACGTTGGTGATGGCGCCGCTCATGCTGCCGGTGGTGTCGGCGAGCAGGACGAGGTCGGGGTTCGGGGGGACGGCCGAGGTGGTGACGTGCTTGGTGACGGTGCTGCTCTGCCCGGCGGAGAGCGTGAGGTCGACGGTGGCCGGATCGACCCCGGGCGGCGCCGCGGCCGCCACCGCGGCCGGGGTGAGCAAGGCGCTGACCGTGGTCAACGCGACGAACAATGATCTCCGCGACATGGACTTCCTTCCGAAGGCCGGTTTATTGCGGGTTGCCTCGGGAAGACGGAGAAAGCCGGATTTCGTTAGCAGCGGGGGAAGGCGTCACTCGGAGCGCCCTGTGTCAAGGAGCTCAACGGGTTGCGGCGCCGGATCCGGGCTACCCAAACCAGGGGTGCACTGCGCCGGAACACCGAAGATCGCCGGGTGGGATTCACTCTGTTCAGCGACGCTCCGGCACGCCGGGTGCCGCGTGATCTTCGCCGTCACGGCGGTTTTCGCGGTGCGGGAAGCGAATTTCCGCCCGGATGTCGTAACGCGGGACGCGGTCAGCGGCCCGTCTTGCCCGCCCGGCCGAGGTCGGCGAGCACCGCACGGGCCGCGCGGGTTCCCGACGCCAAGGCGCCCTGGAGGGAACTCGTGTCCCGGTGGTCCCCGCACACGTACCGGCCCTCACCCAGGCGGACGTCCCGCCGGAGTTCGTGCGGTGACGGCATGGCCGGGAGCGCACGGGCGATCTCGTACCGGGCGACCAAGGGCCAGCGCGTCGCGTCCGTGCGGTACATCCGGCCCAGCGCCCGGCGCACCTCCGGCTCCGGCAGCGCCGTCAACGCCGACGCGCTCACCAGCGCGGCCCCGCGGGGCGCGTAGCTCGGGCACACCTCGCTGAGCACACTGGTGCTGGTGACCGGCCCGCCGCGCGCGTCGATCATGATGACCGGCTCGCGCAACGGTGACCGCGGTGGGGCGAAGTACCACGTCGTCCCGGTGTTCCAGCGCGGCTCCGCGACGCCGGTGAGCCGGGCGGCCGTGGAGCCGTCGGTGGCGACGATGACCGCGCGGGCCGTCCACACCTCGCCGCCCGCCGTGCGGACGCGGCCCGGCCGGACCTCCTCGACCGGCGTGCCCAGGTGGACGGCCGACGTCGGCAGCGCCCGGGCGAGCTGCCGGGGCAGCTCACCCATGCCCAGGGCCGGCAGCGAGGGGGCCGACCGCAGGAAGCTGCGCCACACCAGCTGGAAGAACCGGGCCGAGGTGGTCAGTTCGCGCTCCAGGAACACCCCGGACAGGAACGGCCGGAACACGGTTTCCACCGCCCGCGCGGACACCCCGGCCCGGCGCAGTTCGTCGGAGGTCGTGCGGTCGGCGCGGTCGATGATCGACTGCACCGGACCCGCGACGACGCGGGCGGACAGCGCGGCGAGCGCGGCCAGGTCCTTCGCCGACAGGTAACGCCGGGCCGCGATGTCCCGGATCGCTTTCGGTGTGTCGATCGGGTTCCCGAGCAGCGAGACCCGGTCGTGGTCGGCCACCCGGACCGCGCGCCGGAACCGGCCGAGGTCCAGGGCGCCGACGTCGGCCAGGCGCCGGATTCCCGGGTAGGCCGGGTTGAGGACCTGGAACCCGCGGTCGAGGCGGAAGCCGTCGACGACGTCGGTGCGCACGCGGCCGCCGACGTCGTCCGAGGCCTCCAGCACCGTGCTCGGCACCCCGGCCCGGTGCAGGGTGAGGGCGGCGGCCAGCCCGGCGAGCCCGGCGCCGACGATGACGGCTTCGTGGTCCGGCATCCCGCTCACCCGCCGAAGTACTTCGTCGCGGCGAGCCGGTTCAGCAGGCCGATGCGGCCGCGGTTGGGCACCGAGCGCAGCGGGTGCCCGGCGAGCCCCCAGCCGGCCAGGAGCGTGTTGGCCGCGGCCCAGCCGGTGGTGGCCGCGCGTTCCATCAGCGCGACCGGGAGGTCGATCCGCACGCCGTCACCGGCCAGCGCCAGTGCCGGGTCCGGGGTCCCGACCGTCGGACGCCGCTCGAAGTCGCCGAGGCCGAAGAGCGGGCAATCCTCGCGCCACAGGGAAATCGACGCCGTCACCCGCGCGCCGAGCGTCTCGGGGTAGATCGCGTGCAGCCGGTCGTCCACGGCCTTCACCAGCGTCTCGCGGTCGTCGGTGGTGGCCGCGTACGCGTGCAGCTCCACGACCGAGCCGCCGGTGCGCGCCGCCCACCGCCGTGCCTCGCCCTCGTAGCGGTCGAGCAGGCTGATGTTGTCCAGCGGCGGCACGCTCCCGGTGCCCAGGAACGGCGGCCGGGTGACGTCGGCGGGCCGGTCGAGCCAGAGCCGGCGGACGAGGAACGGCGGTGCCGTGCGCAATCCGGCCACGGCCGCCCGCCACTCCGGCGTGCCGAGGCCGGGGGAGGCGGCGACGATCTCGCGCAGCCCCCGCACGTCACAGGCGAGCACGACACTGTCGAACTGCGCGGTGTCCTCCGCCGTCGTGACCGCGAAGCCGCCGGAGGTGCGGTCGAGCGAGGCCACCGGCGTGCCGGTCCGGATGGTCACCCGGCGGTCGGCCAGGTATCCGGCGAGGGGGTCCCACAGCGCCTGCGGGAACGGCTCGGTAGGCACGTCGAACACGAGACCTTCGCTGGAGCCCAGGAAGTACAGGTGGAACATGGTCGCCAGCTCCGCCGCGGACAGCTCGCGAGGATCGGCGAAGAAGCTCCGCGAGAACACCTCGAACGCCAGGTGCTTGGCCGCTTCGGGGAAGTTGATCGCGTCGAGGAAGCTCGCGGCGTCGGTCCCGTCGAGCCGGCGGTAGGTCTCCGGGACGCTGACCGTCGCCAGCGGCAGGGCACCGCGGCCGTTGATGCGCACCAGGTCCTTCCGCGTGAACGTCGGGCTGCGCCAGGCGAACGCCAGCGCGTTCCACGGCGGCGTCCGGGGGAGACCCGCGAAGGTGTCCGTGCGGCCTTCGGCGTCCAGCAGCGGGTAGTCGGCCAGCGGGGTCAGCCGGTCGAGCCGGGGATCGGTGCGCATGAGCAGCGACCGCAGGTTGTAGTACTGGCGGAAGAAGGCGTGGAAGCCCCGGCTCATCGTCACCGCGGTGCCGTCCGGCAGCCGGTCGGCCCAGCCGCCGACCCGCCCGCCGAGGTGGCCGTCGCGCTCGAAGAGCGTCACCGTGACCCCTCGCTCGGCCAGGCCGGTGGCCGCGGTGAGGCCGGCGATGCCGCCACCGACGACCGCCGCCGTCGGGCGCCGGCCGAGCAGCCCGGCGTCGGCCAGGCCGGGCGGGGCCGGCCGCGTCTCGATCCGGCGGTCGGTGCCGAGGGGGCGGGTCACGGGTGCTCCTGCGGGTTGCTGCCGAGGACGGTGTGGACGACGCCGTTCTGCCAGCCGGGCATCGTGGCGGTGCGGACGTCGGTGAAGCCGGCGTCGGTGAGCCGGCCGGCGAGCGCGGCGATCCCGTCGAATTCGCACACGCTGCGGCGCAGGTGGCGGTAGAGGGTCGCGTCGCCGGTGGTGACCTTCCCGAGCGGGATGATCACGCCCGCGCACACGGCGTTCCACACCCACCGGGCGCGCCGCGAGTCGTGGACGGAGTACTCGTGGACCGCGATGCGGCCGCCGGGACGCAGCAGCCCGCGCAGCCGGCGCAGCTGCCGGGTCGGCTCGGTGAGGTTGCGCAGCAGGTACGCGGCCAGGATCGCGTCGAACGGGCCGGAGATGCCGTCGAGGTCCTCGACCGGCGTGTGGACGAAGGTGACGCCGTCCGGCCAGTCCTTCGCCCGGGCTTGGGCGAGCATTTCCCCGGAGGCGTCGAACGCGGTGACGTCGGCGCCGGGCGCGGCAGACACGAGCGCCGCCGTCGACGCGCCGGTGCCGCAGCCGGCGTCCAGCAGCCGCAGGCCCGTCCCGTCGGCCGGCAGCTCCAGCCGCCGCGCCGAGAGCCGCAGGTGCTCGTGGTAGCCCGGATTGGCGCCGACCAGCCGGTCGTACCACCGCGCTTCGGTGTCGAAGGCCGACGGCACCGCACCGCGCGGGAGACCGTCCTTCGCCATCGCGTTCATGCTCGCTCCCGTCGGGGGCCGGCTCGTTCCCACAGCAGCAGCACGGCGGTCACGAGCGCGAAGCCGAAGAGGAAGTCTTCGACCGGGATGTCCCAGGGCACCCGCCAGTTCGTGATGTGCTGCGGGGCATAGCGCACGATCGGGTCGGAGAGCTTGGTCAGCCGGCCGTCCACCGGGATCTGGAACGCCGTCACGATGGCGATCGTGATCCAGTAGGCGGCCCGGCGGAACAGCCCCGTGCGCAACAGGAAGAGCTCGGCCAGCACGACCGCGGCCACGGCGGCGGCCGCGGGCACGGTGTAGCCCCACGGGATCACCGGCGGACCTCCTGCCTGCCGAACCGCCGGAGCACCGCGAGGGTGAGCTGGACGATCTCGTACGTCAGCACCCCGCAGATGGGGATCACCACGAAGAACAGGACTTCCTCCAGCGGCACGGCGAAGGGGGCGCGCAGGCCGGTGACGTGCTCGGGCGCGTAGTCCCAGACGCCGCCGGCGATGGCCAGCGCGTCCCAGACGAGGAACACCAGCGCGACCGGCAGCACCGCGCGCGCCAGCCGCCGGGGCTGCCGGTAGCCGCGCGCGCCCGCGAGCTCCAGCGGCAGGGTGACCAGGACGCAGGCGGCCAGCACGACGAGGTATTCGGCCTTGCCCACTCAGCCCACCGCCACCGGGAGCGCCGGCGCGGGGTGGCGCCGCCGGGCCCACTGCGTCCGCGCGACCGCCCCGCACGCCACCGCCAGCCGCTGCCCGCGGGAAACCGCCGCGCGCCCGGCGAAGACGTCGTGGCCGGCGTCCTCGATGCGGTCGAGGATGCCCCCGTACAAGCGCGCCGCCGTGGCCACGCACGGGCGGGAGACCGGGTGGAGCATCGCGATGCCCGGCTGCGCCTCGGCGTAGATGTCGCGGGTGACGGCGATCTGGTTGCGGATCGCGGCCCGGACCGGCTGGTCGGCCCGGCCCTGTGCGGCGCACCAGTGCAGCCGGTCGCGGTCGACGCCGTGCACGGCCAGTTCGTCGGCCGGCAGGTAGACGCGGCCGCGGCCCAGGTCCTCGCCGACGTCGCGCAGGAAGTTGGTGAGCTGGAAGGCCTTGCCGAGCGCGGCGGCCCTCGGCTCGGCCTCCGCGCGCGGGGCGACGGTGCCGAGCACCGGCAGCACCTGCAGGCCGATCACCTCGGCCGAACCGTGCACGTACGTGTCGAGTTCCGCGCGGGTGGCGTAACCGGTGACGGTGAGGTCCATCCGCATCGAGGTGAAGAAGGCCTCGAAGTACGCCTTGGCGAGGGTGTACCGGGCCGCCGTGTCGATCACCGCGGTCAGCAGCGGGTCGTCGCTCGCACCGGCGTCGAGGTCGGCGAGGAAACGCTTCTCGACCTTCTGCAACCGGGCGTCGAGTGTTGCGGGCGTGGCGTCTTCGGCCGGTTCGTCGACGATGTCGTCGAGCCAGCGGGCGAAGCCGTAGAGCGCGTGGATCGCCGGTCGCTGTGCGGGGGTCAGCAACCGCGTCGCGAGGAAGTACGTGCGGCCGTGCCGGGCGTTGAGCTCGCGGCACCACGTGTAGGCCGCGCGCAGCCCGGGCTCGCGGATGCCGGCGGCGTCGAGTTCGCGTCGGGTCATCGGGTCCCTCCGGTGATCCGGTCGGCAGCCAGTCTGCCGGAGATGAGCACGGTCGGCACCCCCACGCCGGGCACGGTGGCCCCGCCGGCCAGGACGACGTTGTCCGTTCCGCGGGGGAGGTTCCGCGGCCGGAACGGCCCGGTCTGCCCGAACGAGTGGGCGTAGCTGAACGGCGTCCCGGCGACCAGGCCCCGGTCCGCCCACTCGGCCGGGCCGATCACGTGGGTGAACTCCGGTTCGAAGCCGGGGAGGAGCCGGGCGCGGGCCACGTCGAGGACCTCTTCCGCGTAGGCGTCCGTCTCGGTCGCCCAGTCCGCGGGGCCGCGGTCGAGGTTGGGCACCGGGGCGAGCACGGAGTAGAGCTGGCGCCCGGGCGGGGCGAGGCCGGGGTCGGAGGCGGTCGGCCGCGTGATCAGCAGCGACGGATCGCTCATCCGCCGGCCCTGGGAGATGAGCTCGTCGAAGGTCGAGCGCCACCCGTGCCCGAAGGAGATGGTGTGGTGCGCGACCTCGGGGTGCGTGCCGGGGCCGCCGGCGTGCACGACGAGCGCGGACGGCGCGGCTCGCAGCGGGACCGGCCGGCGTGGCGGCCGGCCGAGCAGCCGGTAGCTCTCGGGCAGTTCGGTGGTGAGGACGACGGCGTCGCACGGGTAGCGGGCCCCGGAAGCGGTGCGGACCGCGGTGACGCGGGACCCGGCGCGTTCGAGTTCGCCGACGGCGTCGCCGTAGCCGAACTTGACCCCGGCGTCGGCCGCGACGCGGGCGAGCGCCTGCGGCAGGGCCGCGATGCCGCCGGGCGGGAAGTACACCCCGCCGACGGTGTCCATGTACGAGATCACCGCGTACAGAGCCAGCGCCCGCATCGGGGATTCGCCCGCGTAGAGCGCCTGGAAGGTGAAGACCCGCTTCAGGCGTTCGTCGCTCAGGAACCGGCCGACCCGGCCGTCGAGCCGCCGGAACCCGCCCAGGGCCACGAGCCGGGCCAGTTCCGGCCGGAGCATGCCGAGCGGGGAGTCGATGTTCGCGTCGATGAACCGGCCGAATTCGGCTTGGTAGAGCCGGGTCAGCCATTCGCGCAGCCGGGTGTAGCCCGCGGCTTCGGCAGGACCGGCGAAGTCGCGGACGGCATCGGCCATCGCGGCCGCATCGGTGTGCACGGGCAGCGTGCTGCCATCGGCGAACCGGGCGACGTAGGCGGGGTCGAGCCGGGCCAGCGGCAGTTCGCTGGTGAGCTCGGCCCCGACGGCGGCGAAGGTGTCACTGAGGATGGACGGCATGGTGAGCACGGTGGGGCCGGTGTCGAGCTGGTAGCCGTGCCTTTCGACGCGCCCGGCGCGGCCGCCGGGGCCGGGATCCCGCTCGAGAACGGTGACTTCCCGCCCCCGCCCGGCCAGATGCAGGGCGGCGGCGAGCCCGGCCAGCCCGGCCCCCACGACGACGACGCGGTTCGCCGGCCCCGGAACGGTTTTCATCGGTCGCGCTCCGTGCAACGGGCCGCCAAGGCAGCCAGCAGGTCGCCGGCGTGGCGGGGGACCACCGCCGGGTCGATCGCCGCCAGGGCTTTGTCGGCCCGCTCGCGGATCAGCTCGCCCATGCGGTCCCGGGCGCCGGTGGCCACGATGAGTTCCCGCCAGCGTGCGACCGCCTCGTCGTCCACCGTTTCCAGCTCCAGCAACTCGGCGAACTCGGCCTGCCGGCGCCGGTCGGCCATCGCCGCGGCGAGCACCACCACGCTGGATGCCTTGCGCTCGCGCAGGTCCTGCCCGGCCGGCTTGCCCGTGACGGCCGGGTCGCCGAACACGCCCAGCAGGTCGTCGCGGAGCTGGAACGCCTCGCCCACCAGGCCGCCGAACTCGCCGAGCCCGGCCATCAGCTCCGGGCCGCAGCCGGCCAGCGCCGCCCCGAACTCCAGCGGTCGGCGGACGGTGTAGTTGCCGGACTTGCGGCGCAGGACGTCGAGCAGGGTGTCCCAGCTGGGCAGTGCCCGCGCGTCGTTCACCAGGTCGGCGAGCTGGCCGACGGCCAGTTCGGCCCGCATCGCGTCGTAGTGGCCCCAGCCCCGCGCCAGCTGCTCCGCCGCCAGCCCGCTTTCGCGCAGCATCTGCTCAGACCACACCAGGAACAGATCGCCGAACAGGATCGCGGCGGACTCGCCGAACCGCGGCGCCGAGCCCGCCCAGCCCTGCTCCTCGTGCCAGCGGGCGAACCGGACGTGCAGCGCGGTGCGGCCGCGGCGCAGCGCCGAGCCGTCCATCACGTCGTCCTGGACGAGGGCGAAGCAGTGCAGCAGCTCCAGCGCGGCGGCCGCGCGGACGGCGGCGTCGGATTCCGGTTGCCCGCACCGCCACCCGACGTACGCGAAAAGCGGGCGGAGACATTTCCCGCCCGCCACGAACTCCGGTACCGCGGTTTCCGCGAGCGCTCCCTCGCTGCGTCCGGAAAAATGTTCCTTCGCTCGCGCGCTCACGAATTGGTGCGCCTCGGCGAGGCAGCGGCGGCCCAGTGCGTCCAGCGGCTCGGCGGGCGCGTCGTCGTCCGCGGGGGCCACCCCCGTCGTCATGGTCGCGGTCATCCGGCGCCCCTCCTGCTCTCGGCCTATTCGATTCGCAACCGTTTCACATGTGGTGTAGCTTGTCTACTGGAACCCGACAAACACCAGCTGAACCGCGTGATCGCCACACTTTGCGCGGCCGATTGCATCGGTGTTGAATCGGAGCGACTTCTCTGAGGACGGGACGGCGATGCCACACGCCGTCCCGGCGGGCCTGCCGTGTGCGGGCCCCGCACCCGGCGGCGCCCCGCCCACACCTGGGCGTCGCCGGGTGCTCGTCGTGCATTGTCATGCCCATTTGTCATCGGAACAAACATCGATTACCGGGGTGTCGGAAATATCGCGACCGAGCTGCACCAGGCTATCGCCGCCGGTCTATTCTGCTTTCGTGATGGTTTCGCGGACTGCCGCATTCACCCGGCGCCACCCCGCCCCGCCTGCCCTGACCGCTTGGCTCTGCGCCGCGGCGACGGTCCTCTGCCAGATCCTCTACTCGGTGACCGACCCGGGCGGCCGGACGTCGCTCACCGTGCTCACAGTGTTGTGCTTCGCGGCGGCGTCCCTCGCCGACGCGTGGTCCCGCTGCGGTGCCCGGGCGGCGGTCACGCTGGCGGTCGTCGCGGGTGGCGGCGGATTGCTGGCCGAGGTGACGGGCCTGCACACCGGAGTGCCGTTCGGGCGCTACGAATACACCGGCCTGCTCGGCTGGCCGATCGCCGGCGTGCCGGGCATCGTCCCGCTGGCCTGGCTGATGATGGCGTGGCCGGCGCTGCTGGCCGGCCGCGCGCTGGCCGTCAAGCCGGCCGGCGTGGTCGCGGTGGCCGCGGGCGCGCTGGCGGCGTGGGACGTCTTCCTCGACCCGCAAATGGTGGACGAGGGGTACTGGATCTGGTCCTCGCCCGAGCCGTCGTTGCCGCTGGTGGCCGGAATCCCGATCACCAACTTCGCGGGCTGGCTGCTGGTCGCCGTCCTCATCCAGGCCGCGCTGCACCGCTGGGTGCCCCGGCCGCCGGACCCCATCCCGGGCCCGGCCGCCGGTCCGGCGCCCGCGTTGTACCTCTGGACGTGGTTTTCCTCGGTGTGGGCGCACTTCGCGTTCTTCGGCCGGCCGTGGGTGGCCGTCGCCGGGGGCGTGCTCATGGGTGCGGTCGCCGTGCCGTTCGCGATCCGGCTGGGGAGGGGATTCCGATGGGCGCGCGTGTCCGCGTGATCGTGCGCGCGGCCGCCTGCGCCGCGGTGGCCGGTGCCGCGCACGCGGCGTACAACGCGCGGATCGTCCGGACGCCGCGCGAGGGGCCGGCCCGGTGCCGCGAAGCCGTGTCGATCCTGCTGCCGCTGCGCGACGAGGCCGACCGCGTCACCCCCACCCTGCGGTCCCTGCTGGCGCAGCGCGGCCTCGACGACGTCGAAATCCTGGTGCTGGACGACTGTTCCGGTGATGGGACAGCGGACGTCGTCCGCCGGGTCGCCGGCTCGCGGATCACGCTGCTGACCGGCGCCGAGCCACCGCCGGGGATGCTGGGCAAACCGCACGCGTGTCACCAGCTGGCCCAGCGGGCGCGGGGGAGCGTGCTGGTCTGCGTCGACGCGGACGTCGTGCTGGCTCCCGACGCCGTCGCGGCCGCGGTTTCCCTGCTGCGCGAGGCGGATCTCGACGCGGTGTCGCCGTTTCCGCGCCAGCGCGCGGAGGGGCTCGGGGCCCGGTTGGTGCAGCCGTTGCTGCAGTGGTCGTGGCTGGTGCTGCTGCCGCTGCGGCTCGCCGAGACGTCCTCGCGGCCGTCGCTGGCCGCGGCCAACGGCCAGTTCTTCGTCATCGACGCCGCCATGCTGCGCAAGTGCGGCGGGTTCGCGGCGGTCGCCGGCGAGGTGCTGGACGACATCGCGCTGATGCGCGCGGTCAAGCGGGCGGGCGGCCGCGGGGTGGTCGCGGACGGCAGCCGGGTCGCGGAGTGCCGGATGTACGCGACGGGGGCGCAGCTGCGGGAGGGCTACACGAAGTCGCTGTGGTCGGCGACCGGTTCGGCTCCGGCGGCGGTGGCGATCGCCGGGCTGTTCCTGGTGGTCTGGGTGCTGCCCGCCGTGGCGGCCTTGGGCGGCTCGCGGGCGGGCATGGTGGGGTACGCGGCGGGCGTCGCCGGGCGGGTCGTGGCGGCTCGGCGCACCGGGGGCCGCGTCTGGCCGGACAGCCTGGCCCACCCCGTGTCGGTGCTGGCGTTGGCCGGGCTGATCGGCCGGTCGTGGCGGGCGCGGGTGGCGGGCCGGCTGGTCTGGAAGGGCCGTGCGCTGTGAGCGCCGTCGTCGTGGTGGGTGGTGGCATGGGCGGCCTTGCGGCGGCGGCCCGGCTCGCCGCGGCCGGGCACCGCGTCACCGTGCTGGAGCGCTCGGCGTCGTGCGGGGGCAAGCTCGCCACGTTCACCCGGGACGGCTTCACCTTCGACACCGGTCCCTCGCTGCTCACCCTGCCCTCGGTGTACCGCGAACTCTTCGCGGCCACCGGCGCCGACCTGGACGAGCTGGTCGACATCGTCCCCGTCGACCCGGCCTGCCGCTACCGGTTCGCCGACGGCACCGAACTGGCCGTCCCCCACGAGCGGGCGGCGGTCCCCGACGCGCTCGAAGCGGCCTTCGGCGGCGGCGCCGGCGAAGAGTGGCGCGGGTTGATACGCGACGCGGAGCGGCTCTGGGGCCTGGTCGGCGAGCCGGTCCTGCGCCGTCCGCTGAACGGCACCGGGGATCTGCTCAAGCACGCCAGGAGCGTCCGGGACCTGGTGGCGATCGCGCCGTGGCGCACCTTGCGCGGGATCGGCCGCCGCCTGAGCGATCCGCGCGCCCGGATGCTGCTGGACCGCTACGCGACCTACACCGGCTCGGACCCGCGGCGGCTGCCGGCCGTGCTGAGCGTCGTCCCGTTCGTGGAGCAGGAATTCGGCGCCTGGCACGTCCGCGGTGGCCTGCGCCGCCTGGGGGACGCCCTGCTGGGCCGGCTCGCCGCGCTGGGCGTCGAAGTCCGGACGGGGGCGGAGGTAGCCGCGATCGAGACCGGTCCGGCCGGCATCCGCGGCGTCCGGCTGGCGGACGGCGAGCGGCTCGCGGCGTCGGTCGTGGTGGCCAACGCGGACGCGGCGCACGTTTACGACGACCTCCTCGACGACCCCCGCACCCGCCGGCCGCGGCGAGCCCTGCGGCGGACGCAGCCGTCGTCGGCCGGGTTCGTGCTGCTGCTCGCGTTGCGCGGCACGACCCCGGATCCCAGCCACCACCGCGTGGTGTTCCCGGCCGCCTACGACGCCGAATTCGACGCGATCTTCGGCCGCGCACCCCGGCCGGTCGACGACCCGGCGGTCTACGTTTGCGCGCCCGCCGACCCGCAGCTGCACCCACCGGGTTGCGAAGCCTGGTTCGTGCTGGTGAATGCCCCACGCCACGACCCGGCGGCCGGCGTCGACTGGACGGCTCCGGGCCGGGCGGAGCGGTACGCGGACCGGGTGCTCGAGGTCCTGGCCGAGCGAGGCCTGGACGTGCGCGACCGGCTGCTGTGGCGCGAAATCCGCACGCCGGCCGATTTGGAACGCACCACGGGAGCACCGGGCGGCGCGATCTACGGCCCATCGTCGAACGGCCCCCGGGCAGCACTGCTCCGCCCGTCGAACGCGACGCCGGTACCAGGGTTGTATCTGGCCGGCGGCTCGGCTCATCCCGGCGGCGGCCTGCCGCTGGTGGCGATGTCGGCGGAGATCGTCGCGCGACTGATCGGGCCGGCCGAGCGCCACGAAAGCAGCGGCGGCCGCGGCCGATGAGCCCCTGGCGGCGGCCGACCGCGGCGGCGCCGCTGGTGGCGGCGCATCGCGCCGACGGCCGCAAACCCGGCGCATGCCCCGCATCAAACCCGGCGCATGCCCCGCATCAAGGGCGGCGCCCCTGGCGGGCGGCCCACCTCGGCGCCCACCCCAAGCGGCGCCCAGCCCGAAACCACCCCCCGCTTGCCCTCCGCCGGAAGCTCCCTCAGCCGCGGTCCTCGCCCCGCTCCTCACTCCGCCCGAACGCCCGCGCGACACCCACCCACAGATGGGCCGAGCCGATGAGTGACAGTCCGGTCCCCAGCACCGCGCACGTCGTGCCCCACGGCCAGCCCGTCCACGGCGTCCCGGCCGGCGCCAGTGCCGCCCCGGTGACCGCGACCGCCGGCACGATCAGCCGGGTCGGGCGCTCGGCCACCGTGATCGCGCCCGCTCCGCGCAGGCCCGCCGCCTGGGCGCGGGCGCGGATGTACTCGTGCAGCAACAGCAGCGTCCCCATCGCCGCGCACCACGGCGCCGGTGCGCCGAGGACCAGCAGCACCGCCACGAAACACAGTTCCGTCAGCCGGTCCGAAGCCGCGTCGAGGACCGCGCCCAGCGGGCGGGCCCGGCCGGTGCGCAACGCCACCGCGCCGTCCAAGCCGTCGAACACCCCCGTGGCCACGATCGCCGCCGAGGTGAGCCACAGCGCGTCGCCCCCCAGCGAAGCCAGCCAGACCGCCGCCAGTGCGCTGAGCACCCCGCACCCGGTGAGCACGTCGGGCGGCACGCCCAGCACCGGACGGGCCAGCAGGTGGATCGCCCGCAACCAGCCGACGGCGAGCGCGCTGCCCGACACGTCATGCTCGTGCACCCGGGACCAGCCGGCGACCCCGTCGTCCTCTTCACGCGCCGGTGCGTGGACGTGAGCGCCCGGGAAGTGGCCCGCCGCGCGGCCGTCGTCCTGCGGGACGCCGGCCGGGAACTCCGCGGCCGGGACCTGTCCCTGTGGGCTGCCGGGGTCACGTTCTTCGCCGTGCTGGCCGTCGTCCCGCTGGCGCTCGTCGCGCTGCGGGGTGCGGCGTTCCTCGGATCGCCGGCGTTCGTCCGGGACGGCGTCTCGCGCTGGGCCGACGCGCTGCCGCCCGGCCACGGGTCCGGTCCGGCGCTCGAAGCCCTGGCCACGGCCGCCCTCGGCACGCCGTGGACCGCGCTGCTCGTGACGCTGCTGCCGGCCACCTTCTACGGCGAAGGCCTGCTGCGCGGCCTGGTCCAGGTCGCCGGGCAGCCCGCCGGGGCCCTCGTCGGCTGGCGCGGGCGCCTGATGTTCGTGCCCGTCCTCGTGCTCAGCCCGACCCTGGCGATCGCGCCGCTGGCCACCGCCGACCCGGTGGCCGGCCTCTACACGCGCGGCGGCTGGGCGACGTTCTGGGGCATCACGCTGTCGTTCCACATCGACTGGCTGATCATCGCCGCGGTGACCGCGATCGTGTTCGCCGGCAGCGCCCCGCGTGGCGTGCGCCGGGGGCCGCTGGTGGCCGGCGCCTTCGCCGTGGCCGCCGTGCTCGCCGGGTTCTTCCACGGGTTCCTCCTGTTCCTGGCCATCCCGCTGGACTGGAGCGTGCCGTTCGGCGGCCTCACGGCCGTCGGTGCGGTGTCGGCGCTGATCCTGTGGCTCTACCTGCTTCACGTGCTGCTCCTGCTGGGGTACCGGGTGACCCTCAGCGCCGAGCGCACTCGTCTCGGAGCCATCCCCGAAATCGATGCAAGTACGAGCGAGCATTCCCGCAGGCCGAGCTGATACGGCCGATTCGAAGGTCCACCGCCACTCGCAAAGCGTTGCACAAGCGCTTCGAGTGGGCCATCATCGGTCGTACCGAGGGGGTCGGCGCGGGTGACCAGTGGCGGGTGGGCGAGTGACGACCAGACCGGAACCGGAGGTCATCGACCGCGCCTCGTGGTGGACGACGGGACAGGTCGCCACCGCGCTCGGGGTGTCGCCCGTCCTCCTGCGCGCGTGGGACGGCCGCTACGGCCTCGGGCCGGCCCGTCGCGGGCCGGGCGGCCAGCGGCTCTACGGGCCGCGCGAGCTGCAGCGGCTGCGGCGGATGAGTGCCCTGGTGAACCAGGGCGTCCGGGCCGGGACCGCGGCCGGCCTGGTCCTCTCCGAAGCCGTGAGCCCCGCGCAGTCCCGTCTCCTGGCCGACGAGATCGACCAGGCCGCGGCGGCCGTCGACCTGCCCACGCTGGCCGGCTTGCTCGACGACCTGCTGGCCGGGCACGGCACGATCGCGGCCTGGGTCGACGTGCTGGCTCCGGTGCTGCGCCGGCAGGGGGAGCGGTGGCAGGCCGGGGAAAGCGCCTTCGCGGCCGAATGGGCGCTGGCCGGAGCGGTCTCGGCGGCGCTCGAGCGCCAGGCGGGCCGCGTCCCCCTGCCGCCGCCGCGGGACCGGCCGGTGCTGCTGGCCTGCTGCGCGACCGAGCGGCATCCCCTCCCGCTCCAGGTGCTGTTCACGGTGTTGCGGGAAGCCGGTATCCCGGTGGTGTTCCTCGGCGAGATGGTGGCACCCGGCGTCGTCGTGCGGACGGCGGTCCGGCTCGACCCGGCGCTGGTGCTGCTCTGGTCGATGACGCCCTACACCGCCGACGCCCCGCTGCTGGCCGAGCTCGCCCGCCGGGACGTGCCGGTGCGCGCGGCCGGGCCGGGCTGGAACTCGGTCGGCGGCCGGGTCGGCCCGGTGCTCGACGGCCTGCGGGGCGCGCTGCGGGCGGTCTCCGCGCACACCGGGCGGGCGTGGCCATGACCGGGCCGACGCACGGCAACAACCCCAGTACCGGATAAACTGTGAGTTGAGTCACAAAGCTCCTTCCGGTGGGTGCTTCCGGGGTGCCGGGAGTATCGGACGGGCGCCGGATGCCGTATCCGTGGAAGCGGACACAGCCGGTCGCAGGCTGTTCCGCGGGGCGTCACCGCGCGGTGGCCGCCCCGGCGGACGTCCCTGGCGTGTGGAAACGTGGTGTTGATGGACGTCGACGCGGTGAGTGGCCGGGACGGGCCCCGGGCCGGGGGTTCGTGGACACCCGGCAAGGTCGCCGAACTGCTCGGCGTCTCGCCGGTGACGCTGCGCACCTGGGCCGCGCGCTACGGCGTCGGCCCGACGCTGCGTGACGACGGGCGGCACCGGCGGTACTCCGACGCCGACGTCCGCCGCCTGCAGTACATGCAGCGGCTCATCGAACGCGGCATGCGGGCCAGGGAAGCCGCCGCGGCGGCGTTCTCGAGTGCCGGCGAAGCGGTCCCCGAAGTCTCGGTCGACCGGCACATCGAAGAGCTCGAGCGCGCCGCGGAAGGCCTCGAATTCGCGTCGCTGGCCGCGCTGCTCGACGAAACGCTGGACGCGCTCGGCCCGGCCTCGGCGTGGACCGAGGTGCTCGTCCCCGTGCTGCGCCACCTCGGCGGCCGCTGGCTGCGCGGCGACGTCTGCTTCGAGGCCGAATGGGCGCTGACCGGCGAGATCTGCCTCGCGCTGCAGCGCTACAGCGCCGGGTTCGCGAACACCCCGCCCGGCCGGGCAGTGCTGCTGGCCTGTTGCCCGGAGGAGCGGCACAGCCTGCCGCTGGAGGTGCTGCGGGCCGCCATGGTCGAGGTCGGCATCCCGGCGGTCCACCTGGGCCAGATGGTGCCCGCCGAGACGACGGTCGCGATCGCCGCCAAGCTCGACCCGGTCGTGGTGTTCCTGTGGTCGATGTCCGCCAACACCGTCGACGACCTGCTCGTCCAGCGGCTGCGGCGGCGTGGTTTCGACATCGCCACGGCGGGCCCGGGCTGGGAGAACCGCACCGAGCGGGACATTCCGTGGGTCAACGACCTGGCCGCCGCCCTCGAGCTGGCCATCGAACGCCTGAAGGCGTGAACCCACGTCCGAGGACCGGGCGAAAGCGTTGCGCAATCGCTCCACATGGCCGAGGATGACTCGCGTGCCGGTCGCTTCGGCCGGCCGTGGCAGGCGGGAGCGCGTCCGGTGGACCTCAAGCGGCAGGTGATCGAGCGGTGGCCGGCGCGGTGGCCGGTGCAGCCGTTCCGGGAGCCGGCCTGGGCCCGGCAGGAACCCACCTACGCCGGCTGCAGTCCCGCGCTGATCGAAGCCGCGGTGAAACGGGCGGGCGCCCGGCCGTCGGGCAACTGGTTCGTCTTCGCCGCCGGCCGGGAAATCCGCGCCGACCGGCCGTTCGACGTGCGCGTGGGCGGCCGCGAGCTGGTCGCGTGGCGCGGGCCGGACGGCGCGCTGCTCGTCGGCCCGGGGGCGTGCCCCCACCTCGGCGCGCCGCTGGCGCAGGCGCGCGTGCACGGCGGCGAGCTGGTCTGCCGCTGGCACGGGCTGCGCGTGGGCGCGGACCGTCCCGGGTGGACGGCACTGCCGTCCTACGACGACGGTGTGCTGGCCTGGGTCCGCCTCGACCGGATCGGCGGCGAACAGCCCACCGAACGGCCGATCGTACCGGTCCGGCCGCCCGGGACCACGGTCGACGCCGTGGCGACGCTGGCCGGGGTCTGCGAGCCCGAAGACGTCGTCGCCAACCGCCTCGACCCGTGGCACGGCGCGTGGTTCCACCCGTACTCGTTCGCGAAGCTGCGCGTGCTGTCGGCGCCGGAGGGCGTCGACGTCCCCGAGGCCGAAGACCGGTTCGTGGTCGAGGTGACGTTCCGGCTCGCGGGCAAGATCGGCGTCCCGGTGGTCGCCGAGTTCACCTGCCCGGGCCCCCGGACCGTGCTGATGACCATTGTGGACGGTGAGGGCACGGGCAGCGTGGTGGAAACGCACGCGACCCCGCTCGGCCCCGGCTCCGACGGCCGCCCGCGCACGGCGGTGATCGAGGCGACGATCGCCGCCTCCGACCGGCCGGGTTTCGCCAAGGCGGCCCGCATGGCCCCGGTGCTGCGGCCGCTCATGCGCCGCGCCGCCGCCCGGTTGTGGCGCGACGACCTCGCGTACGCCGAGCGGCGTTACGCGTTGCGCGGGGACCACCGCTGATCCGGCGACCCACCGGACACGGAGGACGCCGGCTCAATCCTTGACCGCGCCCGCGGCCAGCCCCGTGCGCCAGAAGCGTTGCAGCGCCAGGAAAGCCAGGATCAACGGGATGATCGACAGCAGCGAACCGGTGACCACGACGGCCTTCAGGTCGGGGTCGCGGGTGATCTGGGTGTTCAGGGTGTACAGCCCGAGGGTCACCGGGTACAGCCGGTCGCTGGTCAGCATCACCAGCGGGAGCAGGAAGTTGTTCCAGATCGCCACGAACTGGAACAGGAAGATCGTGATCAGCGCCGGGGCCATCAGGCGCAGGCTGACCGTGTAGAACATGCGCACGTCACCGGCTCCGTCGATCCGGCCGGCCTCGAGCAGCTCGTCCGGGACCGACGCCGCCGCGTAGACCCGGGCCAGGTAGACCCCGAACGGGCTGATCGTGCTCGGCAGCAGCACCGACCACACCGTGTTCGTCATCCCGGCTCCGGCGAGCATCAGGAACAGCGGGACGGCGAGCGCGGTCGGCGGGACGAGCACCCCGGCGAGGATGGCGGAGAACGTGACGGCCCGCCCGCGGAAGGTGAACTTGGCGAGGGCGTAGCCGGCCATCGCCGACAGCAGCGTGGCCGCCGCCGCACCCACCACGGAGTACAGCGCGCTGTTGGCCAGCCACCGCAGGTAGAGGCCGTCGCCGAAGGTCACCGTGTCGTGCAGGTTGCGGCCGAGGTGGTTGCCGGAGAACCAGAGGCCGAACGTCGTGGAGAGGTCGGAGGCGGACTTCGTGGCGGAGATCGCCAGCCAGACCACCGGCAGCAGGAAGTAGACCGCGGCGACGAACATCGCCGTGGTCACCACGACGGACGAACTCCGGGTGCTCGGTCGGGTGCTCGGTCGGGTGGTCACAGGGCGGCCCTCGCGCGGGTGATCCGGAAGAACAGCCACGACAGGACCGCGATGAGGAGCGTGACGAGCACGCTCATCGCGGCGCCGAGGCCGTAGTTCTGGGCGGAAATCTGGGCGTAGGCGGCCATCGACGGGGTGTAGGACGACGAGACCGCGCTCGAAACACCCGCCATGACCTGGGGTTCGGTGAACAGCTGGAACGTGCCGATGATGGAGAAGACCCCGGTCAGCACCAGCGACGGCGCGATGATCGGCACCTTGATCCGCCACGCGATCGCCCAGCCGGACGCCCCGTCGAGCCGGGCCGCTTCGTAGAGCTGGGGCGGGATCGCCTGCAGCGACGAATAGAGGATCAGCATGTTGTAACCGGTGAACGTCCAGGTGACGATGTTCGCGATCGAGTACAGGATCACGGTGCCGGACAACAGGTCCGGGTGGATCCCGACCGGGTCCAGCAGCTGGTTGACCGGCGACAGGTTCGGGGCGTAGAAGAAGCCCCACATCACCGCGGCGATCACGCCGGGCACCGCGTACGGCAGGAAGAACGCCAGCCGGAAGAACCGCCGCAGCCGCACGACCGCCGAGTCCAGCGCCAGCGCCAGGAGCAGCGCGAGGCCGAGCATGACCGGGATCTGGATCACGCCGAACAGCAGGACCCGCCCGACCGAGCCGACGAACCCGGCGTCGCCCAGGGCCGCGGTGTAGTTGCCCAGGCCGGCGAACACCTCGACGGGACGGCCGTAGGTGGAGGTCCGGGTGACGGCGGTGAAGCTCTTCACGAGGGCCACGACGATCGGGGCCACGTAGAACACCGCGAACCCGAGCAGGAACGGGGCGAGCAGGAGCCAGGCGGCGCGGGCGCTGCTGCTCGCCCGTCGCCGGCGCGCCACCCGGGGGCGGGGTGGCGCGCC
>NZ_CP100416.1:4767607-4929075 GCF_026017845.1 Amycolatopsis mediterranei
CCCCGGGGGCCCTCCCCAACCCCCCCCCCCCCGCCCGGCCGGGGGCCGCCGGGCCCCGCGGCGGGGGGGCGGGGGGGCGCCCCCGGGCGCGGCCGCCCCCCGGGGGGGGGGGGGGCCCCCCCGGCGACGGTCTGGGACGCTGCGACAACCATCGTCGTCCTTACTTCGCCACGGGGATGGACTGGCGTTGCAGGTCGGTGATCGTCGCCGCGCCGGCATCGGAGAGCGCCTTGCCGAGCGTCCCGGAACCGGACAGCGCGGCGCCGAAGCCGTCACGGACGTGGGCGTAGGTCTGCTCCATCGACGGTCCCCAGGTGAAGTCCTGGCTGACGCCCTTGCCCGCGTCGCGGAACACCGCGTCGACGTCCTGGCCGCCGAAGAACTGCGTGTTCTCCGGCGACGCCTTCGCCGACCCCTGGGCGGCGACGGTGGCCGGGTAGATGCCGCCCTGGGCGGTCAGGATGGCCAGCGCCTGCGGGTCGCTGTTGAGCCACAGGGCGAACTGCGCCGCTTCGGCCGGGTGCTTGGTCCCGGCGAACACCGCGGTGGTGGAGCCACCCCAGTTGCCGGAGCGCTGCTCACCCTTGGTCCACTGCGGAAGGGGCGCCACGGCCCACTTCCCGGCGGTCGAGGGCGCGGCCTTCGCGATCGTGCCGACGCCCCAGACGGCCCCGGTCCAGGTGGCGATCTGGCCGGAGTCCAGCGCCTTGTTCCAGGATTCGGAGAAGCCCTGGTAGTTCGAGACCAGGCCCTGCGAAAGCAGGTTCTGCCAGTAGCCGGCGACCTTGGTGGACGCGGGGTCGGTCAGGTTCACCTTCCACTGCCGGCCGTCCTGGGTGAACCAGTGCCCGCCCGCCTGCCAGACGAGACCGGCGAACCAGTTGACGTCCTTCTGCGGGAAGTGCGTGATCGTGAGGCCGGGGTCCGCGGCGTGCAGGGTCTTCGCGGCTTCGGCGTACTCGTCCCAGGTCGCCGGCACCGGCACGTGGTACTTCTCGAACAGGTCCTTGCGGTAGAACAGGCCCATCGGGCCGGTGTCCTGCGGGATGGCGAAGACACCGTCGCCGCCCACCGAAGCCTGCGCCCAGGTCCAGTCCACGAACTTGGACTTGGCGTCCGCGACGCCGGGGCAGGCCGAGATGTCCCGCAGGCCCTGCTGGACGCGGAAACCGGGGAGGGAGTCGAACTCGACCTGCCCGAGGTCCGGCGCCTGGTTCGCCTTCAGCGCGGTGAACATCTTGTTGTAGGTGCCCTGGTTGCCCTGCGGCGTTTGTTCGACGCTGACGTGGATGTCGGGGTGCCCCTGGTTCCACAGGGCGACGGCCTGGTCGATGCCGGGCAGCCAGGACCAGAACGACAGCTCCACCTTGCCGCCCGCTGGCGCACAGGCCGCGGCGGCCGGGGCGGCGGTGTCGGCGGAGCCGCAGCCGGAGGTCACCAGGGCGAGCGCGGCCACGGCGGCGCCCAGCCGGCGGAGCCGGTTCGTCGGGGGAGAGGTACGCACCATTGCGTTCGGTCCTTTCGAGGGGGCGGCGGCTTCGGTTTCAGCTTCGGCCGAGGCCCGGCGTGGCGAGCCGGACATCGGGGACGGGGGCGGGAAGCGGCTCGGTGGCCCTCCCGAGGGGCCGGAGCGGGCGTCCACTGTGGACCAGGTACCGGTGGCAGCCGGCGGCTCGGGCGGGCCGGCTCGCGGGAGGCAGCGGACCGCCGGGGCGCGGGGCGAGTTCCGCGCGGGCGGCCCGGCCTTCGCGCAACGGCTCCCCGTCGGCGCGCCCGCCGCGCTCGACCGCGGCGAGGTGGTCTTCGAGAGCGGCCCCGGGCGCGGCGCGGACCGGAACGACCGGCGGCAGGGGCGAGCCCAGCGCCCTCGGCGTGCCTGCGCCCATGCCGCTGTCTCCTCTCCGCCACGCTGTCGGAACTGCTGTCGGGAACGTTCCCGGGAATGTTCCCGGCCGCTGTTCCCGGGGAGTATGCGCACCTCGGCGGGACCCCGTCAAGGGGCATTACTCGACGGATTCGACTCAGGCGGTCGCGCGCGTGATCAACGAAACCGGCAGCGAGATCCGGTCGGCGGTGTCCGCCAGCAGGGCCCGGACCAGGGCCTGGCCGTGGTCGTACTTGTCGATCCGGACCGTGCTGAGCGGCGGGTTCAGGTACGCCGACATCTCCAGGTCGTCGAAGCCGACCACCGCGCAGTCCCCGGGCACCGCGCCGCCGCGGGCGAGGACCGCCTGAACCGCCCCGATGCCCATCAGGTCGTTGAACGCGAAGATGCCGTTGACCTCCGGCCACGCCGCCAGCAGCCGGTGGGTCGCTTCCGTGCCGCCCGGGATGGTCGGCGGTCCCTGGACGATCCGGGCCGAGACGTCGCCGAAGCCCAGCGCCGCGCACGCCGTGACGAACGCCAGCCGCCGCTCGTCGACCGCGACGCCGACCGAACTGTCCAGCATGCCGAGGCAGGCGTGCGGTCGTCGGGCGAGCAGCTCGACGGCCGCCGCGGTGCCGGTCGCGAAGTCGTTGCTCACCGAGGCCGCCACCTCCGTCGGCAGCTCCCGGTCGGCGACGACCAGCGGGACCGAGCGCGCGTAGTCGGCCAGGACGTCGTCGGGGGTGCCGTAGAAGAAGCCGACGACGCCGCGTGCGGAGCGGGCCAGCGCGTCCTCGATGGCGTCGCGTTCCCGGCCCGGGTCGGCGTCGGTGTTGTACAGCACGACGCTGCAGCCGGCCGCTTCCGCCGCGTCGTACACCCCGCGCGCCACGGCCGGGTAGAACGGGTTCGCGATGTCGGAGACGATCAGGGCGATGACGTCCGACCGCTGGGTGCGCATCCCCTTCGCCAGCGCACTCGGCCGGTAGCCCAGCCGGGTCGCCGCCGCCAGCACGCGCTCACGGGTGTCCGGGGCGATCTCCGGCAGGTCGCGCAGGGCCCGCGAAACCGTCTGCCGCCCCACGCCGGCTTCCCGGGCCACGTCCTCGATCGTCACGCGCTTGACGCGCGGCAGCCGCCCGCGTTCCGTCACACCGGCACCTCCCTCCGCGGTCAGACGACGAGCCTAAGGGGTCAGGGCGCGGCGCCACTGGCCGGTGACGCTCCGGCGCAGCGCCTCGGTGTCGGCACTGCCCGGATCGAGCAGCCGCTGCAGCGCGATCCCGCGCAGCTGCCCGACCACGGCGATCGCGACTTCGCCGGGGCTGATGTCCGGGTCGATGCTGCCGTCCGCGATACCGGCTTCGACGTCTTCCCGCAGGTCGGCGCGGAAGGCGGCGTCCCGCTCGCGGAAGACCGGGGCCAGGTCCGGCTGGGTGGCGGCTTCCGCCCACAGCAGCAGGAAAGCCTGGTTGAACACGCCGATCCGGCCGAGCTCGCCGAGGTAGCCGTCGATCAGCCGCAGCAGCCGGTCGAGGCCGGGCGGCAGGTCTTCGAGACCCGGGACGAACCCGGCCTGCGTGGCCCGCGCCAGCCGTTCGACCAGCGCCTGCTTCCCGCCGAAGTGGTGGGTGACGATGCCACGGCTGTATCCGGCGCGTTCCCCGACGCGGGCGAGCGTCAGCGAACGCACGCCCTGCTCGACGACGAGCTCGGCGGCGGCGGTCAGGAGGGCGGCTTCGGCCTGGTCGCGGCGTTCCTGCTGGGTGCGGCGTGCGGGGGGCATGGACGCAGCTTAACAAAGTAACTTGCGTGTCGCCCAACAAGTATGTGTAAGGTGGCAGCGAGACCCCAGGAGGATCCGATGATCGAAATCGAAGACCGCGCCCTCGACACCCTGCTCGCCGACGACCCGGGTGGCCCGGTCGTGATGCTCAACCTGCTGCGGTTCCGCCCGGACGGCGGCCGCGAAAGCTACCAGCGCTACGCCGAAGCTCTCCGTGCCGAACTCAACCCCCGGTACGGCTTGGAGGTGGTGTACATCGGCAACGGCGATCCGGCGCTCGTCGCCGAGGACGGCCAGGCCTGGGACATGGTGGCGCTGGTCCGCTACCCGGACCGGAAGACCTTCGCCGCCATGATCCGCGATCCCGAGTACCAGGCGATCACCCACCTGCGCACCGAGGCGCTGCTGGAATCGGTCCTGCAGCCGACGGCGCCGGTGGCGGGCTGATGCCCGCGGTGTTCGTCCACGGCAACCCGGAGACGGCGGCGGTCTGGGACCTGCTGCTGGCCGAGCTGGCGCCGTCGCGGTCCGATCCGGTCTGCCTGTCCCCGCCCGGCTTCGGCGCGCCCCTGCCCGCCGGGTTCGCCGCCACCCCGGCCGGCTACCGGGACTGGCTGGCCGGCGAACTGACGGCCTTCGGTGAGCCGGTGGACCTGGTGGGCCACGACTTCGGCGGCACGCACGTCGTCAACGTCGTGCTGAGCCACCCGCACCTGGTCCGCAGCTGGGTCAGCGACACGCTCGGCGCCTTCGACCCGGACTACGAGTGGCACGAATTCGCCCGCCGCTGGCAGACCCCGGGCGTCGGCGAGGCCGACGTCGCGGCGCGGTTCGGTGCCGCGGTCGAAGAGCGCACGGCGATGCTGGTGGAACGCGGGATGAGTGAAGCCGTCGCGGCCCGCGTCGCGGCGGGGCAGAACGAGGCGATGGGCCGCGCGGTGCTCACCCTCTACCGGTCCGCAGCCGCGACGGGTGCGCACGGTCTCGGGCTGCCGCTGGAACGCGCGGCGGCCCGGCCGGGGCTGGCCGTCCTGGCCACGGCCGACCACGTCGTCGGCACCGAGGCGCAACGCCGCCGGGCGGCCGCCCGCGCCGGTGCCCGGGTCGCCGTCCTCGACGGACTGGGCCACTGGTGGATGACCCACGACCCGGCCCGCGCCGCCGCGGTGCTGACCGGGTTCTGGGCGACCGTCCACTGAGGATCAGCGGGCGGTGCAGACCAGCCCGGCCAGCGGCTGGGACGTGCCGGTGACGACGGCGCCCCAGGTCGTCGTCGCCCCGGCGGCCAGCGTCCCGTTGTAGGTCGCGTTGGCCGCCCGCACCTGCTGGCCGGTCTGGGTGGGCACGGCGTTCCACGAGTTGGTCACCTGCTGGGTGCCCGCGAACGAGAACGCCGTCGTCCAGCCGGACAGCGCGGCCGAGCCGGTGTTCTTGACGGTGAACTCGAGCTGGTGGCCGCCGTTCCACGAAGACGTGACCCCGGAGGTCACCGCGCACGACGCCCCGGCCGGGGTGGTCGACGTGGTGGGAGTCGTCGGCGTGGTCGGAGACGTCGGCGTTGTCGGAGTCGTGGTGGGGGTGCCGGCCCCGGTCGTGTAGCCGATGCCGGTGTAGGCGGCCGCGCAACCCGAAAGACACTGGTCCGGCAACGTGAAGCGGTAGACGCGGCCGTCGTTGACGAGCGTGTCACTCGCGTCCCGGACCCGGATCGCGTACGCGGTGCCCGCCGCGGCGGTCGGGCCGATGATGAAGGCCTGCCCGAGGTCGCTGTCCGGCTGCGCCTGCTGCCAGCTGCCGTCCGCGCCGAGGAACTCCACGCCGTGCACGCCGTTGGGCAGGTGCGACACGGCGATGGCCGTCCAATACCGCTGCGCGCCTTGGAGGAAGCCGAGTTTCAGGTCGCCGGTGTAGCTGGGCGCGGGCACGTAGGACCACGAGACGTGCCGGTTGTTCCAGTGCGCGGGGTTCATGTCGCCGACCGGGACGCCGTTCTTCAAGAACCGGTTGAGCGACGCGGTCGACAGGTCGAGGTGCCCGGGATCGTCGCGGCACCAGGCGTTCGAGTCGCCGCAGCTGTCGGCCACGACCATGGTCAGCTGGGCGCCGGCGTATCCGTCGGTCACCCAGGAACCGTTGCGGCAGAACGGTTGCCCCGGCGCGCCGTCGTTGACGCCGGTGCAGTAGTCGCCGATGGTGACCTGCACGAACCGCCCGCAGTTGCGGCCGTTGTCCCACAGGCCGATCTTCGCGGCCTGGGACGGGGGGATCGGCCGCGGGTAGAAGCTGTAGTCGCCGGGGGTGTTGTAGACGTTGAGGGCGACGAAATCGGGCGAATCGAGCACGTCCTGCGGCAGGCCGCAGCCGCCGTAGGGGGCGCCGAGCGCGTCGAAGTGGGTCGCGTTGCCGGTGACCGGGGAGGCCGGTGCGGCACCGGATTTCCACGGCCACAGCAGGGAAACCGTCACGACGAGGACGGCGATCACGGCGAGCACGCCCGGGCGCGCGGCCATCCGGCGGGAGGCGGATCCCATGGACTCTCCTTCCGCCTTCGGTCACCGCGACCGGCGGACGAGCAGCCCCGGGCGGCGATGTCTGGAAGCGCTCCCAGAATCCCCCGCGCACCCGCCGTTTGTCAATCGCCTCCCCGCCGTTACGCCGGCCCGCGCGCCACGACCGTCAGCCGGTCGAGGGTGAGCCGGCCGGCGGTCAGCCGGAGGCCGATCGCGGGAGACCAGCCGGTGCCGACCGCTGTGCCGAAACCGGGGCTCCGCCCCGGGCCGGGGGCTCCGCCACCCGGATCCCCCGGAAAGCCGGGTGAGCCGGCCGGGATCGTGCGCAGCAGCTGCCACCGGCCCTGGTGGCCCAGCCAGCTCGTCAGCCCGCCCCGGTGGTCCGACACGACGGCGAACCGGTCGCCCGGGGACCAGGTGACCGCGGTGCAGCATCCGCCGGTCACGTCGTCGCCGTAGTCGCGCCCGCCCGCGCGCACGTCCGCGCCGGACGTGCCGAAGTGGTTGTTGTACCAGGCCAGGGCGAGATCGTCGGGCCCGTCGGCGCGGCCGAGGAGCACGCTGTCCTCCGGCGCCCCGCCGGCGAAGGCACGGGGTTCGAGGAGCACCGCGAAGTCGCCGGCCGGGGCGGCCACCGGCGCCACGAGCACGGCGGAAGACTGCCGGCTCGCGGACGCGACCAGTGCGCCGTCGGCCTGGCTCAGTTCGGGCACCGGTTCCCCGAACCGCGCGCCGATCCGGTACGGCTTCAGCTGGTTTCCGCTGAAGTCGTCGTCCCACACCGGCGTGCCGAAGTCGGCGGGATCGAAGACGACCTCCGCCTGCACGAGGTCCGCGGTGCTGCGCACCGGGGTGCCGTGGTCGAGCGTGCTCACGAGCAGCCGCACCGGGGCCCGGGTGCCCACCGGCGTGTCCGCGGGGGCCGTCACGCGCCACCGCAGCGGCACGGGCCGTCCCGGGGTGAGCCGGAGGTCGCCGACCGGGCCCATCGGCTGGGCCGTCCAGCCGCGCGGCAGCGTGAGCGCGGGCCGGACGGTCATCGCCCGCGAGCTGCGGATCGAGCCGCTGAGTTCGATCGCCTGCCCGGGCCGCACGCTCACCGGACCGTCCTGGAGCCGGACGTCGAGCTGCTCGTCCTCGGCGCGCCACGCCTGCACCGCCGTGATCCCGACCGCGCCACCGTCCACTCTGGACGGCAGGACGCGGAGCCCGTCGGTGCGGACCGGCGGCTGGACGAGAACGCGGTTCGGCTTGCCCCGCACCGGTGCGCCGGGATCCCGGTGCTGGCCGGGGAGCTCGGCCCACGTCCCGTCGGCCGTGCGGTACTGCAGGGCGTAGGAGTCCGGCGTGCGGACGCCGCCCCCGTCGTCGTAGAAGGAGATCCGGACGTCGGAGACGTCGGTGGCCGCGCCGATGTCGACGGCCAGCCAGTCGCTGCGGTTCGGGCTGCCGTAGCTCGTCCAGCGCGTCGACGGGACGTCGAGGTCGAAGTCCTGGCCGTCGATCGCGTTCGCCGGGCTGTCCCCGTGCCAGGTGTAGGACGCGGACGCCGCCGGATAGCCGGTGCGGCCGGGGTTCGCCAGGTCGTCGACGACGCGGGCGGGGCCGGCCGGCTTGCCCGGGCGCACCGGCACGTCGACCGCCGTCAGGCCGCTCTGGTGGTGCACGAGCTTGCCGTCCAGCCAGACGCTCAGGCCCGCCCCCTGCCGGTAGACGTGGCCGTCACGGTCCCAGGCGACGGTCAGGTTCCGGCCGTGGTAGGGCACGTTCTCGACGGCGAAGTGGTCCCAAGTGGACGGAACGAGCGGCGCGAGCCGCACGTGGTCGCCCTGCTGGGGCCGGATGCCGAGCAGCCCGGACAGCACGAGGTCGTCGAACGTCGAGTGGTTGTAGTCGTCGCTGTGCCCGGGGGAGTCGTACAGCCAGCGGTCTTCGTCGGGGTAGTGCGCTTCGGCGACGTAGGGCCGGCCGTTCTTGCGCTGGGTGAGGGCGTACCCGTGCAGCAGGGCGTAGTAGTCCTGCGTGGAGACGTAGGGCTGCGGGGGATAGTCGGTGAGCAGGTTCGCCAGTGCGGTGAGGGTCTGGCTGGTCGCGTAGGGCCAGCTCGGACCCGTCCAGCGGCAGCACCCCTGCTGCACGTCGTGCATGAACCACGGGCTCCGCCGTTCGACGGTGGTGGGCCCGAAGGGGGCGGCGAAGCCCGCCGGGTCGGTCACCTGCGACCAAGCGGCGGAGGCACCGGCCGGGGCCATGTGGAAGTACCAGGGCACGAAGCCCATCTCTTCGCGGTCCGCGATCTTGGTGCGCGCGGGGTTGGCGTCCCGCATGACGTGCTTGTAGAACTGGTCGCCGCCGTCCCACAGGAGGCGTTGCTGGTTCGCCTGCAGGGAGCGGGCGTCCCGGTCGTACCGGTCGGCGAGCTGCCGGTCGCCGGGTGCGCCGCGCCGGCGCAGCAGGCTCGCGATGGCCACCGCGTCGCCGTATTGGTAGGCGTTGAGCGTCGGGCGGAAGCCGGCGCCGCCGTGGTAGGGATCCGGGCTCTGGTAGGAACTCGCGGTGTACTCCATGGCGTCCCAGACCGGAACCTGCCAGTAGAGGCCGAGCTGCGCGTCGAACTGGGGTGCCCAGGCGGCCCACTGCCGCTGCAGTTCGGGGAGCCGGTCGACGGCGAAGTCCCACCGGCCGTCGACGGCGGCCCGGGCGAGCACGGCGTCGGCGGCCCAGAACGAGTATTCGTGGGCCCAGTCGGTGGTGTTCTCGTTGAGGCCGTCGGTCGCCGGCTTGGCGCCCGCGCCGCTGCCGCGCAGCCAGTAGTCGACGTAGTCGTCGAGGTACCGGTGGTCGCGCAGCCACCGCCCTTCGTAGAGGTGGTGCCCGGCGGCGGCGTCGATCCCGCCGCCGGGAGCGGAGTACCCGACCGGGCCGAGGAATTCGGAGACGATCCACCCGTCCTTCGGACCGCTGTACTTCAGGGCTTCCTGGTAGGTGCGCCACCGGTAGTAGTAGGTGTCTTCGATCGCCTTGTCGGGCAGGTCGACGAACGGGATGTTGGCTTCGTACCAGCCGGGATCGCTCAAGCCGGCGAGCTTGCCTGCGTGGTCGAGTAGGTGCGTCCCGGGCCCGGGATCGGGGTACATCGGCGGGGGGCCGGCCTGGCCTGCCGCGGCGGGGACCACCGCGGCGGACACGGCGAGGACAGTGGTGGTCAGGACCGTGCACAGACGTCGAAGCGAGCGCATGCTGACGCTCCTCATGCTCCTCGGGGACCAGGCAGGGAGACGGTAGCCGGTCGGATACAACGTTGTAAATACCGCTTTACAACGTTGTATCCGAGCTCCGGCCCCCCCGGGCGGCCGGCCATGGGCCGCCCGGCTGCTCCCACTGCTTTCCCCCGCGGCCGGTCCGCCGCGCCGGGTGAACCGCGAAGGCTCAGGGGCGCCAGGCCGGGTCGCGGCCCAGGAAGCCCATCAGCCGGTCCTGCGCCGAAGCGTCGCCGGCGACCGGCACCGCCGGCCCGAACTGCCCGCTGTCGCGCAGCAAGGACTCCATCGGCTGCATCCCGGCCAAGGTGGCGGCGCAGCGCTCCTCGCCCAGGTCCGGCTCGCGGCCCAGCGCCTTGGCGAGATCCCAGGAGTGCATCCAGACGTCGTTGGTGTAGAACTGATCGATCGCCTCGTCGACCGGCCGGTCACCGGTGTGCGGGTTGCTGAGCACCCGCCCGGCCGGCTCGTCGAGGATGGCCTGGATGTCGGCGACGTGCTGCTTCCAGGCGCCGGCCGGGTCGGCGTCGCCGGCCAGTGCCGGGAGTTCGATCCCGGCGCCCCGCAGGAAGGCGCGCGGCCACTCGACCAGGTGCTGCACCACGTCGAGCGCGGTCCACTCCGCGACCGGGCTGGGGCGCGTCCAGTCGCCGGCCGAAGCCGACTCCGTCAGCTCCGTGAAGCGGGCCGCGTCCTGCGCGTGCCGCTGAGCGGGTCCGGTGGGTGTCATTTCAGGCCTCCTTGGCGAGCAGTGCGTCGAGCTTGGCGTAGCCCTCGTTGATCCCGACGTCCATGCCGCTGGCCAGCATCCCGTCCCGGGTGGCGAAGTCCGGCACCACGCTCAGCACCCGCAGCCGGGTGCGGCCGCCCTCGATTTCTTCCAGGGTCAGCGTTTCCAGGGCGACGCCGTCGGGCTCGCCGTCGTAGGTGAACGTCCACACGATCCGCTCGTTCGGCCGCACGTCGTGGAAACAGCCGTGGAACGCGGCGATCTCCTCGCCGCCGCGGTCGTTGGCGAAAGCCCACTCGCCGCCCGTGCGCGCGTCCCACCGCGTGATCCTCGTGGTGACCGAGTGCGGTCCGACCCACTGCGCGTACAGCTCGGGGTCGATGTGGGCGCGGAACACCTGCTCGGGCGGGGCGTCGAACTCCCGGACGAGCCGGATCGTCGGGACCTTGTCGTCGGCCAGGATCTCGGTTTCGTGCGTTGTCGCGGTCATGACGCGTCCTTTCGTGGCCGGGTTTCTCCGCCGGCCATGCGGCCCAGCAGGGCGTCGAGGCGCCGGTAGCGCTCCTCGGCCTGCCGCCGGTACCGCTCGATCCACTTGGTCATCAGGTCGAACACCTCGGCATCCAGGTGGACCGGACGGCGCTGGGCATCCTTGCTGCGCGTGACCAGCCCGGCTTCCTCCAGCACCTTCACGTGCTTGGAGACCGCCTGCAGGCTCATGTCGTACGGCTCGGCCAGCTCGCCAACGGTCGCGTCCGCGCCGGCCAGCCGCGCCACCAGATCGCGCCGCGTCGGGTCGGCCAGTGCCGCGAACACCCGGTTGAGCCGTTCGCTGTCTTCGTCCACCGGTTCGTCCTCAACTCTTCGGTTGAGCAGGACGGTAGAGGGACTCCGGAACGTTGTCAACCTGGCGGTTGAGAAAGGGTGGGGTTCCGCACGCGGAACCCCACCCGGGTGGATCAGAAGTGGTCGGGCGTGTTGATGCGGTTCCGGACCAGTGCACCGGACGCGGTCAACCGGCCGGTGCCGTAGTCGCCGCCCGCGCAGGTGCCCGGTTGCAGCGCGGCGCTGCTTTCGTCGGCGTCGGAGTACGTCCAGTTCGCGTAACTGATCTGCAGCTGGTCGAGCAGATCCAGCCAGGCCGTGGTGCTCGCCTGGTCCAGTGCGCCGCCGCCGGTGGCGGTCACCGTGCCGAACTCCGTGACGAACAGCGGCAGCCTGGTGGCCGCCCGGCTCACCGTGGCGCGGTAGTTGTCCTTGTGGCTGGCGGCGTAGAAGTGGAACGTGTACATGATGTTGCCGGCGTTGACGGGGTTGTTGACGATCTCGGTTTCGTTCGAGCCGTCGGAAACGCCGAGCGACGACCAGCCACGGGTGCCGACGATCACGACAGCGTCCGGGTCGGCGGCGCGGATCACCGGGATGACCTGTTCGGCGTAGCTCTTGATGGCGCCCCAGCTGACGCCGTTGGGTTCGTTGGCGATCTCGTAGATCACGTTCTTCCGGGCCGCGTTGCGCGCGGCCACCGCCGCGAAGAACGTCTTGGCGCGGTCGAGGTTGTAGTTCGGATCGCCCGGGGTGAGGGTGTGGAAGTCGACGATCGCGTACATCCCGCGTTCCTCGGCTTCGCCGACGAGGCTGTTGACCCGGTCGGTGAACCAGGCCGGGTTGGTCTCGTAGCCCTTTTCCTGCACGTACATGGCGATGCGGAGCAGGTCGGCGTGCCAGTCGTTCGCGAGGGCGTCCAGGGACGCGTCGTTGTAGCAGGAGTCGAACCACTGCAGGCCGTGCGTGCTCATGCCGCGCAGCTGGATCGCCCGGTTCGCCTCGTTGCACAGGTGGACACCGCAGACGTGCAGCTGCCCGTTCGCGGCCAGCGGCGTGCCGCCGGGGGAGGGCGTGGTGGTGGTCGTGGTCGTGGTCGTGGGGGTGGTCGTGGTCGTCGTCGACCCGGTGCAGGTGACGCCGTTCAGGGTGAAGGATGCCGGAACCGGGTTGGCGCCGGTCGTGGTGCCGGTGAAGCCGAGTTCGGTGGTGGCACCCGTGGTGAGGGTCCGGTTCCAGTCGGCGTTGGCCGCGGTGGCGGTCGCGCCGGACTGCGCCCATGTGGCGTTCCAGCCCTGGGCGACCTTCTGGCCGGCGTCGGGGAAGGTGAACCGGAGCAACCAGCCGGTGATCGCGTCACCCAGGTTGGTGACCTTGACCGCGGCCTGGAACCCGCCTTGCCACTGGTTGGTGACGGTGTAGTCGACGTGGCAGCCTTGCGTGGCGGCCGAGGCCTGGGGCATGGCCAGCACGGCGGTGCCGCCGAGAACCGTCGCGCCGGCGGCCGCCAGCGCAGCGATGGAGCGCTTCATTGAACTCCCTTGGGTCCGGTGTTCGAGTGTTTCACCAGGCTGGGAGCGCTCCCAGGAATGAGAACATCCGGCGCCGGTCGACGTCAAGAGCGGGCGCCCTGATGTCCTGGGGGTATCACCGGCGCCCGAAGAGGTCTTGGACGACGCCCTCTCGCCGGCGGAAGAGTGGGGAAGTATTCGAAAGGAGCAAGCATGAAGGTCTTTCTGACCGGCGGATCCGGCTACATCGGCCGGGCCACGATCGCGGAGCTGGTGCGGACGGGCCACGCCGTCGAGGCGCTCGCCCGCAGCGACCGCGCGGAGGCGTCCGTCGTGGCGGCCGGGGCCACCGCGGTCCGCGGCGGTCTCGCCGATCTCGACGTCCTCGCCGACCGCGCCGCCCGGGCGGCGGCGGTGATCCACCTCGCCCAGGCCGCCTCGGGGGAGGAGGACCTCGCCGCGGCCACGGCGATGGGCGGCGCCGGCAGGTACGTGCACACCGGCGGCACGTGGGTGTACGGCGACACCGGCGGCTTGCGCGACGAAACCGCGCCGTGGAACCCGCCGGACGTGGTGGCCTGGCGCAAGCCGGTGGAGGAGGCGGTGCTGGCGCGCGCGGCCCACCCGGTGATCGTGCGGCCCGGGCTGCTCTACGGCGGCGAAAACCGGCTGATCGACGCGTTCTTCGTCGAGCCGGGCCGCAAGAGCGGGGCGATCCCGTACCTCGGCGACGGCGCCAACCACTGGGCGCTCGTGCACGTCGACGACCTCGCCCGGTTGTACGTGGCGGCGTTGGCGGCCGAGCCGGGGTCGGTCTACCTCGGGGTGGGCGGGGTGAACCCGGCCGCGAAGGAGGTGGCCGAGGCGTGCGCGCACGCGGCCGGCCTGGACGGGAAGACGACGTCGATCACCCTGGAGCAGGCGCGGGCCGAGATGGGCCCGATCGCCGACGCGTTCGCCCTCGACCAGGAGTTCACCCCGGCCAAGGCGCGGCGGGAGCTGGGCTGGGAGCCGCGGTACCCGGACCCGCTGCGGGTGCTCGCCGTCGGCTGAAGGTGGCCGACGCGAGCCGGATATCTCCTCCCGCCACGAGAGATTTTCTGCCGCGAATCGCGTACCCGTCGTCGGCTCCGTATGGTGTGCCCAGCCGCGCGGCGGGTCGACGTTCGTGGGAAAGCCGGGGAGCATGCAGCCGGAGGACTGGCAGGATCTCGTCGACGGCCTGCCCGTCGTCGTGTGGGAGGCCGACGCCCGCAGCGGCGCCTTCTCGTTCGTTTCCGATGCCTCGCACGCTCTCCTGGGCCACCCGCCCGGGTCGTGGTCGGCCGATCCCGCGTTCGCCCTCTCGGTGGTGCACCCGCAGGACCGCGACCACTGCGCGCGGGCCCGGGACGAGGGCCGGGCCCACGGCAGCTACGAAGTCACCTACCGCGCCCTGACCGCCGACGGCCGGGTGGTGTGGCTCCACGAACTCGGGCGGGTGCAGCCGGGCGGGGCGACGATCGGCGGCGTGCTGCTGGACGCCTCCGGACGGCGGTCCGAAGCGGAGCGGCAGCGGTTCCTGGCCGGGTTCGAACGGGGTCTGCAGGAACTGGACGACGCCGAGGACGTCATGGCCTACGCGGCCCGCAGCCTCGGCGAACACCTCGGTGCGGACCGCTGCGCCTACGCCGAAGCGGAAGCCGACGAAGACCACTTCCTGATGAGCGGGGACCACGCCACCGGCCTGCCGCCGTTGCCCGGCCGCTTCGCCATGTCGGCGTTCGGGGACGGCTGCATGCGCGCCATGCGGGCCGGGCGCTCGTGGGTGGTCGCCGACAGTCACCACGACGTCCGCCTCGAGCCGGCGGACCTGGACGCCTACCGCGTCACCGGCATCCGCGCCGTCATCTGCGTGCCGCTGCTGCGCGGCGGCCGGTTCGTCGCGGCGATGGCCGTGCACCAGGCCACGGTCCGGGAGTGGACGGACGCGGAGGTCGAGCTGGTCGAGCTCATCGTGAGCCGGTGCTGGGAGTCCATCCAGCGCACGCACGCCGGCCGCGCCCTGCGTGACAGCGAACAACGGCACCGGCTGCTGGTGGAACGCGCCACCGACGCGATCTGGGTGCTCGACCGCGACCTGCGGTTCGCCGAGATCAACCCCGCGGCCTGCGAACTGCTCGGGTACGCGCGCGACGAGCTGATCGGCACTTCGATCACCGCCCTGCTCGACGACGCCGGGAGCGAACGGTGGCGGCAGCTCATCGCCCGGCCGGGCGCGGTCCGGGAGACCAGCGAAGTCCACCACGTGCGCCGGGTCGACGGCACGGAAATGGCGCTGGAGCTGAGCATCCAAGCCACCCCGTCGGGCGTGCAGGCGATCGGCCGCGACGTCACCGAGCGCCGTCGGCGTGAAGCCGAGCGGGAGCTCCTGCTGCAGCGGGAGCACGAGATCGCCGAGACGCTGCAGCGCAGCCTGCTGCCGCGCGAACTGCCCGCGCTGCCCCGGATCGCCGCCGCGGCCCGCTACCAGCCGGCCGCGGTGCACGCCCAGACCGGCGGGGACTGGTACGAGCTGGTGGCCGTGGGCCCGACCCGCGTCGCGCTGTCCGTCGGCGACGTCGTGGGCAAGGGACCGCAGGCGGCGGCGGTGATGGGCCAGCTGCGCAGCGCACTGGCCGGCAGTCTGCTCGACGGCCACGGCCCGGCCGCCGCGCTCGACCGCCTCGACGCCTTCGCGGCGCGCACGGCGGGGGCGGCCGGCACGACCTGCGCGTGTCTCACGCTCGATTGGGAGACCGGCGAACTGCGTTGGGCCGTCGCCGGGCACCCGCCGCCGGTGGTCGTCGAGGCCGGCGGCGCCCGGCTGCTGTCCGGCGGCGGCGCCGTGCTCGGCGGCCCGGACCGGGCCCACCACCGCGAGCACACCGTGACGCTGGCGCCCGGCGCCTCGGTGCTCCTGTACACCGACGGCCTCGTCGAGCGCCGCGACGAGCCGATCGACGAGGGACTGCGGCGGCTGTGCGAAGCCGCCGCCCGCGCGCACGCCGCCGCGCCGGAACAGCTCGTCACCGCGATCGGCTCGGCCCTGCTCGACAGCGGGCAGGAGGACGACGTCGCCCTGCTGGCGATCCGCCTGGTGCCCCCGCCGCTGCGGCGGTCCGCGGCCGCCGAACCCGACGTCCTGCGGCGCCTGCGCGAGGACCTCGCGCGCTGGTCGGCGCTCGCCGGCCTGCCCGCGGAACTCCACCAGGACCTGAGCCTCGCCCTGGGGGAGGCCGTGGCCAACTCCGTCGAGCACGCCTTCCCGGAGACGCCGGGCGAGGTGGCGTACTCGGTGACCCGCACGGCGGACGGCCGGCTCGAGGCGCTCGTCCGCGACGACGGCCGGTGGCGCCGCGAGCCGGCGGACAACAGCCACCGCGGACGGGGCATCGGGATCATCAAGGCGCTGTCGGAGGAGTTCGGCATCGACCACGGCGGTCCCGGCACCGCCGTCCGGTTCCGCATCGCCCCGGACCCCGACGCCGCGCCGGAAAGCCCGCCCGTGGCACCCGAAATCGTGGTCCCGGCCGGCGTATCGGTGGACGAAGGCGGGCCGGGGCCGCTGGCGCTGAAGCTCACCGGCGACCTCGACCTGGCGACGATCGGCGAGGTCCGGCCGGCCGTACTGGCCAGCGTCGAAGCCACCGCGACCCGGTCGGTGGTCGTCGACCTGACCGGACTGCGGTACCTGAGCAGCTGCGGCGTCGCCCTGCTGCTCGACGTCGCGGCGGTGGCCCGGCGCCGCGGCCTGGCCGTCACCACCCGGGCGAGCGCGGCTTCCGCGCCGCTGCGCATCCTCGAGCTCGCCGGCCTCATGGGGTCGCCGTCCGGGGCGTTCGTGGTCGAAAGCGTGGCGCCGTAACTGTGGCACTGTGGTCGCATGGGGGATGACCTCGCCGCGGCCGTGGCCGCCGTCGCACCGGCCGTCCGTGCCGTGCTCCCGGCCGCGCCGGCCGCGGTGCTGGGGCGCCTGCGGTGCGAACCGGAACGCCGCCGGTTCCCGGACGTGCCCGAGTCCGAAGTGCTGTGGTCGCTCATGTCCTTGCCGCCGTGGGTGGTCGAGCGGGTGCACGGCGCGGTGGAGCTCACGCTGGCCGGTCTCGCCGTTCCGGCGCTTTCGGTGACGGCCGCCCTGCTGCCACCACCGTCGTCGGGGGGCTTCGGTTTCCTCGCTTCCGAAAGCGAAGCGGAAGCGGTGCGGGAGACGCGGTTGCTGCACCACGCCCGGCCCGGTCTCCTGGAGCTGGTGGCGGACCTGACGGCCGGCCTGGTGGCCGACGACCGGCTGCTGCCCACCGCGGAAGGCGACGAAGCCGGGATCGCGGCCGCGCACGGCGCCGGCCACCTCGCGATCGCGCTGGTGACCGCGACGATCGCCGCCCGCGAAGCCGGCCGCCCCGCAGCCGCGGGCATCGTCGGGACGGCGCTCGGGGTCGCGGCGAACCTGCTGCGCGCACGACCGATGCCCGACGCCTACGCGGCGGCGCTGCGGGAGAAGCAGCGCGCCGGCTACCGGCTGCCGCAGTACGGGAGCACGTCCGTGAACGTCCGCGACCACGTCTTCGCCTTGACCGAGGGCGAATTCCCGGCCTTCGGCGACTTCGCGGACAACGGCCTCGCGGAGGCCGCCGACGGTGGCGTGGTGGTCCGCACCGGCACGGAGAACGGCTCGGTGCACGTCAGTGTCCGGGTGCTGGCCGAGCCGCCCGCCACGGTGGACACCCTGGGCTGGGACGAGGTCGTCGACCTCGGCTGGCACGCGGAGCACGGCTCGGCGAGCGTGGGCGGGGGCGTGCCGACACCGCCGTGGCCCGGCGACTACCGCGTCCGCGTGCACGCCTACGGCCGCGACGACCCGGAAACCGAGGGCTACAGCCTGTGGGTGTGGGCGGCGCCGCCCGCGCCGCCGGTGGTGCACGCCCGGGCCGACCGCCTCGGACACCGCCTGCGCGGCGAGCCGGAGCCGCCGGTGGCAGACCGGCCCGAGGTGCGCTACCGCTGGATCGGGCGGTCCCGGCTGACGGTGGCGGCGACGGTCACGGTGGTCACCGGCCTTCCGGCGGACGACGTCCTCCGCGCGTTCGGCGCGGACCCCGGCCGGCCCGAGCCGCTGGCGGAATTGCGCGAGGCGTACGCGGACCCGTGGCTGGCGGTGCTGGAGCTCGACGGCGTGGTGGTGGCGATCGAGGAGAACGGCTTCACCGGCTCTCACGCGCCCGTGCTCACCGCGGCGTCGCGGGGCGGCCGCGCGGCGAGCATGTTCTGGAACGTCAACGGCATGACGCGCCTGTCCTTCGCCAGGGGCGGCGAGCTCCGGTCGGCGTTCGAGCCGGGACTGGGCGAGCCGTCCGCGGACGAGGACGTCGCCGCGGCGCTGGCCGGCCTGGACCTGGAGAACTTCCGCGACCGCAACGAAAAGGGCCTGGTCGCCCTCGAGCGGTTCACCGGCCGGGGGCTCTACCCGGAAGACCTGGAGGACATCGACCGGCGCGGGGTGGCGTACCTGATCAGCGACCCCGGTTGACCGCGCTGATGTCGTCCTGAAGCCGTTCGCGGACACTCGACCGGGCGTCGCGCGGCGCGGGTGCCGTCGGCCGGGACGGCTCGCCCGCCGGGCCCGGCACCGGGAAGACCTGGTGCTCCCCGGGCAGCGGGACGCCGGGGCAGATGGTGGCCGCGGGCCGGCCGCGGCCGAGGTAGAAGCCGTTCACCAGATCGTCCACACAGGAATTCCCGCTGACGGCGTACTGGCCGTGGAAGGGCGACTCCGCCACCGAGATCATCGGGATCCCGGCCGCCCGGGCCGCCGTCTCCGCCTGCTCGTAGCCGGTCTGCGGATCGAATTCGCCCTGGACGACCAGGATGTTCTTCGCGGCCCGCGGCGAGAGCGTCGGCAGCTCGTGCTGGGGCGCGTCGGACCAGAAGCCGCACGCCTCGCTGAGTCCGTAGGCCCAGCCGAACAGCGGGTAGGCCGGCCCCTGCAGGTCGCTGAGCAGCTTGTACCAGCTCGCGGTCCGCGTCGGCTGGTCGCCGCACGCCACGGCCAGCCGCGTACCCGGGACGTCGGCGTAGTCGGGCTCCGGCGGGTCCGCCGCCACGTCGGCCGCGGTCAGCCGGTCCGCCGGACGGCCGAAGACGGCCCGGGAAGCCTGGTCGAGGTCGCTCCGCAGCGCGGCGGGCGCGGGGGCGGCGGCCGTGCCGTCCATCGCGGCCGCGCCCTTGGTGAGGACCAGGGCGCCGGTCAGCCACTGCCGGGGGCTGCCGTTGCCGACGAAGACCGAGTCGAAGACGTCGGGCGGGATGCCCTTGGTCTTGAAGAACGCCCGCAGCCGCTCCCACTTGGCCCGGACCTCGGTGGCCGTCTTGCCGAGCTGGTCCGGGAACCGCCGGGCCAGCCACGGCGCGTAGACGCGGTCGAACTGGCGCTGGTCGATCTTCGGGAACGCTTCGAACGCGGCTTGGAGGCGCCCTTCGAAGTTCACGCTGGAGTCGAGGACCATCTTGCCGGCCTGCGCCGGGAACAGCGACGCGTACTTCGCGCCGAGCCAGGTGCCGTAGGAGAAGCCGAGGTAGTTCAGCTTCTCGTCGCCCAGCAGGCTGCGGATGAGGTCCATGTCGTGCGCGGTCTGCCAGGTGGTGATGAACGGCGCGAGCGCGTCGCTCTGGCACGCCTCCGCCAGCACGCGCGGCGTCCGCTGGTGCAGCGCGATGCTGGTTGCGGAGCGGTCGCGGGCGTCGAGCTCCTCGTCGTCCTGGGGCAGCCGTCCCAGGGGCACCCGGCAGATGTACCCCTCGTCCGTGCCGCCCTCCTGGCCGGTGCCCCGGGGGTCCATCCCGACGATGTCGTAGTGCTCGTTCACCGCCGGTTCCAGGCCGGCCAGCGCGCCCGCGAGCGAAGTGCCCCGGCCGCCGGGGCCGCCCGGGTTCACCAGGATCGCGCCCTGCCGGCTGCCGGTCGCCGTCACCCGGCTGATCGCCACCTGCAGGTCGGTGCCCGCCGACGGGGCGGCCCAGTCTCGCGGGACGGTGATCCGCGCGCACTGGGCTGTGGGAGTCCGGGGCTGGCTTTTCTGCTTGAACGGGCAGGCGCCCCAGGAGACCTCCTGACCCCGGTACGGCGCGAGCGGGTCGGGCGTGGTCGCGGCGGCGGGCGCCGTGGCCGCCACCAGGACCGAGACGGCCACCGCCAGCCCTGCTCGGGACGTTCGCACCGCAGATTTCCTTCCTCGCGCACCGGCCGGGCAAGATCCAATCACGACGGCCGGGGGAGCGGCAGCGCGAAAACCGCGGCTCGCCGTCAGGATTCCTTCGATCCGGTGAACGCGGCCGGGCAGCTCAGGTGCGGTACGGGCCGTGGTTCCCGAGATCGGGGCTGACCCGCGGGTGCGGGCCCTCCTGGCCGGGCACCGGCGTGACGGTGGCGCGCCACGCCGGGTCCGTCGCCGCCGGCTCGACGACCACCTCGGTGGCGGGCCGGACGTAGGTTTCGGTGCCGCGCGGCTCGCCGTCCCGGTCCTGGAAGTGGTTCTCGACGATCCGGTCCTGCCGGCGCTGGGCGAGCACGGCCAGCGTGAGGACGTGGGCCACGGCCATCAGCAGCAGGAAGATACCGAGCCGGCCGACCAGGGCGGCCGTCGAACCCGACCACTGCGGGCCGACGACGGAGAGCAGGGCGAGCACGCCGAAGGAGACGAGGTGGAAGACGGTCACCACCATCCACGCCAGCGAGCCGGTCCCCTCCCCGCCCTCCGGCCCGCTGAGGTAGCGCCGGCCACCGCGGTAGAGCACCTGGCCGTCGGCCACCACGAAGACCAGGCCGATGATCAGGAATCCGGTGAGGTCGTTGTCGGGCATGCGTCTCCTCCTCGTTTCCGGCGGAGTACCCGGCCGGGCCGGGTGCGGCCGCCGATTCACCGGAACGAGCGAGGGGTCGGTCCGCTCACACCGGGAATCATTCCCGGCCGCCGGACGTCTGAGGTCGTGTGAAGAAGATTGGCTTCCTCTCGTTCGGCCACTGGTCGGCGAGCGCGCACTCCGAGACCCGGTCGGCCGCCGACTTCCTGCACCAGTCGATCGACCTGGCGGTGGCCGCCGAGGAACTCGGTGTGGACGGCGCCTACTTCCGCGTGCACCACTTCGCGCGGCAGGCGGCGAGCCCGTTCCCGCTGCTCGCGGCGATCGGCGCGCGGACGTCGAAGATCGAGATCGGCACCGGCGTGATCGACATGCGCTACGAGAACCCGCTCTACATGATCGAGGACGCGGGCGCGGCCGACCTCATTTCCGGTGGCCGGCTCCAGCTGGGCATCAGCCGGGGATCCCCCGAGCAGGTGATCGACGGCTGGCGCTACTTCGGGTACGCCCCTGGCGAGGGCGAGACGGACGCCGACATGGCCCGCCAGCACACCGAGGTGTTCCTCAAGCTGCTCGACGGCGAGGGCTTCGCGCAGCCGAGCCCGCGGCCGATGTTCGCCAACCCGCCGGGCCTGCTGCGGCTCGAGCCGCACTCGGAGGGCCTGCGCGACCGCATCTGGTGGGGCTCCGGCTCGAACGCCACCAGCGTCTGGGCGGCGAAGCTGGGCATGAACCTGCAGAGCTCGACGCTCAAGGATGACGAGACGGGCGAGCCGCTGCACGTCCAGCAGCGCAAGCAGATCGAGGCCTACCGCGAGGCGTGGACGGAAGCCGGCCACGAGCGGGAGCCGCGGGTTTCGGTCAGCCGCAGCATCTTCGCGCTGACGAACGACCAGGACCGCGCGTACTTCGGCCGCGACCGCCACTCGCGCGACCAGGTCGGCATGATCGACGAGAACACGCGCGCGATCTTCGGCCGGTCCTACGCCGGGGAGCCCGACGAGCTCGTGGGGCAGCTCAAGGAGGACGAGGCGATCCAGGCCGCGGACACCCTGCTGCTCACCGTCCCGAACCAGCTCGGCGTCGACTACAACGCGCACGTGCTGGAGAACATCCTCACCCACGTGGCCCCGGAACTGGGCTGGCGCTGAGGAACGGCGGCCCGGTGGCGGCCGGGCCGGTCTCCGTTCAGCTGTGGGAAACGTTCAGGCCGTAGAACGCGACCCGCGCGCCCTTCGTCGTGCTGCTCGAAGAGGACTGGTTGTACGAGCCGGCCTTGAAGTACTGCTTGTACGCCTTGAACGACGACGGGATGCCGTAGTGCGTGGTGCTGCCGTTGACCGTGAGGTCGATGGTGTTGCCGCCGGAGATGCCGATCGTGTAGGTCCACGTCTTGCCGACCGAGACGTGGCCGACGGTGTGGGACGTCTGGCCGCCGTCGGGGGAGTTCTCCGTGCCCAGCACGATGTCCCCGCTCGCCCGGTAGTACAGCTCCAGCAGTGGTTTCGTCGACGAGCCGCCGGTGCCGAGGTGCACCTGGCCGACGCACACGTTCGACGTCACCGAGACCACGCGCAGTGTCGCGTTCAGCTTGTGCGACCCGCTGAGCGACCAGTTCGCGGCGGAGCCGTCGCGGTTCATTTCGCGCAGCTCCGAGCGCGCGTAGTTCGAATTCGGCGTCGTGACGCCCTTCTCCGGTGCCCAGAAGGTCATCGCGCCGTCGCGGGTGTCGGTGTAGAAGTAGCTGTCCTGGAAGCCGTTCGGGCCCTGCAGCCGGGACGACGAGATGGTCGTCGGGCTGCCCGGCGAGCCGACCGGCTCCTGCAGCTGCCAGACCGAGAGGTCGAAGTTGCCGCCCGGGGCCACGGACGGATCCGCCGCCAGCGCGGGGGACGCGGTGGCCGCGGCCAGCGCCGGGATCGCCAGGAGGACGAGCAAAGCACGAACACGCATCGTCGGGTGTCCTTTCGCGGTGGAACACACCATTCGTTCACGGACGTGAAATAAATGGTCTGGACAACCCGGCGGCGTGGACCCACGGTAGGTCGGCGGTCGCCCCGGTGTCAAGATCGCCGCGCACGCGAACGGGCCCGGCCGATCGCGAGGATCGGCCGGGCCCGTTCGGGGGTGGATCAGGCGAGGTCGAAGCGGTCGAGCTCCATGACCTTCGTCCACGCCGCGACGAAGTCGGCCACGAACTTCTCGCGGGCGTCTTCGCTGGCGTAGACCTCGGCCAGCGCCCGCAGCTGCGAGTTCGAGCCGAAGATCAGGTCGACCGCGGTGGCGGTCCACTTGACCTCGTCCGTCGCGACGTCCCGGATCTCGTAGACGTTCTCGCCGGACTCCGCCGCCTTCCACCGGGTGCCCGGCGCGAGCAGGTTGGCGAAGAAGTCGCCTGAGAGCACGCCCGGCCGGTCCGTGAGGACCCCGTGCGCGACACCGCCGACGTTGGTCCCGAGGGAACGCAGGCCGCCGACGAGGACGGTCATCTCGGGCGCGGTCAGGTCGAGCATGTAGGCGCGCTCGACGAGCAGCACCTCCGGCTGCAGCTTCTCGCCGGAGCGCAGGTAGTTGCGGAACCCGTCGGCGCGCGGCTCCATCACCTTGAAGGCGTCGACGTCGGTCTGCTCCTGCGAGGCGTCGGTGCGGCCCGGGTGGAACGGCACGGTCGTCTCGACGCCGGCGTCGCGCGCCGCCTTCTCGACGGCGGCCGAGCCGGCCAGCACGATGAGGTCGGCCAGCGAGATCTGCGCGCCGCCCGCCTCGTTGAACTCGCGCTGGATGCCCTCGAGGATCTCCAGGACCTTGCCGAGCTGCTCGGGCTGGTTGACCTCCCAGCTGCGCTGCGGCTCCAGGCGGATCCGGGCGCCGTTCGCGCCACCGCGCTTGTCGGTGGAGCGGAAGCTCGCGGCCGACGCCCACGCGGTCGAAACCAGCTCGGCGGTGCTCAGGCCGGACTCCAGCACCTTCGCCTTGAGAGCGGCGATGTCGGCGTCGCCCACGAGGTCGCCCTCGACGGCGGGCACCGGGTCCTGCCACAGCTGCGGCTCGGCGACCCACGGGCCGAGGAATCGGCTGACCGGGCCCATGTCGCGGTGCAGCAGCTTGTACCAGGCCTTGGCGAAGGCCAGCGCGAACTCGTCCGGGTTCTCCAGGAACCGGCGCGAGATCGGGCCGTAGACCGGGTCGAAGCGCAGCGACAGGTCCGTCGTGAGCATCGTCGGCTTGTGCTTCTTGTTCGGGTCGTACGGGTCCGGGATGATCTCCGGGGCGTCCTTGGCGACGTACTGCTTGCCGCCGCCGGGGCTCGTGGTGAGCTCCCACTCGAAGCCGAAGAGGATCTCGAAGAAGCGGTTGCTCCACTCGGTCGGCTTGTCGGTCCAGGTCACCTCGAGGCCACTGGTGATCGTGTCCGGACCCTTGCCGCTGCCGTGCGTGCTCAGCCAGCCGAGGCCCTGCGCCTCCAGGTTCGCGCCCTCCGGCTCCGGGCCCACGTGGTCGTCGGCGACGCCGGCGCCGTGGGTCTTGCCGAAGGTGTGGCCACCGGCGATGAGGGCGACGGTCTCCTCGTCGTTCATCGCCATCCGGGCGAAGGTCTCGCGGATGAAGTGCGCCGCCGCCTCGAAGTCCGCGTTGCCGCGGGGACCCTCGGGGTTGACGTAGATGAGCCCCATCTCGGTCGCGCCGACCTCGGGCGCCATCTCCGAGTCGCTGACGTAGCGCTCGTCGCCCAGCCAGTCGTCCTCCGGGCCCCAGATGACCTCCTCGGGCTCCCAGACGTCTTCGCGGCCGAAGCCGAAGCCGAAGGTCTTGAAGCCCATGGACTCCAAGGCGACGTTGCCGGCGAGCACGAGCAGGTCGGCCCACGAGATCTTCTGGCCGTACTTCTGCTTGACCGGCCACAGCAGGCGGCGCGCCTTGTCGAGGTTGGCGTTGTCGGGCCAGCTGTTGAGCGGGGCGAAGCGCTGGTTGCCGTCACCGGCACCGCCGCGGCCGTCGTGGATGCGGTAGGTGCCCGCGGCGTGCCAGCTCAGGCGGATCATCAGGCCGCCGTAGTGCCCGAAGTCGGCCGGCCACCAGTCCTGCGAGGTGGTGAGCACGTCGGTGATGTCGCGCTTGAGCGCCTCGACGTCGAGCTTCGCGAACTCCTTGGCGTAGCTGAAGTTCTCGCCGAGCGGGTTGCCCTTCGCGGAGTGGGCGTGCAGCACCGACAGGTCGAGCTGGTTGGGCCACCAGTCCTTGTTCGTGCGCGGACGGCCGCCCGTCTTCGGCGTCGGGGAGTCGATCGCCGGGTTTTCGCTCTCGCTTCCGTGCGAAGTCACCGAGTCGTGCGCGACCGGGCAACCGGCCGCCGCCTTCTTGTCCACGCCCTGCGCGCTGGACGGGGTGTCCTGGGTGGAGCTCATTTACTTCCTTCCGGGAGCGGCGAATCATTTCGGGGACGGTCGGCCGCGCAGTCGGGGCAGGTGCCCCAGTAGACGACCTCCGCCTGGTCGATCACGAAACCGTGGTCGTCCGAAGCGGTGAGACAGGGGGTGTGGCCGACGGCGCAGTCGACGTCGGCTATCGCCCCGCACGAACGGCACACGACGTGGTGGTGGTTGTCACCCACCCGGGCCTCGTAACGGGCGTTCGCCCCGGCCGGCTGGATGCGCCGGACGAGCCCGGTGTCGGTGAGCGCCCGCAGCACGTCGTAGATCGTCTGGTGCGACACCGCCGGGTGGTCGGCCCGCACCAGATCGATCACCGTCTCGGTGTCGACGTGGGGATGGTCGCGCAGCGCGGCCAGCACGGCCAGCCGGGGCCGGGTGACCCGCAGCGAGACCGCCCGCAGCTGCGCTTCGAAGTCTGACATCGCCGCCGACCCTAGGGCGTTTTCTGGAATGGGTCAAGTTATCGCCGGGGTGGATTCGGCCATCCGGGGTTCACGCTGAGTCAGCGGCATGGCTAGGCTCCGGGCATGCCGGACACGCAGTACGAAGACCTCCTCCGCCATGTCCTCGACACGGGCGCCCGCAAGGGCGACCGTACCGGCACGGGCACGCGGTCGATCTTCGGGCATCAGCTGCGCTACCGCCTGTCCGAGGGCTTTCCGCTGATCACCACGAAGAAAGTCCACTTCCGTTCGATCGCCTACGAGCTGCTGTGGTTCCTGCGCGGCGACGCGAACGTCTCGTGGCTGCGCGAACACGGCGTCACGATCTGGGACGAGTGGGCGGCCGAAGACGGTGACCTGGGCCCGGTCTACGGCGTGCAGTGGCGTTCGTGGCCGACCCCGGACGGCGGACACGTCGACCAGATCGCCGAGGTCCTGCGCACGCTGCGTGAGAACCCGGACTCGCGGCGGATCATCGTGTCGGCGTGGAACGTCGCCGACATCCCGCGCATGGCGCTGCCGCCGTGCCACGCGTTCTTCCAGTTCCACGTCGCCGACGGCAAGCTGTCCTGCCAGCTGTACCAGCGCAGCGCGGACCTGTTCCTCGGCGTGCCGTTCAACATCGCGAGCTACGCGCTGCTGACGCACCTGATCGCCGCCCAGGTCGGCCTCGGCGTCGGCGACTTCATCTGGACCGGCGGCGACTGCCACATCTACGACAACCACGTCGACCAGGTCCGCACGCAGCTGGCCCGCGAGGCGCGGCCCTTCCCCACGCTGGGGCTGAAGCCGGCCGACAGCCTGTTCGAGTACACCTACGAGCACTTTTCGGTCGAGGGTTACGACCCGCACCCGGGCATCAAGGCACCGGTGGCGGTGTGATCGGGCTGGTCTGGGCGCAGGCGGCGAACGGGGTCATCGGACGGGACGGCGAGCTGCCCTGGCACCTGCCGGAGGACCTGCGGCACTTCAAGGAGCTGACCGCGGGGGCGGCGGTGGTGATGGGCCGCCGCACGTGGGAGTCGCTGCCGCCGCGCTTCCGGCCGCTGCCGGGGCGGCGCAACCTCGTGCTCTCGGGGACCCCGCAGGAGGGCGCCGAGACGTTCGCGGACCTGCCGTCGGCGCTCGCCGCGGTGCCCGGCGACCGGTGGGTGATCGGCGGCGCGGCGGTGTACCGGGCGGCGCTGCCGTTCGCGGACCGGATCGTGGTCACGGAGATCCGGGAGTCCTTCGAGGGGGACACGTACGCGCCGGAGGTCGGGCGGCCGGCGGACTCCGTGGGGGAGTGGCTGGAGTCCTCGGCCGGGCTGCACTACCGCTTCCTGACCTGGGGCTGAGGCCCGCTCCGCCGGTCCGGCCGCAGTGAATGACTCATTCCTGGCGTCCGACGCCAGGAATGAGTCATTCACTGCGCTTGCCGGTGCGGGCCGTTGCGCTCTCCGGGGTCGGCGCTATACGGTTGGCGCGAACTAGAACAGGTTATAGTTCTAGTGGCCGGTCGTACCGAGGAGCGAGTATGGCGAACAGGGCGGCGCGCGGCGACGAGGCCGACTACGTCGTCGTCGGGTCGGGGAGCTCGGGCGCGGCGATCGCGGGCCGGCTCGCCCAGGCCGGGGCCAGCGTGATCGTCCTGGAAGCCGGGACGAGCGATGCGCAGCTGCTCATCAAGAAACCCGGGCTCGTCGGGCCGATGCACGCCGTGCCGCAGCTCAAGAAGCCGCTCGACTGGGGCTACTACGGCATTCCGCAGAAACACGTTCTCGATCGGCGGATGCCGGTGCCGCGCGGCCGGGTCGTCGGCGGCTCGAGCTCCATCAACGGCATGGTCTACGTCCGCGGCAACCGCGCCAACTTCGACTCCTGGGCCGCCGAAGGCAACACCGGCTGGGACGCCGACAGCGTCAACGCGGCCTACAAGCGCATGGAGGACTTCGAAGACGGCGAGAACGCCTTCCGCGGCGCGGGCGGGCCGATCCGGGTCACCCGCGCGAAGAACCCTCAGGAAGGCTCGCTGCAGTTCGTCGACGCCACCGCCGACGCGCTCGGCTGCAAGATCCTCGACGACTACAACGCCGAGTCCCAAGAAGGCGTCAGCCGGATGCAGCAGAACGCCGCCGACGGCCTGCGCTACAGCGCCTCGCGCGGCTACCTCCACCACGCGCCCCCGAACTTGCAGCTGCAGTCCGGGGTGCTGGTCGAGAAGGTGCTCATCGAGAACGGCCGCGCCGTCGGCGTCGAGGTCGTCGACGGGCGCCGCCGGCGCACCATCCGGGCCGGCAAGGAGGTCATCCTCTCCGCCGGCGTCATCGGCTCCGCGCAGCTGCTCATGCTCTCCGGCATCGGCCACGCCGAGCACCTCAAGGAACACGGCATCGACGTCGTCGCCGACCTGCCCGTCGGCGACAACATGCACGACCACATGTTCCACGCCCTCACATTCCACGTGACCACCAGCAAGAACAAGGGCACGGCGCCGTACTTCGCCCGCGGGCTGGCCCGGGAGCTGCTGCGCCCCGGCACCACGTTCCTGGCGAACTCGGTCTTCGAGGCGGTCGCGTTCCTGCGGACCTCGCAGGCCGGGGCGATCCCCGACTTGCAGCTGCACCTCCTGCCGTGGGCCTACGTCTCGCCCAACCAGGACGCGCCGATCCGGCACGACGTCGACAAGCGCCCGGCGCTCACCGTGCTGACGACGCTCATCTACCCCAAGAGCCGCGGCACGCTGCGCCTCGCCTCGGCCGATCCCGCAGCGGCCCCGGTCATCGACTTCCAGTACCTGTCCGATCCGGCCGACCTCGAGCTGCTCGGCGAAGGCTCGGAAATGGTGCGCGAGATCTTCGCGTCCAAGGCGTTCAAGGGCGCGGTCAAGGAAGAGATCCACCCGGGCAAGGACCTCACGGGCCAGCAGCTGCGCGACGCCATCCTCAACCGTGCGACGTCGGTCTACCACGGTGTCGGCACCTGCCGGATGGGTGTCGACGAGCTCGCCGTCGTCGGCCCCGACCTGCGCGTGCGCGGGGTCGAGGGCCTGCGGGTCTGCGACGCTTCGATCATGCCGTCGATCACCGGCGGCAACACCAACGCGCCCTGCATCATGATCGGGGAAATGGGCGCCCAGCTCGTCCTCGGGAGCCGGTCATGACGCTCACCCCGCTCGAACTCACCCGTCCGGCGTCGGTCACCGACGCCTTCCTGGAGCAGCTCGTGGCCCGGGTGCCCGGCTCGTCCGGCGCGACCTGGAAGCTCACCGAGGTCTACACCGGCGACGTGCTCGTCGAGCTGCCGCAGTCGCCGCCCGAGGACATCGAGCGGGCGTTCGCCGTCGCGCGCGAGGCCCAGCGGAAGTGGGCGGCCACGCCGGTGAAGGAGCGGCTGGCGGTGTTCCGGCGGGCGCACGCGCTGTTCGTCGAGCACGCGCGGACCGTCGCCGACCTCATCCAGGTCGAGAGCGGCAAGAACCGGCGGATGGCGATCGAAGAGACCTGCGACCCGCCGATGGTGATGAGCCACTACCTGAAGCGGGCCGCGAAGCTGCTGGCGCCGACGAAGCGCGGCGGCCCGGTCCCGATGCTGACGACGTCGACCGAAGTCCGGCTGCCCAAGGGGGTCGTCGGGATCATCGCGCCGTGGAACTTCCCGTTCGCCACCGGGGTTTCCGACGCGATCCCGGCGTTGATGGCCGGCAACGCGGTGGTGCTGAAGCCCGACAACAAGACCGCGCTGTCGCCGCTCTACGGCGTCCGGCTGCTGGAGCAGGCGGGGCTGCCGGAAGGGCTGTTCCAGGTGGTGTGCGGCGAGGGCCCGGACGTCGGCCCCACGCTGATCGACCACGCCGACTACGTGATGTTCACCGGTTCCACGGCGACCGGCCGGGTGATCGGCGAGCGCGCGGGCCGCAACCTCATCGGCTGCTGCCTCGAGCTCGGCGGGAAGAACCCGATGATCGTGCTGGAAGACGCCGATTTTGCCGAGGCCGTCCAGGGTGCGATCTTCGGCGCGTTCGGCAACACCGGTCAGATCTGCATGCACATCGAGCGGATCTACCTGCCGGAATCCCGGTACGAGGAGTTCAAGACGGCGTTCGTGGCGGCGGCCTCGGCCCTCGACGTCCGCGCGGCGTACGACTTCGGCCCCGACATGGGTTCGCTGGTCTCGGTCGACCACATGCGCCGCGTCAAGTCCCATGTGGACGATGCGGTCGCCAAGGGCGCCACCGTTCTCTGCGGCGGCAAGCCCCGACCCGACCTCGGCCCGGCGTTCTTCGAGCCGACGATCCTCGAGGGCGTCACGCCGGACATGCTCTGCGGCGTGACCGAGACGTTCGGCCCGGTGGTGGCGCTGCACAAGTACCGCACCGTCGACGAAGCGGTGGCGCTGGCCAACGACACGGACTACGGCCTCAACGCCTCGGTCTGGAGCACCGACGTCACCGCGGCGCGCGCGGTGGCGGCCCGGATCGAGTCCGGCAACGTGAACGTGAACGACATCCTCGCGACCGCGTACGCGGCCAAGGGAACGCCGTCGGGCGGGGTGAAGAACTCCGGCGTCGGCGCCCGGCACGGCGATCAGGGGCTGCTGAAGTACACGGACGTGCAGAACCTGGCCGTGCTGAAGAAGCAGGTGATGGGGCCGCGGCCGGGGCAGGGGTACGAGAAGTACGTCGAGAGCATGCTTTCCGGGCTGAAGCTGATGCGGAAGCTGCGGATCCGGTAGCGCTCAGCCGTCCACGAGCAGCCCCCGCAACGGCCCCTGGAGCCGGGCCGCCCGGCGCGAGGCGCCCGGCAGCAGCACCAGCCGGTGGGTCCGCCGCTCACCCCGGCGTTCCCGCTCGGCCTGCTCCTCGGCCAGCGGCCGCCACAGGTTGTCCACGATGTCCGCCGGGTCCCGGTCTGCCAGCTCCGCCACCGGATGCCCGAGGTGCTCGGCCCACAACCGCAGCCGGGTGGCCCGGACCACCTCCGGGTCGTCGGTCGCGATGTTCACCTCGGTGTCGTTGAACAGCGAATGCTCGTTCAGGTTCGCCGAGCCCACGGTGAGCCACGAGTCGTCCACGATGCCGAGCTTCGCGTGGACGTACACCGGGGCGGCCGAACCGCCGTCGTGGGCGCTGATCGTCGTGGCCAGCAGGCGGTGGTGGCCGTCGTCGGCGTCGAGCAGCCGGCCCAGCTGGCCGCGCGTGGTGTCCGAGCCGTTGCTCGGCTTGCGCGGCAGCAGCAGGACCACGCGGAACGCCTCGTGCGGCGGGTTCAGCAGCTTGTCGAGCAGCACCTCGGCGATCTCCGGCGACCACAGGAACTGGTTCTCCAGGTAGATCAGCCGCTGCGCCGAGCGCAGCGCGCGCAGGTAGCCGTCGAGGACGGTGAACTCGCCCTTCGGCAGGAAGTCGTAGGTGTCGTTCGGCACCGTCCGCAGGAGCTGGACGCGGCTGCCGCCGACCGGGTCCGGCACCGTGGGCGCCGGCAGGTCCTCGCCCGCCACCTCGGTCCACCGCCGGCGGAAGTGATCGGCGACGTCGGCGACCACCGGGCCGTCGAGCCGGGCCATCAGGTCGTGCCACCCGATCGGCCGCGGCGGGTGGTCCGGGCTGTCGTGCCGGTCGCCCTCCAGCGCGGTGAGGTCCACCCCGCCGACGAACGCGACGGCGTCGTCGACGATCACCAGCTTCTCGTGGTGGCAGTGCAGGGTCCGCTCGCGGGCGTCCAGCACGCAGCGCACGTCGGTGCCCTCGGTGAACTTCCGCCGTTCGGACCGCGCCAGCTTCCGCGACGGCTGGAACGCGGGAAAGGGCGGCCCCGCCCACAGCAGCACCCGCACCTCGACCCCCCGCCCGGCGACCTCGGCCAGCAGTTCACGCAGGGTGGGCGAGCCGGGCTCCCGCGTCAGCCGGAAGTCGGCGCTGGCGTGCCAGTTGGCGATGTGCACGTACGACTTCGCCCCCCGGATGGCCTCGGCGACGGCCGGCAGCGACTCTTCGCCGTCGATCAGCACCTCGACGCGGTTGCCGTCGCGCACCGGAGCCCGGCCGCCGAGCGGGTCCTGCGCCCCGGCGGAGTCGAGAACGGCACCCCAGCCGAGCCCGCGCAGCCGCCGGCGGTGGTGAGCACACAGGACCCGCTCGAGCCCGTCGCCCACCCGCTCGTCCATCTTGTCCACGAAGGAGTTGAAGGTCTGCACCCGCCCATATCACTACAGATCGGCCCGGCCCGCCGTGCAGTAACGGTGCGTGAGGCGATCGCGACTCGACCTGCATGGAGCCTTTGGTGCTGAAGGTGGGCACGGCGGTCGTGAACTCGGCCGTGAAGTCCTGGCTCACCAGCCGCAAGAGTGAGCTCGAACGGCAGAGTTCGCTGGCGGAGCTGGTGCAGGTCCGGATGGGCGGCGGCTTTTCCCGCAGGCGCTTCGACCGGGAGATCGAGGCACTGGTCGACGTGGTGTCGGAGCGGCTGCTGCTGGTGTGCCGTCAGGAAGTCCCGGACCTCGACGACGGGGAGCGGTCCGCGGCGCTGGCCGAGGTCGCCGCCGCCTTCGAACGGGCGAACCTGGCCGACGCCGACTTGTTCGAGGTCGACGTCGACGCGGCCAAGCTCGCCGCCCGCCTTCGCGCCACCCTGCCGGCCGCGGCGGAACGCGCCGGTCTCGGCGAGGCCGGTACGTGGTTCCACCGCCGGGTCCTCGAAGAGTGCTGCGGCTACTACGTCCGCCTCGTCGTGCACTTGACTCCGTTCGCGGCCAGGGCCGGTGCGGAGCTGCTCGGCCGGGTCTCGGGGTTGGCCGAGCAGCTCGAACGAGTTCTCAACCGGCTGCCGGCGCCCTCCCTGATGGCTCCCGGCGGCACCGCGTCGGACACGGCCTTCCGTTCGCGGTACCTGCGCCAGATCAGCGAAACCCTGGACGACCTCGAGCTGTTCGGGGTGGATACCCGCAGCTACCGTCCCCGGACGACGTTGAGCGTGGCCTACGTGAGCTTGACCGTCCGCGGCGCCGGCGCGGACCTGCGCGGACCGGCCCACGAGATGCTCTCGTGGCGGGCCGACGCGGGGCGCGGCCAGGACGGATCCGTGCGGGCCGAGCAAGCGCTGGCGACGTCCGCCCGCATCCTGATCCGCGGCGAAGCCGGTTCGGGCAAGTCGACCCTCCTGCGCTGGCTCGCGGTCAACGCCGCGCGAGGGACGTTCCGCGACGAGCTGGCCGGCCTCAACGGGTACGTTCCGTTCCTGATCAAGTTGCGCAGCTACTCCGGCCGGCGGCTGCCCTCGCCCGAGGAGTTCCTCGACGGGACGGCGCAAGCCCTGACCGCCCTGATGCCGTCGGCCTACGTCCATCGCCAGCTCGCGTCGGGACGGGCGCTCGTCCTCGTCGACGGCGTCGACGAACTCACCGCCGACGAGCGAGGGGCGGTCCGGGCGTGGCTCAAAGACCTGTGCCAGGCCTTTCCCGAAAGCAGGCTCGTCCTCACGTCACGGCCGGCCGCGGCGGCCGAGACGTGGCTGAGCGCGGAAGGGTTCAGTTCCGCCTGGATCGAGCACATGAGCCAGGCCGACGTACGCGCCCTTGTCCGTCACTGGCACAAGGCGGTGCGCGATGCGGGAAGCATGCCGTGTGCCGAGGAGGATCTTCCCCGCTACGAGGGTGTCCTGCTCAGCCGCCTGGACGGCAACGCCCACCTGAGGGCCCTCGCGACGACGCCGCTGTTGTGCGCCATGTTGTGCGCCCTGAACCTGGACCGTGCCTCGTTCCTCCCGCGCAACCGGCTCGAGCTCTACGTCACCGCGTTGTCCATGCTGCTGGAGCGGCGCGATGCCGAGCGGCGCGTCCCCGCTTCGCTGAAAATCGGTCACCAGGAAAGCCGCCAGCTGCTCCGGCACCTGGCCTGGCGCCTGTCGGTGAACGGCCGGTCCGAGTTGAGCAGGGAGGAGGCCCTCAGGCGCCTCGCCGAACGCCTCGCGACCGTGCCGAGGGTCGGCCACGACGCCGATCGCGTGCTCGAGCACCTCCTGCAGCGGAGCGGGATCGTCCGTGAGCCGACACCGGGCCGGATCGACTTCGTGCACCGCACGTTCCAGGAGTTCCTGACCGCGGAGGAGGCCGCGGACCAGGGGGATGTCGGCCTGCTGGTGCAAAACGCGCACCTGGACCAGTGGCGGGACATCGTCGTGATGGCCGCGGGCCTGGCCAACGCGCCGCTGCGCGAACAACTGTTCACGGGCCTGTTCGACCGGGCCGACGCGGAACCGAGAACCCGGCGGAAGCTCCGGCTCCTCGCCGCGGCGGCGACGGAGTCCGCGCCGGCCCTGACGGTCGAGCTTGCCGAGCGCATGGAAAGTGCACTGGCCGCGCTGATCCCGCCTCGGGGGAAGGCCGAGGCCCGGTCCCTGGCCGCCGGCGGTGAAGTGCTGCTGCCCCGGCTCCTCGACACGCCCGCGGATCTATCGGAGGCCGCGGCCGCGGCCACCGTGCGGACCGCAGCGTTGATCAACGGCCCGGAAGCGTGGCCGGTGCTCGAGAAGTTCAGCGGCGACCCGAGGCCGGGTGTGCAAAGGGAGCTGATCGCGGCCTGGCGCTACTTCGATCCCGACGAGTACGCCGCACGCGTCCTCGCCGACGCGCCGTTGCTGGACGGGCACCTGCGGATCGAAGACCAGGCGCTCCTGCCTGCAGTACCCAAACTTCGCCGCCTGAGCGACCTGAACATCGCTCTCAGCGACATCGCGGACCTCGAAGTGCTCACGCGGTTGCCGTGCTTGCGTGATGCTCATCTGAGTGGTGGCTTCGAAGATCTTACTCCGCTGACGCGGTGCACCGACCTGGAATCGTTGTTTCTGGTGTCTCGTGGTGCGATCGATCCTCATCCGCTCCTTGGTGTCCCGAGCCTGAGACACCTGTACTTCTTGCCCGGGGTAGGGTCGCAAACAGACCTCGGGGTTTTTCAGCCCATGAAGAGTTTGGTCTCATTGGCCATCAGTCGGCTCAACGAGGTGAACGACTTCTCCGCGCTCGGCGACCTGAGGGCACTGACCTCGTTGAATCTTTACCACTATCCTGACGGGGCAGACTTTGGCTTCCTTCGCAATTTGGCCGCTCTTCGATCGCTGGATATCGGGAGAACTCCCGAGGGGGTGGGGCTGGGCATCCAGGGCGGTTTGCGTCAACTGGCCAAGGTTGCCCCCGCGCTCGATTGGGTGGGATTTCTGGATGTTCGCCCACTCGGCGAACTCGGCGAACTCTCGCGCTTTCCCGCCTTGGAGAGGCTGTCCATCCGCCGCTGCCAAGTCGAAGACCTCACTCCGCTTTCCACCGTGAGAGGACTTCGAACTCTCGAGTTATTGGCGCCGGTCAACCCGAGCTGGTGGGCGCAGATCGCCCGGATGAACCAGCTCGCCACCTTGGAGATCATTTCTTCTCCTGGTGGCCGAGGGGATATCGACCTCTCCGGACTGGGCGATGCCCGGCTGACCGTTCGGGCCTATCCCGACCGGCGCCGAATCGTCAACGCAGGCCCGGGAATCGAGGTGCGGCGGGGTTGAAGCGCGGCCGCGCCTCCGTCAGAGGTCGAGCACGAGCCGCGGCGAGCAGGCGCGCGACACACACAGCATCATCACCTCGTTCTCCAGCCGCTCATCCGCGGTCAGCACCGAGTCGCGGTGGTCCGGGGTCCCGCCGAGGACACCCGTCTCGCAGGTGCCGCACGTGCCCTCCCGGCACGACGACAGCACCGTCACCCCGGCTTCCTCGACCACCTCCAGGATCGACCGGTCCGCGGGCACCGGCAGCACCCGCCCCGACCCGGCCAGCTCGACCTCGAAGGCCGCCCGCGGACTTTCGTCCAACCGGGCGGTGAAGCGCTCGACGTGCAGGTCCGCCGGTTCGAGCGCCTCCACCGCGGCCAGCAGCGGTTCCGGGCCGCAGCAGTACACCGCCGTGCCGGGCTGGGCCGCGGCCAGCAGCGTCGGGAGGTCGAGCAGGCCGTGTTCGTCCTGGGGCCGGAACAAAACCCGGTCACCGTGGCGGGTCAGCTCCTCCGTGAACGCCATCGACGCGCGCGTCCGGCCGCCGTACACGAGCTGCCAGTCGCGGCCGGCCGCGGTGACCTGGTCGAGCATCGGCAGGATCGGCGTGATGCCGATGCCACCCGCGATGAACAGGTAGCGCTCGGCGTCCACCAGCGTGAAGTGGTTGCGTGGCCCGTCCACCTGAAGAAGGTCCCCGTCGGCCAGCGAGTCGTGCACGTACGCCGAGCCGCCGCGGCCGTCGGCCTCCCGCAGCACCGCCACGACGTACGCCGACCTGTCCGCGGGATCGCCGCACAGCGAGTACTGCCGCGCGCCGCCCGGCAGCACCAGATCGATGTGCGCGCCCGGCTCCCACGGCGGCAGCAAACCCCCTCCAGGCGCGCGGAGCGTCAGCCGGACGACGCCGTCGGCGAGCTTTTCCTTGCGGTCCACCAGGAGTTCGAGGGTCATCAGTGTCCTTCGGGGTGGGCGAGCAGCCAGTCCCACAGCTGCACGGGGTCTTCGAACTCGCGCTCGGCGCCGCAGTGGCAGACCGCGCGCAACCGGTCGGTGCCGAGCACCCAGTGGATCCGGTAGACGCGGTCGCCGCTGAGCATCGGCTGGTTCACGACGTCACCGGCGCAGCCAGCCGCTGCAGCATCCGGCGGGCCGCCAGGCCGCCGGTGTCGATGTTGATCGACAGCTCCTGGTACCCGTCCGGTTCGGTGGCGATCACCCGCTCGAGGACGTCGAGGGCTTCGACGTCCTGCAGCACCACCGTGCGGTTGTTCTCCGCCAGGAACGCCGACACGCCTTCGTCGTCGAGCGCGAAATCCCTTGCCACGGCCCAGAAGTCGTGCGTGGAGTGCTCGGTCTCGGGCGTGATCGCGTAGACGACCTCGACGTGGAAGCCGTCCGGGTCGCTGCCGTCCGGGTTCGGCACGGACCCGACCGGCGCGATGCGGCTGTGCAGCTTGTACAGGCACGGCGGGGTGTACTCGATGTCCTGCCAGCGCGAGATGCGGCCCTCCAGGCCGGTCGACTTGGCGTAGAAGGGCGGGCACGCCGCGTCGGCCATGTGCCGCGAGACGTAGACGATGCCGGCTTCCTCGTCGACCTCGGTCGTGATCGGCGTTTCGGCGACCTCCGGGGTGCCGATGTAGCCGCCGTGCAGGTAGGTCTCGTGGGACAGGTCCAGCAGGTTGTCCACCAGCAGCGAGAACCGCGCCTTCAGCGGCTCCAGCCCGCAGACCGTGGTGTAGTCCGGCGAGGCGAGCCAGGGCGCGTGGGGGATCGCGGCCGCGTCGGCCTTCGCCGGGTCGCCGATGAACACCCAGACGAAGGAGTCCTGCTCCACCACGGGGTAGTGCGTCAGCCGCGCGGTCCGCGGCACCCGGGTCTGCCCGGGCACGGCCACGCACTTGCCGTCCACGCCGTAGGTGAACCCGTGGTAGCCGCACACGACCTGGTCGTCGACGAGCCGGGAAGGCGCCTGCGACAACGGGAACCGCCGGTGCACGCACCGGTCGGCCATCGCGGTGACGCTCCCGTCGCGGGTCCGCCAGAACAGGATCGGCTCGCCGCAGATCGTCCGGCCGAACAGCTCGGCGCCGATCTCGGAGCCGTAGGCGGCGACGTACCACTGGTCGCGGGGGATGGCGCTCATCGGGGTCGTCCTTTCGTGGTGGGCCGGGTCACAGCCTGAGGGAACGGCCCGGGCACCACGAAGGGCTATTTCATAAGATGGAAAGTGCGCGCGAGATGGCCCGTGCGCTGGTCATCACCAGCGGGGCCAGCGCGTGCGGTGACACGCTCCCGTACCGCACGACCAGCGACACCGCGGCCACCACCCGGCCCCGCGCGTCGTGGATCGGCGCGCCGACCGACACCGCGTCCAGGGTCACCTGGCGCTCGCTGATGGAGAACCCGTGCGTGCGGACGTCGGCCAGCAGGTGCCGCACCCGGTCCGGGTCGGTCACGGTCTCGCTGGTGTACCGGTCGATCGGGCGGCCGAGGACGTCCTCCTGCACCTCGGCGGGGGCGTGGGCGAGCAGGACGAGCCCGACGCCGGTCGCGGTCAGCGCGAACCGGCCGCCGACGCGGGTCAGCACCGGCACCGCCCCGGTCCCGGCGATCCGCTCGATGTACACCACTTCGGTGCCTTCGCGGACGGCCAGCTGGACGTTCTCGCGCGTGATCTGCGAGAGGTCCTCCAGGAACGGCAGGGCGAGTTCCCGCAGGCCCAGACCCCGCGGGGCGAGCGAGCCGAGCTCCCACAGCCGCAGCCCGACCCGGTAGACGCCGGTCTCGTCGCGCTCCAGCGCACCCCACTCGCAGAACTCCCGCAGCAGCCGGTGCGCGGTCGTGGCCGGCAATCCGGTCCGGCGTGCGACCTCGCTCAGCCGCAGCGCCGGCCGATCCGGGGAAAACGCCTCGAGCACCTTCAGCGCGCGTCCCAGTACCGGCCCGGTGGCACCGGGAACGCGACCTCGGTGCGGCACGGCGACCTCCGGCGGGCGGGTTCGGAAGTTCACTATGCCTCGCGCGGCGCCGGTGCGCGGCCGACGGTCCGGTCTGGCGCACGATGTCGCTCAGCCGCCCCGCCGGCTGGTCGGGGGGAACGCCTCAGGACTCGCCGCGCGCCCTGGTACCGGCCCGGTGGCGCCGGGTGCGATCTCGCTGAGTCGCAGGTCCCGCCGGTCCGTCGAGAGGGGCCACGGCGACCTCCGGCGGGGTGCGGCTCAGAGGTCCACTATGCCCCGCGCCGCCCGGCGCGCGGCGGTGGCGTCGCGGCGTTCCTCGAACCGCGAAGCCTGGGTGTCGAGTCCCTTGACGAACGTGGCGAGTTCCTCCCGCGCGGCTTCGCCGACCGCGCCGAGGCCGGTCAGGTCGAAGACCTTCCAGTACCGCAGCAGCGGCTGGACGACGTCGTCGTGGTGGATGCGCAGGTCGTAGATGCCGGCCTTGGCCATCAGCGCCGCCTTGCGCTGGAAGCTCGGGATCACCGCGCCCGGCATCGCGAAGTTCAGCACCTCGTCGGTGATCGCGCGCATCATCGCGTCGGGCGAGATCTCCAGCGCCGCCTTGACGAGGTTGCGGTAGAAGACCATGTGGAGGTTCTCGTCCGTGGACACCCGGGCCAGCAGCCGCTCAGCTAGGGGGTCCTCGGTGTAGCGGCCGGTGTTGCGGTGCGAGAGCCGGGTCGCCAGCTCCTGGAACGAGACGTACGCGCAGACGTTGAGCAGCGGCTTGTCGCCGGTGTCGTAGCCCGCCTGCATGGTCTCCATCCGCATCCGCTCGAGCTCGACGGGGTCGACGGCGCGGGTGACCAGCAGGTAGTCGCGGATGCAGATGCCGTGGCGGCCTTCTTCGGCCGTCCACCGGTGCACCCAGGTGCCCCACGCGCCGTCGCGGCCGAAGGCGCGCTCGATCTCGCGGTGGTAGCTGGGCAGGTTGTCCTCGGTGAGCAGGTTGACCTCGAGGGCGGTCCGGGCGATCGGGGTCACCCGGGACTGCTCCGGGTCCCACGCCTCCCCGCCCAGCTCGGCGAAGTCGCGCCCCTGGCTCCAAGGGACGTACTCGTGCGGCATCCACTCCTGGGCGGCGGCGAGGTGCCGGTTCAGGTTCTCTTCGACCGTGCCTTCCAGCTCGTGCAGCAGGCGGGTGGTTTCGGGGACCGGCATAGGGAACGTCCTTCCGTACCTACGCAACCGTAACTTACGGTGCCGTAGGATACGACAACGGACGCGGGCGCCGCGCGGTTCCCGGGGCTCAGCGGGTGGGGGATACGAGGTCGAAGACGTAGTCCTTGAGGAGGGGCCCGAAGAAACCGGTCGCGGTGATTCGCACCACAGCGCGTCCGGGAACCCCCGCGGCCTGGCCGAGGATTTCGCACTTCGCGGCGGGATCGGCCGGCACGACCTTCGTGATTTTCGGTGACGTCCCGGCCGCCACCGGGATGGTGGACGCCGGCGCGCCGGCGTCGAAGCCGCCGATCGTCCGGCCGCCGAGCACGATGGCGATCGAGAGCGGCCCCTCGGTCGGGACGGGCAGGCCGTTGAACCCCTGCCAATAGCGCACGCAGGTGTCGCGCCAGGCCCCCGCGTCGGCTTCGTGAGCGGCGAGCTTGGCCCGCACCTCGGCGAAGCGGCGGGCGTCGACGTGCGGTTCGAGCGAGTCCCAGACCCGGCGCATCCACGACACGTAGTGGACGCCCGTCTGGTAGCGGTACACGAGTTCGTCCCAGAAGATCCGGCCGTTGCGCATCCGGTGGTCCCACGGCACGTGGTGGAACCACATCAGCAGGTTTTCGGGGACGGTGGCGATGTCGGCGTACCGGGCCGCGAGCACCGGGAAGTACTGCGCGGTGAAGCCGCTGCCGGTGGGGGACCGGTCGTAGCCGAGCCCGGCGCGGTCGGCCCGGTTGTAGTACACCGGGCTCCAGTCGTCCCGCGCCAGCCGTTCGGCGGGGTTGGGGCCGTAGTGGTCGCTGGACCGGAACTGGTGCGCGACGCCGAGCGGGGTCTGGTAGCTCACCAGCGCCTCCCGGGAGCCCAGCATCATCGCCACGATGGTCCGGACGGCGAAGTCGCGATTGCTCCACGTCAGCCGGACCCAGTCCTCGGCGATGCCGCGGGCGTCCAGGGTCCAGTCCCACGCCAGCCTGCCGAAGGCGTACAGGTTCGCCTGCGCGAAGTGGTGCCCGGTCAGGTTGTCCGCGTTGCCGAAGTTGGCCACGCCGACGATGGCGCTGTCCGGGTGGCCCTGGGCCGTGCCGTCCACCACGTGGCCCACCAGGCGCTTCTTCAGCAGCCGGCCGTGCTCGTCGGTGGCGAACGTGTCGGACTTCAGGACCTCTTCCCACAGCGGGCCGAGGTAGCACAGCATCGTGTTCTGCCCGGTGTACTCCTGGGTGACCTGCAGTTCCAGGGCCTGGTTGGTGTGTTCCATCCGGCCGAAGAGCGGGTTGGCCGGCTCCCGGGCCTGGTAGTCGAGCGGGCCGTTCTTGGTCTGCAGGAACACGTTCCGGGCGAACCGGCCCTTTGTCCCGTCGGGCTGGGGCTCCTCGTCGATGGGGCCGAACTCCAGGTAGGCCCGCTTCAGCCGGTCCGCGTCCACGTCGGCGTTGTAGACGAAGGTCCGCCAGAAGATCCGCATCCCGAGCGGTGCCACCGCGGCCGCCATCCCGTTGGCGCCGTCACCGTGGTCGTAGCCCAGGTCCTGGGGACCCGGCTGGCCCTCGGAGTTCGCCTTCACGGTGAACCCCAGGAAGTCGGGGATCGCGGCCTGCAGCTGCCGGGCCCGGCGGGTCCACCAGCCCTGGAACTGCGCGCTGTAGGGATCCAGTTGTTCCCGCGTGAGGGTGTCGGGCGCGAACCGGGCGTCGGTCGGGGCCGCGTAGTTGATGGAGACGGCCAGCTTGATCCCGTACGGGCGCAGCGCGTCCGCCAGCGCGGCTTCCTGCTCGATGGCGGCCGGGGTGAGGTAGAAGCTGTTGGCGTTGACGTTGTTGATCGTGAGGCCGTTGATGCCGACGGAAGCCATCGCCCGCGCCGCCACCAGGTACCGGTCGAGGATCACCGGCAAGTTCAGCCCGGCGGACGCGCCGGTCGCGGTGAAGTCGAAGATCGCCCCGGTTTCGCCGTTCAGCCCGCCGGTTCCGGCCGCGTTGTTCCCGGCGTAGAGGCGCTCGGTCTCCCAGTGGTTCAGGTACCGGTGGTTGATCCGGGGGACCGACGAAATGTCCAGGCCGGTGACGGGTTGCTGAGCCTGGAGACGGCGGAGGAAGGCGAAGGTCCCGTACAGCGCTGCGAGATCGGTGTTGCCGGCGATGACGACGGCCCGGTGCCCGCCCCGGGCCACCGAGCGGATGAGGTAGCCGTCGGTACCGAGTGGCGCCAGGTCGCGCGCGGGAACGAGCCGGCGCACCAGGGGCGAGCTGTCCGGGGTGCCCACGACCACCGCGCGGTCGGGGAACCCGCCCGGCACCGGTACCGGCCGCCCCAGCAGCCCGCCGAGGCCCCGGACGAGCTCGTCCCGTGCCGCTTCCAAGGTGCTCCGCACCAAGTGCTCGGTGGAGCCGGGGGCCATGCTCAGGTTCGCCGTGTGGCGGTGGACCGAGGTCCGCCCGGCGTTCTCCACGACGATCGCCCCGAGCGCGGCCCGGTACCGGGCGAGGAGGCCGGGATCGGCGACCCGTTCGTAACGCAGCCACAGGTCCGAGCCGTCGTAGTCGCCAGGAAAGGCGCTCGGAGGGCTCGCCTGCGCCGGAAGGGCACCGAACATCGAGGTGGCCACGGCAGCTCCGCTGCCGATCAGGAAGGAACGCCGGCGCAGCCGGCTCCGCTCGTTCTCGTCGCTGAGAGACACCGTGCCCCCATCGTGTTCACGAGTATTTAGTTCGTTTCCCGCACTATTGCGGGCAGGGTCGGCGCTGTCAAGAATTGGCGATATACCAGGGAATTCCCGAAAGTTTCGGCGCCCGCCCGGCGTGTCGGGGACGCCGTGCTCCGGCCCCGATGATCGGCCGTGTCAGACTTCCCGGCGATGCTCACCCCAGCCGATCTCGCCGACCTGCTCGACTGTGAGCACCGCAGCGTCCTCCTCCAGGCGCTCGCCGCGGGCCTGCCGGGAGCGCCGCGGCCCGCGCCCGCCGAACCGGGCCCGCGGCGCGGGCACGCCACGGCGATGCTCGCCGGATTCCGCGCCGACGGGCGCGAGGTCGCCGAGATCGACGTCCAGGACACCACGCTCGCCGCGAAGGCGACGGAAGAGGCCTTGCGGACCGGCGTCCCCGTGATCCACCGGGCCGTCTTCCTCGACGGCGAGTTCTCGGCGCAGGCGGACTTCCTCGTGCAGGACGGCGAAGGGCGCTACGAGGTCCACGACGCGAAGCCGGTCCGGCAGGCGACGCCGGCCGCGGTGGTCCAGCTGACGGCGTGTGCCGACGCGGTCACCCGCGCCGGCTGGCCGGCGGGGCCGCACCTGCACCTCCGGCTCACCGACGGCGGCACCCGCACGCTGCGCGTCGAGGACTTCCGGCCGCTGGTGGACCGGCTCCGGACGCGGTTGGCGCAACGACCGCCGCGCCTGCCAGTGCCGTTGTGGGCCGACGAACGTCCGGCCTGCGCCGGCTGCGGGTTCGCCCGGCACTGCGCGGCCGCGCGGGAAGCCGACCGGGACCTCTCGCTCGTCGCCGGGATGCGCGGCGACCAGCGCCGCAAGCTCGCCGCCGCCGGGCTCGGCTCGATCGACGCGCTGGCCGCGGCCGGCCCGGCCGACCGGCCGCGGGACTTGTCGGTGACGGCGTTCGCGGCCCTGCGCGCCCAGGCGGCGCTGCAGGTCCGGCAGGACACCACCGGTGAGGTCGCCTACGAGATCGTCGACCCGGACGAGCTGGCCGCCCTGCCCGCCCCGGCGCCGGGCGACGTGTTCGTCGACCTGGCGGGGGATCCGCACGCCCTCGCCGGCGAGGGCCTCGAGTACCTGTTCGGCGCGGTCGGCGACCGGGAGTTCACCCCGTTCTGGGCGCACAGCCGCGCCCAGGAACGGCGGGCGTTCGAGGAATTCGTCGACTTCGCCGCGGCGCGCGTCGCCGAACACCCGGGCTCGCACGTCTACCACTACGCGCCGTACGAGGTCACCGCGATCAAGCGGCTCGCGGCGGTGCACGGCACCCGCGAGGAGACCGTCGACCACCTGCTGCGCAGCGGCGCGGTCGTGGACCTGCACGCGGTCGTGCGCAAGGCGCTGCGGGTGTCGCAGCGGTCGTACTCGATCCGCCACCTCGAGCCGCTCTACCAGCCCGGCGCCCGCGCGAAGACCGCCGTGTCCGACGTCGAGGCCTACGAGGAGTACCTGGCGCTGGCGCAGTCCGGCGAACCGGAACGCGCCGACGAAGTCCTGCGCCGCATCGGCGAGAACACCGAAGACGACTGCGTCTCCGCGCAGCGGTTGTTCGAGTTCCTGCACCGGATCCGCGCCGACGCGGGCATCGACGTCCCGGAGGCCGCCGAGGAATCCGCCGAAGACGCGCTGCTGCGCGCGGCCGAGGAGGACGTCGCCGCCGAGCGGCGCGCCGAACGGGCCGCCCAGCTGGCCGCGCTGGTCGACCCCCTGCTCGACGGGCTGCCGGACGACCCCGGCCACTTCACCGCCGACGAGCGCGCCCGGGCGCTGCTGGCGGCGTCCGTCGGCTACCACCGTCGCGAGACGAACCCAGCGTGGTGGGAGTACTTCGGCCAGCTGGCCGCCCCGCTCGGCGACCTCGAGGTGGACACCGCCTGCGCCGTGCCGGTCTCGCTGGAAGCGGGGGAGTGGGTGCCCCCGGCCGGGCGGGCACGCACCGCGAAGCGGACGCTGCTGCTCGCGTGCGACCCCGATCGGCCGCACCCGTTCGCGCCCGGTGACGACGTCCGGCTGCGCTACGGCGACACCGCCCGCGACGCGAAGGTGGTCGCCGCGTCGGCCGTCGAGCTGACGCTGGAGGAAAGCAGCCCGCCGGACGCCACCACGAACGACCGGCCGAGCGCGGTGCTGCCGGGCAGCCCGGTGCGTCCGTCACCCAAGGACGAGGCGGTCGCCGACCTCGCGCGCCTGGTCGTCGACACGCTCCCGGAGCTGCCGCGCCACCCCGGCGTCGACCTGCTCCGGCGCACCCCACCGCGGCTGCGTGGCGGAGCGACCCTCCCGGAGCCGGGCGAGGACCTGGTCGCCACGGTGATCGAAGCGGTCGAGGCGCTCGACGGTTCGGCGCTCGCCGTCCAGGGGCCGCCGGGGGCGGGGAAGACCTACCTCGCCGGCCGGCTCATCGCCCGGCTCGTGCGGGCCGGGCGGACGGTCGCGGTCACCTCGACCAGCCACAAGGCCGTGGAGAACGTGCTGAGCGCGGCCAAGAAGAGCGCGCCGGAGCTGCCGTGCGCCAAGCGCGCGAAGAAGACGCCGGACCCGGCCGCGCCGTGGGACCAGCCGAAGAGCAACCCGGCGCTGGTGAAGTGGCGCGAAGAGCACGACACCGGGCACCTCGTCGGCGGGACGGCGTGGACGTTCGCCAACGCCGCGGTCCGCGAGGAGCCCTTCGACCTGCTGATCATCGACGAGGCCGGCCAGTTCGCCCTCGCCGACGCGCTCGCGGTGTCGATGTGCGCGAAGAACGTCCTGCTGCTCGGTGATCCGCAGCAGCTGCCCCAGGTCGTGCAGGGCACGCACCCGGCGGGTGCCGAGGCCTCGGCGCTGGGCCACCTGATCGGCGACGCCGACATCATGCCGCCGTCGCTGGGGTACTTCCTCGACGAGACGCGGCGCATGCACCCGGCCGTCTGCGAACCGGTGTCGAACCTGTCCTACGCCGGCCGGCTGCACGCCCACCCGTCGGCCGCGGACCGCGCCCTGGACGGCGTCGAAGCGGGGCTGTACCTGAGCGAGGTGGAGCACCAGGGCAACACGACCCGCTCGGTGGCCGAAGCCGCCGAGGTGGTGCGGCTGGTGTCCGAAGTGCACCGTCGCTTGTGGACCGACCACGGATCGGCGCGGCCATTGGGTGACCACGACATCCTCGTCGTCGCGCCCTACAACCTGCAGGCCCGGACCGTGACCCGGGCGCTGGAGGAGGCCGGGTTCCCGGGGGTCCGGGTGGGCACGGTCGACCGCTTCCAGGGCCAGGAGGCCCCGGTGGTGATCGCGACGATGACGTCGTCGTCGGCGGTCGACCTGCCGCGCGGCCTCGACTTCCTGTTGTCGCGCAACCGGTTGAACGTGGCGTTGTCGCGGGCGCAGGCGCTGGCCGTCCTGGTGTGTTCGCCCCGGCTCGTCGAGGCGGACATCCGGACGGTGGACCAGCTGCGCCTGGTCGCGGGCATGATCGGCCTGATGACGGCGGCGCGGCCGTGGCCTGCCGGTCAGCTGGGTGGTTCGATTTCGCCGGCGTCTTCGTCGACGTCCTGAGAGCCGGGCTGCTTCCGCCGCCGGTCGGCTTCGGGGATTTCCACGTCGAGGTCGAGCTCCGGGGTGCCCGGCGGGGCCGGCGCGTCGGGGGTCAAGGGGCGGTCTTCGGATTCGCTCATGGGACGCGGTTACCCCGGTGGACGATGATCGAAGCCCGGGGTCTTCAGGCGGGGTTGCGGGGCGCGGCCGGGTCGTCGCCCGCGAGTTCGGCGGAGGCCAGGTCGTCGAGGGGCTCCCAGCGGAACACCCCGGCGCCCTGGGCGTAGGCCAGGTGCCCGCCGAGCGCGCCACCCACGCTCGTCACGGCCAGGCCCAGCGCGCCGAGGAGCCGTCCGTCGTGGCCACCGCGGCGGGCCAGGTAGGACGCGCCGAACAGCGCCGTCGCCGCGGCGTTGGCGGCCGCGTGCACCAGGCCGACCCGGCGTTGCCGCACGTCCAGGCCCGAATAGTCGGCCAGGCCCAGCACCATCGCCGCCGGGGCGGCCAGCAGGCCGGTCGCGATCAGGCGGCGCGCCGCGTCCCGGCCGTCCGGGAGCACGTCGAACACCGCCGAGCACAGCCAGGCGCCGATCGGCACGGTCACGGCGAGCGGGTGCACGGGGTGGCCGAGGCCGTGGCCGCGCAGCTGCCGCGTCACGCGGCTTTCGGCGAAACCACCCAGCAACCGCGCCAGCCCGGTGGCCGGGGCGTCGAGCACCTGGGCGTCTTCGGCTTTCCGGAGGGCCCGGTGCGCCCACGCGGGCTTCGACCGGGCGTGACCGTCGCGCGTGGGATCCATACGCCGCGGCTACCCCGCCGCGCGCCGGTCAACCCTCAGCCGGTCGTGCGGTGCCGCCGTGACACCGCCGCGGTGAGCAGGTCGCCCGGCCGGGGCAGCGCGGTGGCCAGCCGGGTGAACGTGCTGCCCCGGATCACCTTGCCGGGGTGGCTGCCGTGGACCTGGCCCGGTTCGTCCACCGCGGCGTCGACGTTGTCGGTTCCGTTGTCCGGCAAGGTGTTGCGGAAGCTGCGCGAACCGACCCGGCGCAGTGAAAGCAGGGCATCGGCCAGCGCCGGGGAGAGCCGCTGCCCGAGGAAGAACCCGGCCGTGGCGCCGCCGACGGGGATCTCGCGGCGGGGGTGCGTCGCGGCGAACACGATGGTGTCGGCGACCGTCTCGGGCGCGTACACCGGCGGCGGGGGCTTCGGCAGCGCGCCGAGCTTGCTGCGCGCGTGCTCGAAGAACGGGGTGTCGATGGCTCCGGGGAGAATGGTGGTGACCGCGATCGGGGCGCCCTCCTGGGCGAGCTCGATGCGCAGGCAGTCGTAGAAGCCGCGCAGCGCGAACTTGCTGGCCGTGTAGGGCGCGTGCAGCGGCACCGCCCGCACGCCCTCGACCGAGGCCACGCCGATCACCGACCCGCCACCCGCGCGGCGCAAGGCGGGCAGCACCGCGCGCACGCCGTGGACGTGGCCCAGGAAGTTCACCCGCAGGACGCGGTCGAACTCTTCGTCGGTGATGTCTTCGACGCGGCCGAACACCGCAACGCCGGCCAGGTTCACCCAGGTGTCGATCCGCCCGAACTTCGCCTCGGCCGTGGCGGCCAGCGCGCGCACGGCGGCCGGATCGGCGATGTCGGTGGGCACGGCCACGGCCGTCCCTCCCGCGCCCGCGATCTCCTCGACCAGCGTGTCGAGCGCTCGCGCGGTCCGTCCGGCGCACACGACACGCGCTCCCCGGGCGGCGAAGGCGAGCGCCGTGGCGCGCCCGATGCCGCTCGACGCGCCCATGAGCACGACCACCTGGTCGGACACCGGTCGGGGCATGACGCCTCCTCGTTTCGGGGATCCGGAAGCACCCGGATACCGCCGCCGACGGCGGGCAAACGCGGGGTAGCCGGCGCCGGCCCGGGGTACCCGCACCGGGTGCCCCTGCCCGCCGGAATCGCCGCCTTCCTCCCCGGAACGGGAGTCGCCGCGGCCGCAGCCGTCATGTTCGCCGTCGGCTCGGTGCTGCAGCACGAGGCCGCTTCGGGCAGCGCGCACGCCGAGGGCCTCGACCTCCGCCTGCTGGTGACGCGGCCGAAGTGGATGGCCGGGCAGAGCGCCACCGTGCTGGGGACCCTGCTGCAGGTCCTCGCGCTGGCCCTGGCACCGGTCTCGATCGTGCAGCCGGTGCTCGCCGGGGGACTGGTCATCGCGCTGGCCATCCGTTCGGTGCGCGACCGGTGCCTGCCGTCCCGCCTCGACGGGATCGGCGCCGCCTGCACCTGCGGTGGCCTGGCCGTCTTCCTGGTGGCGGCCCGCCCGGCCCCCGGCACCGGCGACCACCTGCCACCGTGGTTCGCCGTCGCCGCCGCGGTACTGGTGGCGGTGGGCGCGGTCGCCGTGGCCGGCCGGCTCGGGCGCGGGCCGCGGGGCGCGCTGGCGTGCGGGGCGGCGGCCGGGATCGCGGCGGGCGTCGCGGCGGTGCTGATTTCCGCGGCGGTGAAGACGTTCGAGGAACGCGGACTCCAGGCGACCCTGACCGGCACCGCGCTGTGGGCCGCCCTCGCCGTTGCGATTATCGCGCAGCTCGGCAGCCAGCAGGCCTACGCCCGTGGTGCGCTGTCGTGGTCGATGCCGGCCCTGGTGCTGCTCGACCCCCTCGCGGCCGTGCCGGCCGCGCGGTTCTTGACGGGGGAGCGCCTCGAACCGGGTCACGCTTTCGTGTGGGTCCCGGCCGCGGCGGTGGCGGTCGTGGGCGTGGTCCTGCTGGCCCGGACCGGGGAAGGCTGCCGCCGGCCGGTGTTTCGCCGTCGCGTCAGCGGGAAGCCCCGGGAACATGACCGAACCGGACCAGAGCTATGACCCGCCGCAGGACACCGGCGAGCCCGACGCCGTCGAAACGGACCCGGCCGCGCTGAACAGCGCCGAGGACCTCGACGAGGACCGGATCCGCGCCGACCCGCTCGAGGAAGGCATGGATCCCCCGGAACACTGGTCGGGCGTGACGAAGTACGGGATGACCCCGTGGGAGCAGGCCCACCCGCGCGGACTGGGCGACCGCGTCGGCGAGGAGAACCCCGACCCGGCCGCGGAGATCCCGGCCGGCATCGACTCCCGCGCGGGCGCGCCGGAGGACCCGGACACGGGCGCGGAACCGGAGCAGCCGATCCAGCTGGAACCGGTCGAGGGCGACGGCCCGCCGTTCGACACCGAGCCGGACGAGGTGGGCGTGGACGCGGGTTCGGCGGTGGCCGCCGGACCCGAGCAGGCCGCGATGCACGTCGAAGAAGAGCGCTGAGCCGCAGCGCTCGGCCGGCGGCTGCAGCGCCCGGCGAGTAGCCGCCGAACGGGGGTGGCCCGCGCCGCCCGATGCTGATAAGTCTCTGCGCGTGACCATGGACACGATCGACCTGCACAGCATCAACCCGTGGGAGGTGTCGTACCTGCGCGAGGAGGTCGGCGCCTACTTCAGCCACGGCGTCGGGCTGGTCTCCGGTGCGACCGTCCTCGACGTCGGCGCCAACGTCGGTGTCTTCTCCGCGGCCGTGTACGAACGGCTGGAAGGGGACGTGCGGATCTACGCGTTCGAGCCGCTCCCGCCGCTCTACGCGACGCTGGAGCGCAACGCCCGCGACTTCTTCGGCGGCCGGCTGACCGCGCTGCCCTACGGGCTCGCGGCCGGCGAAGACGAGCTCGATTTCAGCTACTTCCCGGCGGCGACCATCTTTTCGTCGTCGTGGCGGGACGCGGCGAACGTCGAAGCCGAACGGCGGCGGGTCACGGCCAGCGTCGTCGAGATGATCCGGCGGGGCGGCCTGGGCGGCGGGCTCAGCCGCGTGCCCGCGCCGATCCTGCGGGGGGTCGTCGGGCGCAAGCTGCGGGTGATGCGGGAGCTCGAAACCCACCGGGTCCGGGTCCGGCCGTTGTCGGCGGTGCTCGACGAGCAGGGCATCGAGCGCGTCGACCTGCTGAAGGTCGACGTCGAAGGCGCCGAGCTCGACGTGCTGCGCGGCCTCGAAGACCGGCACTGGCCGCTGGTCCGGCAGGCAGTCGTCGAGGTCGAAGGGTGGCGGCGCAACCGCGACACCGTCCGCGAGGTCTTCGCCGCGCGCGGTTTCACGGTCGAGGCCGTGCAGGACCCCGTCCAGGAAGCCGCCGACATCGGGATGGTGTTCGCGGTCCGCTAACGGCGGTATTCGAGCCAGTCGAGGTTGATCGCGCCGGTGTCGCCCGGCGCTTCGGAGAGGGTCACCACCGGGTCCCGGCCGGTGAGCGGGACGTCGGCGAAAGTCGTGGTGCCCCAGGCGTCCCAGCTGTCGGAGACCTTCGGGAAGCCCACCTGGCGCACCGGCTGCCCGTCCACCGACAGGGTCATCGTCCGCGTGTCGTTGTTGGCGTTGGCGTACCGCACGGTGATCGCGGCGCGTTCCGCTGCCGTCGTGGCGCGGTGCACGGTGAAGGACGACGACGCGCCCTGCGCCCAGAGGCCGTCGAGGAACGCCCGGCCCGAGTAGCCCGTGTGGTTCACGTTCGTCTTGACGCCGCCGGTGTTGCGGGCGTCCTCGGCTTCGAGGTGTGCCGGGTCGGGGCAGCCGCTCAGCGCGGTGGTGCCCGCGGTGTCGGCGCAGCGGTCCTGGGCGTCGGGCACGCCGTCGCCGTCCCGGTCGCCGGCGGGCGCTCCGGTGAGGGCGATGTCGATCGTGTGGTCGCCGGTGAGCGCGTCCGGGATCGTGGCCGGGGTGGCCTGGCCGTCGACCTGGAACGACCGGATCGCGGTGCCCGCGCCGTGCAGGGCGATGGTGAGGTTGGCGCCGCGGTAGCGCAGGTTCCGCAGCGTGACGTCACCCCAGCCCGCCGGGAGGTGGGGCGCGAACGACAGCCCGCGGTCGGTGAACGTCAGCCCGAACAGGCCGGTGTGGACCATGTCGAGGAACGCGGTGGCCGACCAGGTCTGGTCGGGTTCGGATCCCCAGTGGAACTTCACGGTGTCGCCCAGCCGCTGCCAGCCGCCGTCGACGACCCCGGTGGTCCCGTTGTGGATCTCCCAGAAGCCGCTGTTGTTGCCGGCCAGCTTGGCCAGGCGCGCGGTTTCCGCCGCGAACGCGTTCAGTTCGCCCTGTCCGGCCAGCGCTTTCGCCCACAGGCCCTGGACGAGCGGCCACACGATGGCGTTGTGCCGTCCGGGTTGCGCGTCGCTGTAGCGCGCCCAGTTCGGGAAGGTGTCGGGCATGCCCCAGGGCAGCTCCCGGGCGTGGCCGACGATCGACCGCGCCTGCGCCGGGTTCGCGATGCCGAAGATCAGGGCGAACGCCAGGCCGGTGCCTTCCTGGAAGGCACCGCGGGAGCCGTCGGCGAGGAGCTGGTAGTCGTACCGGCCGGTGGCGGCGTTCCAGAAGCGCTGGTTGATCGCGGTACGCAGCGCGGCGGCCTTGCCCTGGTACCCGGCGATCTCCGCGGCCGGGCGGCCCAGCTTTCCGGCCATGTTCGCGGCGTTGACGTAGGCGGCGTAGTAGAGCTCGTTCGTACTGAGGTACATCCCGGTCGCCACCCCGGGCCACGGCATGCTCCCGGTGCTCACCGACTCGGTCGCGTCGGCCGGAGGTGCGGGGTAGCCGGCGATGCCGTCGTTGAAGAAGGAAGCGCCGGTGAACAGGCCGTAGGTCGCGTTGAAGCCGGCCGTGGTGGCGTGTTCGCGGATCGTCAGCGTGCTCGTCGCCGCGCGGTAGGCGTTCCGGAGGAACTCCCGGTCGCCGGTGACGAGGTAGTGGTGCCAGGCGGCCGTGACCCAGACCACCTGGTCCCACTGCTGGTCGTCCTGCTGCACGCGCAGCGCGCCGACGGCGTCCTTGTCGACCACCGCCCACAGCGTGTTCTCCGCCAAGGCCGGGTCGAGCAGGCTGGTGGCGTTCCAGCTGTTGATCGACGCGTCGCGCGTCCACGGCTGCGCGTACCCGCCACCCGCGCGGACGATGCCGGTCGCCGGATCCAGCAGCCCGCTCCGGTCGTAGCGGGCGTCGTACCCGATCGTGTTGGTGTGCAAGAGGTTCTGCAGAGCGGCGGCGTAGGCGCTGCCGAACAGGGCTTGGCTGTCCGGGGTGGCGAATTCGAGGGAAGGCGGTGCCGGGCTCGCCGTGGCCGGGGCGGCGACGGCGAGCGTGCCGCACGCCGTCAGCAGGGCCAGAACCGCGTAACCGATCCGCTGCGGGAAGCAGTTTCTCATGCGCGTACCCCTTTCGGCGGCGGCCATTGCATCACGGGAACGGCGGTGGCTCTCCGGATGCGCCCGGATTCTGTCTGTTTCTGTCCACCACAAGGTGTGCGGTCTCGTCGCTGTCGGTGATCAGCGGAATCGGGTGATGCGCCATCCAGGTGGCAGGTCCGGTCCCCGACGTTGCATACTGCTGGAATGGCGCGCAGGAACCCGGAGACCGCACAGTGAGTCCCCGCGAGGGGTCCCGACGCCCGAAATTCGGCCGGATCGACCCGTTCTGCCTGATGGCGGTGTTGCCGATTCTGCTCGTCGCCGGGATTCTCGGCGCGCTCGTCAACATCGCGCTCGGCATCGGCTTCGCCGTGTTCGCGGGCTTGATCCTGCTGTTCGACTCCTGGGTCAACCGGCCCCGCCCGGTTCCCCGGGACGACCGGCCGGCCCGCCCGGCGGCGCCCCCGCCGCCCCGCGGACCTGCGCGAGCACCGGGCCGGGCGCCGGCTCGGGCGCCCCGCCCCCAGGACGGCCGCGGTCCGGCTCGTGCCCCGGTCCGGCGGGCGGGCCCGCCACCCGCGAGGCGGTGAAGACCCGCTTGCCCGCGGGGCGGTGATCCACGCGGTACTCGGCGAACGGCCGGTCGCGAAGCAGCTCCGGGTTGGTGGGGAACAGGTCCCTGCCCGAACTTCGTCCGGCCATCGGCCGGGGGCGGCCCCTCAGCCGCCGACGTGGATGCCCGGGCGGCGGGCCGGGTCCTTCTCGACGCTGCGGATGATCTCCCGGACGACCGGTGCCGTGTCGCCGCGGCCCAGGAGCAGGTAGCGGAACAGGTGCCCGAGCGGGTTGCCTTCGGACCACTCGAAGTAGCAGCGCGGACGGACGCCTGTCACGTCGCGCAAGGTGAGCAGGATCGCGGCGATCGCGTTGGGCGCCGCGGGGCTGTTCGCGCGGAGGATCCGGTAGCCGTCGATCTCCACGCCGCGCACCTGGAGCACGTTGCTGAACTCCGACGGGTCCACGACGTCGATCTCGAGGAACAGGATGTCCGCGGCGCCGGGCACCGGGTTCATCCCGCGCTGTTCGGCTTCCTTCTCGGAGTACTCGGCCTCGTCGCCGCCCTGCCGCTTGTTGGCGACGATGTTCAGGGCGCCGTCGTGGGCCAGTGAATCGGCGATGAACCGGCGGGCTTCGTCGTCGAACTCGATGCGGTCGGCGCGCAGCTCGGTCGTCCGCGAAACCCGGGACACCAGCGAGACGACGATGATCCCGAGGATGAACAGGGCCGAGATGGCGATCCCGTCGGGCTTTTCGATGACGTTTTCGATGAGCGCGTACAGCAGCACCAGCGTGAGGATGATGAAGCCCGCGGCCGCGCCGCGCTGACGCCGCCGGATCGCCGAGATGCTCACCGCGACCGCGCCGGAGACCATCATCGCCAGGATGCCGGTCGCGTAGGCGCCGGCCTGGGCGTTGACGTCGGCGCCGAACGCGATCGTGATGAGGATGCTGATCACCGTGTAGACGATCACGACCGGCCGGACGGCGCGGCCCCACTCCGGCGCCATGCCGTAGGACGGCAGGTACCGCGGGACGATGTTGATCAGCCCGGCCATCGCCGAGGCGCCGGCGAACCACAGGATCAGCACGCTGCTGATGTCGTAGACGGTCCCGAAGATTTCGCCGAGTTCGTGGTGGGCGAGGTAGGCCATGGCGCGGCCGTTGGCCTCGCCGCCGTCCTTGAACGCGTCGGCCGGGATCAGCACGGTGGTGACGAAGCTCGTCGCGATCAGGAACACCGACATGACGAGCGCGGCGGCGGTCAGCAGCTTCCGCGTGTTGCGGATCCGGGATTCCAGCTTCTCCTCGGCGGTCTTCCCGTCGGCCGCGACCAGCGGCATCATGCTGACGCCCGTTTCGAACCCGGAGAGGCCCAGCACCAGCAACGGGAACGCGATGACGGCCGGGCCGATGACGCCGGTGAACCCACCGCCGCCGGCGGTGAGCGCGTCGGTCCAGTGGGACAGGGCAGCGGAATCGCCGACCAGGTCGATCACCCCGGCGACCGTCACCACGGCGTTGAGCAGCAGGAAGACCGCGACGAGCGGGATGGCCACCCCGACGGCCTCGCTGAAGCCGAGCAGGAACACCCCGCCGAGGATCAGCAGCAGCACGACGGTGATCAGCACCGCGTGGCCGTGCAGGAAGCCCGGCAGGTACGGGTTTTCCAGCATGTGCACGGTGGCGTCCGCCGAAGACAGCGTGATGGTGATGATCCACGACGTGGCGACGAACCCGAGCAGGGTGAGGACGAAGAGCTTGCCGCGCCAGAACGGCAGCAGGTTCTCCAGCATCGCGACCGAGCCCTGGCCGTGCGGGCTTTCCCGGGCCACCCGGCGGTACATGGGGAGCATCCCGAACAGCGTCAGCGCGACGATCAGCAGGGTCGCCAGCGGCGAGAGCGCCCCGGCGGCGAGCGCGGCGATGCCGGGCAGGTAGGAGAGGGTGGAGAAGTAGTCGACGCCGGTCAGGCACATGACCTTCCACCAGGCCTGCGGCGTGCCGTGGTCCTCACCGCCGGCGCGCCCGACGGGCGCGACCCGGTGCTCCAGCAGCCACCGCGCCACGGGCGACGCGGGCGCCTCCGGCGACGCCGGGCTGTCGACGCTCGCCGGAATGGTCAAATCGGGTGAAGCACCCATATTGCCCTCTCGTCCCCTCTGCCCCGGAAACACCGGTCATCAGCATGCCCGACCCCGGAGCGCGGCCGCACAGGAGGTTCCACCCGCCCACCCGGTCCTCTTCGGACGGTAGCGGCAGCGGCCCGTGCCCGCGCCCGCCGGCCGACCCTCCAGATACGCGAGCCGACCCTGCAGGTACGCGAACCGACTCTCAGGGGACGCGAGCCGACTCTCCCGGTGCGCGAACCGACCCTCCGGGTACGCGAGCCGACTCTCCGGGGCACACGAAAACTCGCGTACCTGGACGGACGACTCGCGTACCTGGACGGACGACTCGCGTACCTGGACGGACGACTCGCGTACCTGGCGGGTCGGCCGGTGTATCTGGAGGGTCGGCCCGCGGCCGCGGCCGCCGTGCCGCGGGTGGTGGACGGGCGCCGCGCCGACCGGCCCGCCTCCGCGCCGCCTGTTTCACCAGCCGCGGGCCCGGGTAGCCGAGTCGACATGCCCGGACGCGAAGACTTGCCCAGCACGCTGCTGCGGTCGCCGCGCAAGGCCCAGGACACGTGGGTCGCCGCGCACGACTCCGCGCTGAACACCTATGGCCCCGGACGGCGGGCGCAGCAGACCGCCTACTCGGCCCTGAAGCACACCTTCGAGAAGGTCGGCGACCACTGGGAACCCAAGCCCGAACCCGGCCCGTCGGACGAGCAGGCCGCCGGGGGAGCCGGGCAGCCCGAAAAGCCGACCCGCGGCGGGGTCAACGCCACCGCGAGCCGGCAGCACCTCTACGAACGCGCCAAGCAGCTCGGCATCCCCGGGCGCTCGCGGATGTCCAAAGAGGAGCTCGTCACCGCGCTGGAGAAGGAGAACCGGCGCCGGACCGACCGGGCCCGGCGGTCCGGCTGACCCGTCCCGTGTGGACAGTTGCGGCAGGTGCCGGCCGTCAGAACTCGTCGGCGTCGGTGAGTTCGTGCTCGAAGGCGTCCGCGCGGGCGACGACCGCCTTGAGCGGGCGCTCGAACTCCTGCTGGATGCTGAGGTCCTCCAGCGGCACGGTGTGCTTGAGCAGCGCGACGCCGTCCACCACGGCCGCGCCGCCGACGGCCGAGCCGCCGGCCAGCTCGAGCAGCCGCCGGAGGTCGATCTTGTCGGCCCAGCCGACCGGGGAGGAGATCTCGACCCACGAGCCGCCGTCGTGTTCGGCGAGGTGGTGCACCGTCGCCTGCTGGGTGCGGTTCCGCGGGCCCTCCAGCCGGAACCGCAGCCAATCCTCCGACTCCTCGAGGACCTCGTACCGCGTCCGGACAAAGTTGATCACGTCGATCCAGGTGGTCACCCGCTGCGCCTCCCGCCGTCGGCCTGCCTGCGCGGTCGAGCATCTCACGTCCGCCCCGGGGCCGGCACCGAGGACCGGCTGGTGACCCGGGCGCATCGGTGACAGGATGGGCGTCCATGCGCAACCGCCGAGAAGTGCGCCACCGGCGGGGGAGCCGGTGACACCGGACTTCCCGCTGCGGTTCCCGGTCGTCGCCCTGGTCACGTCCGCCGGTGGCCTCGATGCGCTCACCCGGGTGCTCGCCCCGCTGCCCGCGGACTTCCCCGCGGCGGTGCTCGTCGCCCAGCACCTGGATCCGGCCCGGACGAGCCACCTCACCGCCATCCTCGCCGCACGCACCGCGCTGCGGGTCGGCGAGGCCGCTGACGGAGACGTGCTCGTGGCCGGTGCGGCACTGGTCGTCCCCGCGGGGCGGCACCTGCTGGTCACGTCGGACGCCCGGATCGGGCTGCTGGACACCGGTGATCTGCCGCCGGCGCGGCCGTCGGCGGATCTGCTGCTGGCCACCCTCGCCGTCACCTGCGGGCCCCGTGCGCTGGCGGTCGTCCTGACGGGCAAGGGCACCGACGCCCAGACCGGGATCCGGGCGATCGCGCACTGCGGAGGCACGGTGTTCGCCCAGGACGAGGGGACGTCCGCGCACTTCGGCATGCCGGGCGCCGCGATCGGCACCGGGCTCGTCCACGCCGTGCTCCCGCTGTCCGGCATCGCCGCGGCCATCCTGGAGCACGTCGCCCGGCATGCTTGACGCCTCCGGCGACCGGGTGGCGTTTAGGCCCGCACGACGGGGGCTACTCGTCGTGACAGACGGGCTGGGGCTACCGTTGAGCCGAAGGTGAGGAGGTGGACGCCGTGCCGCCTTTCCGGCGTGACCTCGTGGTCGTCGGTGCCTCCGCCGGCGGGGTCGAGGCCTTGCGGTCCCTGGTGTCCGGGTTGCCCGCCGATTTCCCGGCCGCGGTTCTGGTCGCCATGCACCTGGGCGCCGGGACGCAGAGCGCGCTGGCCCGGATTCTCGACCGCGTGGGCCCGCTGCCGGCCAGGACCGCTCGCCACGGAGCGCCCCTCGAGCCGGGGACAGTGCAGGTCGCGCCGCCCGACCGCCACCTGCTCACCGAAGACGGAACGCTGGTCCTGACGCAGGGACCGACGGAGAACGGGCATCGGCCGGCGGTCAACGCGACCTTCCGGTCGGCCGCGCTGACCGGCGGCCAGCGCGTCATCGGCGTCATCCTTTCGGGCGCGCTGGACGACGGTGCCGCCGGGCTGCGGGCGATCGTGGACCGGGGCGGCCTGGCCGTCGTCCAGGACCCGGCCGACGCGCTGTACCGCGGCATGCCGGAGAGCGCACTGGCCCTCGTGGACACCGAGCACGTGGCGCGGGTCGTCGAGATCGGTGCCGTGCTCGACAAGCTGGTCCGGATGCCGGTGGAGCCCTTCGAGGTACCGCCGCCGTCGGACGCCCTGCTGCTGGAAGACCGGATCGCCCGTGAGGCGGTGCGGCTCGGCGCGCTCACGGCCGCCGAACGAAGCGTGGGGTCGGGTTACACCTGCCCGGATTGCCAGGGGTCGCTCACCGAGGTCGACCCGGTGGGCCGCTACCGGTGCCGGATCGGGCACGCCTGGTCGGCTCCGGCCCTGCTCGAAGCCCACAGCCGGGAGTTCCAGCTCGCGCTGATGAAGGCGCTGCGCGCGCTGGACGAAAAGGCGGCACTCGCCCGGAAGCTGGCCGCGCAGACCGGCACCACGAGGCCGAGCGGGCTGGCGGAGCGCTATGCCGCCTCCGCCCGGGAAGCCACCGACGCCGCCGAGACCCTGCGGCGGTTCCTGCTCGACGCGGACCGCGAGGCCGCGGGCGACCCGGCGTCGGGATGAACACCGCCCAGGTCCACCTCGCCATTACCCGCCTCGAGCGAGCGACTGTCGTCACGGTCACGGGCGACCTGAACCTCGCTTCGTACCCCTCACTGCGCGACGGCTTGCTCAAGATCGCGACGGATGCTCCGGACGGCCTGGTGGCCGACATCAGCGGGCTGGTGATCGACGACTCGTCGCTGGTGAGCGTGTTCTCCCTGGTCGCCATGCGGATCGGCGACTGGCCGGGTATCCCGTTCACGATCGTGGCCGCCGGTGCCGTGCACCAGCTGCTGCTGGGCCGCCACGTGGTCGACCGCTACGTCCCGATCCGCGCCGACCTGGCGGCGGCGACCGCGGCACTGGACCAGCCGGTGCGACGGCGGTCCGAACACACCTTCGCCCGCTTCGACGGAGCTTCGGCTCGCGCCCGGGACTTCGTCACCGCCAAGTTGATCGAGTGGGAGGTGCCCGAGCTCGCCGAAGATGCCCGCTTCATCGCCACCGAGCTGGTCGAGAACGTCCTGAAGCACACCACTTCGGAGCCGCGGTTGCGGCTCGACCTGCGCCGGGGTGTGTGCACGGTCGCCGTGGCCGACCAGGACACGCGCCCGGCCATGCTGCTCGAACGGCTGACCCCGTTCGAGCCCGGCCTGGGGCTGAAGCTGGTCGCGCAAATCGCCCGGGTATGGGGCTGCAGCCGGTCGTGGTCGGGCGGGAAGGTCGTCTGGGCCGTTCTCGTCCACCGTCCCCGCACCGTCGGTCACCGTTCCGCCGAGTAGCGTGTCGGATCGTGACCGAGCCCAAGGAACCCAACGGCGAGTTCGAGTCGGTGCTGGCCTACTTGAAGGAGTCGCGGGGTTTCGACTTCACCGGGTACAAGCGGAGCAGCCTGATGCGGCGGGTCCGCCGCCGGATGAGCCAGGTGGAGATCGACAGCTACGCGGACTACATCGACCAGCTGCAGGTCAACGCCGACGAGTTCGTGGCGCTGTTCAACACCATCCTGATCAACGTGACGGGGTTCTTCCGCGATCCGGACGCGTGGGACTACCTCCGGGACGAGGTGCTCCCCGCGCTGCTCGCCGAGCGCACGCCGGAGGAGCCGATCCGGGTGTGGAGCGCCGGCTGCGCGGCCGGGCAGGAGGCCTACAGCCTGGCGATGCTGCTCGCCGAGGCGCTCGGCGTCGAGGCGTTCCGGCAGCGGGTGAAGATCTACGCCACCGACGTCGACGACGAGGCACTGGCGCAGGCCCGCCACGCGGCCTACAGCCCGGCGGAGGTCGAAGGGCTCACCGAGGCGCAGCTGGAGCAGTACTTCGAGCTGGTGGGCAGCCGGTACTGCTTCCGCAAGGACCTGCGCCGGTCGATCATCTTCGGGCGCAACGACCTGGTGCAGGACGCGCCGATCTCCCGGATCGACCTGCTCGTCTGCCGGAACACGTTGATGTACTTCAACGCCGAGACGCAGACCAAGATCCTCGAGCGGTTCCACTTCGCCCTCGCCCCCCGCGGGGTGCTGTTCCTCGGCAAGGCCGAGATGCTGCTGTCGCACGCCCGGATCTTCGAGCCGCTGGACCTCAAGCGCCGGGTCTTCCGCAAGGCGGTCAACGGGCCCGTCAGTTTCGCCCACTTGGTTTCCCACGGCTTCCCGCAGCGGCGCACGCAGGACATCTCCGGGCTGGAAGAACTGCGTGAGCACGCGTTTTCGGCGAGCCCGGTCGCCCAGATCGTGGTCACCGAAGGGGAGACGACGGCCCTGATCAACGCCCCGGCGGAGGTGGCGTTCGGGTTGTCCGAACGCGACATCGGCCGGCCGCTGCGCGACCTGGACGTCTCCTACCGGCCGGTGGCGCTGCGCGCGTACGTCGAGCAGGCCCGCCTGGAACGCCGGTCGCTGCGGATCAAGGACGTCGAGTGGCGCCGGGCCGGCGAGACCGTGTGGTACGAGGTGCACGTCAACCCGCTGGTGAACAAGGACAAGACGCTGCTCGGCGTCTCGGTGGTGTTCCACGACGTGAGCTGGGCGCGCCAGCTGCTCACCGAGCTCGAGCACACGAACCGGCAACTGGAGTCCGCCTACGAGGAACTCCAGTCGACCAACGAGGAACTCGAGACCACCAACGAGGAACTCCAGTCCACTGTGGAGGAGTTGGAGACGACCAACGAGGAGCTCCAGTCCACCAACGAGGAACTGGAGACGATGAACGAGGAGCTGCAGTCCACCAACGACGAGCTGCAGACGATCAACGACGCGCTGCGTGAGCGCAGCCTCGACCTCGACGAGGTGAACGAGTTCCTCGAGTCGGTGCTCACTTCGATCCACGCCGGGATCATCGTGATCGACTCCGAGATGCGGATCAAGGCGTGGAACCGCGGTGCCGAGGACCTGTGGGGGGTGCGGCGGGAAGAAGCCGAAGGCACCCACCTGCTGAACCTGGACATCGGCCTGCCGGTCGCGGACCTGCGCCCCGTGGTGCGCGAGGCGCTGGCCGACCCCGGTTACTACGCCGAGCAGACGTTCGAAGCGGTCAACCGGCGCGGCCGGACCACGGTCGTCCGGCTGCTCTGCGGTGCCCTGCGGAGCTCGAACGGCGAAAGCCACGGCGCGCTGCTGATGATGGAAGAGACGAAGGCCGGCCGGCCCGAGTGAACCCGCCGGGGGATTGCGGCATCGGGGCGCGGCTGTTATCCGTTGATCCATGGGGTTGACCAACGTGTGGATCGCGACACTCAGTGACGGCCTGCTGCGCGCCGACCAGGTCGTCGGCCTGACGGCGCACGCCACCCCGGCGCTGACCGGCAAGCCACCGCGCTGGCTGCTCGACGTGACCCTCCGGGTACCGGCGGGCAGCGGCCGCGCGGACGGCTGGGACGTGGGGATCCTCCACCGCACGCTGATCCAGACGCCGGCGGAACCGGTGGGCGCGCCGGAAGCGCTGGCCCGCCTCCTGGCCCGGCTGGACCGCGAGGACGCGGCCGGGCTGATCGCCGCCGTGCCCGCCAGCGGGGCCAAGGCCGGGCCGGCGAGCGTGGTGCGCTTCGCCTTCCGCCCCTTCGAGGAAGACGAGCGCGCCTGAGGCGGCCGCGGCGCTACTTGGTGAGCGCGGCGATCCGGGCGAGGACCTCGTCCTGACCCAGTGCCTGCGTGATCGCGTGCAGGTCGGGGCTGCGCGTCGACCCGGTGAGGGCGATGCGGATGATCTGCGAGGCCTCGCGGATGGAGCCGGGGAAGCCCTCGGGGTTCTTCTTGAACTCCTTGGCGTTGCGGGCGAAGCCGTGCTTGGCCGCGACCGCGCGGATCTGCTCGAACCACTCCTGGCCGTCGTCGAGCTGGCGGTAGCCGGCGGCGAAGTCGCGGGCCACGGCCTGCACGACCGCGCGGTCGACGCCCAGCGCCGCGATGCGCTCGTCGTCGGGCCCGGTGACGGCCGCGTGGAGCTGCGGGAAGAAGAAGCCGTAGACGGCGCGGAACTCGCTCCACTTCTTCAGGTCCTTGCGCGGGTTCTCGGCGCCTTCGCGCTCCACGGCCAGCGCGCGCAGGGCGAGGTCGGGCTCCTCGTCGAGGACCCGGCGCAGCTCGGGGTCGAACTGCCCGGCCCAGTCCCGGACGGCGTCGAGGATCTCGGCGCCGGACAGGGTGGCGATGTGATCCGCGGCGATGTCGTCGAGCTTGACCAGGTCCACCAGCGGGCCGGCGACGCCGCACTCGTCGAGGTTGATCGGCTCGGTGAGCGCCTGCTCCAGCGGCATCTCCGCGAGCCGGCCGTTGGCGAGGCCGCGGAGGTAGTACAGGACGGCGTCGGCGGGGTAGCCGGCCTCGATGAAGAAGTCGACGGAGGCTTCCGGGTCCTTGCGCTTGGACAGCTTGCGCTTGCTGCCGCCCTCCTGCTTCATCAGCGGCGCGATGTGCGCGTAGGTGATCGGCTCGAAGCCGAGCGCGTCGAACAGCTGCTGGTGCACCGGGACCGACGAGATCCACTCGTCGCCGCGGATCACCAGGTTCACCCGCATGAGGTGGTCGTCGACGGCGTGCGCGAAGTGGTAGGTCGGCAGCCGGGGGCTCTGGTCGGAGCTCTTGAGGATGACGACGTCGTTGCGGTTGGCCTCGGCTTCCAGCGGCCCGCGGATGGCGTCGGTGAAGCGGGCGCGGGCGCCGGTGTCAGTGGCGTTTTCGGGGGCCCGGAACCGCACGACGTACGGGGCACCGGCGTCGAGCTTGGCCTGGACGTCGGCCGGGTCGGCGTCGCGCCAGATGGCCCAGCTGCCGTAGTAGCCGGTGGGCAGCTTGGTGGCCTGCTGCCGCTGGGTGATCGCGGCCAGCTCTTCCTTGGTGGCGAAATCGAGGTACGCCTTGCCCTGGCGGAGCAGGTCGCGGACGTAGGTGAGGTAGATGCGCTCGCGGGCCGACTGCCGGTAGGGGCCGTAGTCCCCGCCGCGCTCGATGTCCTCGTCCGCGGCGAGGCGGAAGTAGCGGAAGCCGCGTTCGAACTGCTCGAGGGCGCCTTCGACCTCGCGGGACTGGTCGGTGTCCTCGACCCGGACGAGGTAGCGGCCGCCGGAGCGGCGGGCGACGTCCTGGTCGATGGTGGCCACGTAGATGCCACCGACGTGCACGAACCCGGTCGGCGACGGGCCCAGGCGCGTGACCAGCGCGCCCTCGGGGAGGTCGCGGGCGGGGTACTGCTGCTCCCAGTGCTCGGGTTCGGGCAGGTCGGCAGGGAAGAGTGCGTCGATGACCGCTCGGTCCAGCATGGGTTGTTCTCCCGCGTCGTGGTGCGCTTGCCTCGGCGAAAATGGTCGTTTTCGCCGACGACGAGCCTAGCCGTGCGGCCTGCCGGCCCGCCCGGGCAGGTGGTGCTCGCCGGGCCGCGGTGCTAGCTTGCCGGGAATGCGCGGTCGGTTTCCTTTCGCCAGAACGCTTTCGGCCTTGACGGCCCTGCTCGTGCTCCCGCTGTCCGCCCCGGCCACCGCTTCCGCCCGGCCGGGCCACGAGTGCGCGACACCGTCGATCGACCGGCTGCAGCAGTGGCTGGCCAGCGGCGAAGGCGCGACGATCCCGGCCACCGGGAGCCTGCTCGTGCCGGAGGGGCGCCGGTACGCGGCCGAGGTGACGTTCCTCGGCGCGGAGTGGCACGTGGCCGTGGTGTGGCTGGGCAACCGGTTCGAAGCGCAGGCCGACCTGTCCCGGTCGGCGGGATTCCTGCTGACCTACCGCGCGACCGACGACCTGTACGTCCAGCTGCGTCCGGCGTCCCACTGGAGCGGCGGCGCCCAGTGGCTGACACCGATCCCGGCCACGAACGGGCGACTGGTGACGAAGTTCTTCAGCTTCTCGCCGCGCCGGTGGACGTCGCTGCCGGAGCTGGGGACGCCGTCGTACTCGTTCGCTTCGGCGCTTCGCGAAGCGCGAGGGCTGGTGTTCGTGGGGAAGACGCCGAACGAGCTGGAGTTCCGCGGCCTGCGCATCGACGGCTACCGGCCGCCCTGCCTCTGATGGGGAGCCGGCGGAAATTGTCGGTGCTCTGTGTGACACTGCGGGCGTGATCATCGTCTTCGAGGCGAAGCTGTGGGAATGGGATGCCCGGCGCGCCGACAGCTGGGTCTTCGTCAGCCTGCCCGCCGACGCGTCGGAGGACATCCGCGAGCTCTCCGCCGAGCCGCGGCGCGGCTTCGGTTCGGTGCGCGTCCGGGTGACGATCGGCGCCACGAGCTGGAAGACCTCGATCTTCCCGGACGGCTCCCGCGAGGCCTACGTCCTGCCCCTCAAGCGGGCGGTCCGGGAAGCCGAAGGCCTCGGCGTGGGGGACACCTGCACCGTGACCGTGGAGCTCGTCGACTTCTGAGGCGCGCGATCCGGCGAAACGTGATCGGCACCGGAACGGATCTGCGATGATGCGGACACAGGCCCCGAACCGCGCAAGGGAGACACGATGTCCGCCCAGATGGACGAGCTGATCGCCCAATTCCAGAACTTCCAGAGCAAGGTGCGGCAAGCCGAGGCCCGCTTCGCCGGCGTTGGTGACATGCAGGAGCGGATCGCCCGGCTGGAGACCACCGTGACCTCGCCGGACGGGACCGTGACCGTCACCGCGGGCGCCGGCGGCACCATCACCGACCTGCGGCTCACCGCCGGGGCCACCCGCGTCGAGGCCGGGCAGCTGGCCGCGACCATCATGCACACCATCCGCCGGGCGGCGGCCGGGGCCGCGCAGCAGCAGGCCGGCATCGTGGACGAGACCTTCGGCGACGCGTTCGGGGTGGACGTCTCGGCGCAGGTGCGCGAAGCCCAGGCGGAGGCGTTCGGAACCGCGGCGGCCGAACCCGCGTCGGAACCTCAGCCGCGGCAGCCGTCGCGGCCCGTCCGCCGGCCCGTCGCCGGGGACGACGACGACTTCGACCAGGGCCCCATCCTCCGCCGATCCTAGGGAAATCCGCGATGACAGAAGGAATCCAGACGAACGTCGGCGCGATCTCCGCCTACTCCAAGCAGCTGCCGTTCTACGAGCAGGAGGCGGACAAGTTCGGCGCCAAGATCGACGCCGCCGACGTCACGAACGAAGCATGGGGGCTCGTCGGCCTCTTCGCGAAGCAGGGCTACACCGACCGCCTCGCCGAGCTGCGTTCGCTGCTCACCGATCTCAAGGACGGTGTGGACGGGTTCACCACCAAGCTCACCAAGGCCGCGGAGATGTACCAGGGCGCCGAAGACGCCGGGAAGGTCACCTTCGGCCGGTACGAGGCGGAAATCGACGCGATCGGGCAGGGCGAATGACCGAGCCGAAGAAGAGCATCGCCGACGCGCTGGACGTCGGGGCCTACGACGAGAGCACGGGCGCCAACCTCGACCGCGCCGCCGGGTACGTGCCGGTGGCCGGCACCGCCTACAAGGCCGGCAAGAAGATCGGCGAGCACGCCCGGCAGGCCGCGGAGGCCGACGGCCCGGGTGAGCTGGCGTCCGCGGGGGCCGCGCTGGTCGGCGACGGCGCGGCGTTCGTCGGCGCCGCCGCCGGCGACATGGTCACCTTCGCGATGGACCCGATCGGCTGGCTGGTCAGCCACGGCCTGAACATGCTGCTCGAGCTGGTCCAGCCGCTGCAGGACGCGCTGCACCAGGTCACCGGCGACGGCCCGGCGATCGGCCACGCCTCGGAGAACTTCGTCACGATCGCGCAGGGCTTCGTCGCGCTCGCCGAAGACTTCGAGCGCACCGGCGACACCGCGCTGGCCGAGTGGGTGGACGAGGCGGGCAGCGCCGCGAAGGAAGCCCTCGGCGACTTCTCCTCCGGCATCCGCGGCATCGGCTCGGCCGCCGGTTCGGTGGCCGAGGTGCTGCAGATGTGGTCGATGGTCATGGTGGTCATCGAAGAATTGATCAAGGGGATCATCACCGAGCTGGTGTCCTGGCTGATCACCCTGTGGCTGCCCGCGCTGGCCGCGTCGGTGATCAGCTTCGGCGGCTCGGTCGCGGCCGCGATGACCGCGTCGATCGCCAAGGCGGCCAGCGTGCTGCAGAAGGTGACGCGCTACCTCGGCAAGTTCGGCAAGCTGCTCGACACCTTCATGGAGTTCCTGGTCAAGTACTCCGGGAAGCTCGAGGTGTTCACCCGCAAGCTGCGCGTCGGCGTGATGCCGGGCGAGACGAAGTTCGGCTTCGGTGCGGCCGCCCAGGGCTGGCAGCCGAGCAACCGGGCGCTCACGACGATGTTCGGCACTTCGGCCGGCGTCAAGCCGTTCCTCGCCGGCGCGGGCGTGAAGGCCGCCACCGGGGCGGGCAAGGGCGCGTTCGCCGAAGGCAAGGAAGCCGTCACGGCCGAGGGGGACGAACCGTGGTTCGACAAGAGCGCGATCGGCGGGGACCGGAGCCCGGAGGAGACGCGCAAGGACCTGGACATTTGAGCGGGTTCGCCGAGGGCGTCGAGCGCTGGGCCGAGGAGACCCGGGTCCGGCCCGGGTTCCGGGAGGGGGTCGAGGCGCTGCTGCGGGACCGGTGGCGCGAGCCGGTCATCGTGCTGCACCTCGGCGACACCGACGTGGGCTACGACGTCCCCGGCCGCCGCCGGGACGGCACGGTCGAGGGCAAGCGGCTCGTCCGGCGGTTCTTCTGGAACATCCTGCGCGGGATCGGCGCCGCGGTGTTCGGCGTGTTCGCCTTGGCGCACGGCGAACGGCCGGGACTGCCGTTCCAGCGGGTGATCGGCGTTTCGGGCCCGGAGAACGCGATGGCGCTCGACCTGGCCGACCGGCTCGGGTCCGTGCAGGGCGCGTGGCTGGCGTGCTCGCCGTCGTGCCTGGCGGTGGTGGACACCGGGCCGACCTCGACCGACCCGGCCGACGCGCCCCCGCCGCGGATCGTCTGGGAAGCACGCAAGCCGCAGGCACCGGAGCTCAGCTTCCGCAAGAGCACGCTGACCTGGCCGGACGGCTCGATCTTCCGGCTCCCCGTGCAGAGCCGCACCGAACAGCAGCACCTGCGGAAGTTCGTCGAGTTCCCGGACGTCATCCACTGGAACGGCCGCTGAGCCGGTGCTGGTCCTCGCAGGCGAGGCGGGCCCAGACGACCTTGCCGTCGTCGTGGTGGCTCACGCCCCAGGCGAGGGCGAGTTCGTCGACGAGCAGCAGGCCGCGGCCCCCGGACCGGCTCGGCACCCGCAGCCGCGGTTCGCCGGTACCGGTGTCGGCGACCGCCACCGTCACCTGGCACGGGTCGTGCGTGACGTGAAGCCGCAGCTGCCGGGGGCCGTTGGCGTGGACGTAGGCGTTCTCCAGCAGTTCGCCGACCACGATCACGGCGTCGACCCGATCGGCGTCGGCGAGCGAAGCCAGTTTGGCCTGGGCCCACCGGCGCGCGGCGACCAGCCCCGAGGGATCCGCTCCGGCGACGTCCAGCACCTGCCAACCCGGCTCGTGGGCCGCACCCCAGTTCACCTGCACCGTGTGGCTCCTCCTTCTCCGGAGGGCCTACCCGGGAAACCGGCCGATACTCGCCCGGCCGTCGGAAAAAGGCTGCTACGGAAGCCCGATCCGCCAGAGGAACGCCGCGCGCAGAGCCTCGATGAGGGCTTCGTCGTCGACTTCGCTGGGGCGCTCGCCCATCGGCAGCCAGAGGCGTTCGTCCGGGACGCCGGCGATGACGCGGGTGAGTGTGACACCCGGATAGGCGAACGTTTCACGATCGCCGTCGAAATCGGAGACGACGACGTGCCGGGCCTCCGCCCGGACGAGCACCTGCCGCTGGTCGTTCATGTCGCGCGTCTTCCCGGAACCGAAAGTCTTGCCGCCGTCCAGCATAGCCACGCAAAGCGGCGAGCACCTTCGGTCGAACAGCGGATTCTCGTTCACGTCAGCTCAAGAACCACTGCGCCCCAACATCTCCGCTGGCGGGCGTCCGCCGGCTAGAACTCCAGCTGCTCGGTCTTCCGCGGCATCAGCAGCAACGCCCCGACCGACAGGACGGCCACCGCCAACAACCCCAGGAACACGTAGTGCGTCGCCTCCGCCAGCGCCCCGCGCACGAACGTCGTGGCCGGCGAATCGGCCGCGTGCCCACCCAGCACCAGGCTCGTCGCGTCGACCGACGGCGGCAGCGGCCCCACCCCCGCGGGCGGCGAAGCGAACCGCGAAGCCAACGTCGCATTCGCGATCGCCCCGAACACCGCCGCCCCCACCGCGCTGCCCAGCGACCGGCTGAACAGGTTCGTCGCCGTCACCACGCCTCGGCGGTCCCAGCCCACCACCGACTGGATCGCCACCAGCGTCGGGCTCGCCGCCAACCCCAGGCCCACCCCGAGGACGAACGCCGCGAACGCCGCCCCCCAAAGCGACGAACCCGCGTCCAGCATCGCCACCAGCACGCCGCCGGCGATGATGAACACGCTGCCGATCAACGCCGTGTCGCGGAAGCCGATGCGCAGGTAGATCTTGCCCGCCAGGGACGCCGAAATCGGCCAGCCGACCGTCAACGCCGCCACCGCGAACCCCGCCACCAGCGCGCCCGCGCCGAGCACCCCCTGCGCGTACGTCGGCAGGTACGACGTCAGGCCCATCAGGACCGCGCCGACCACCACGGCCACCAGGTTGCCGCCCACCAGGACCCGCCGGGTGAACACCCACAGCGGCAGCACCGGCTCGGCCGCGCGCTTCTCCACCAGCACGAACGCCACCAGCAGCACCGCGCCCGCGACGAAGATCGCCACGCCCGGCAGCGAGCCCCACGCCCACGCGACGCCGCCCTCGAGCAGGCCGAGGATGACCAGGGAACAGCCCGTGGTGAGCAGCGCCGCGCCCAGGTAGTCGACCTTGTGCGGCTTGCGCTCGACGCGCTCGGCGAAGTTGCGGAACAGCATCAGCGCCGCGATCGCGCCCAGCGGCAGGTTGATGAAGAAGATCCAACGCCAGTCCAGGTACTCGGCGAAGACGCCGCCGAGCGTCGGGCCGACCACCGAAGCCACGCCCCAGACGCTGGCCACGTAGCCCTGCACCCGGGCGCGTTCCTCCACCGTGTACAAGTCGCCGATCACCGTCATCGACATCGGCTGGATCGCCCCCGCACCGATGCCCTGGACCGCGCGGGCGGCGATCAGCACCGGCATGCTCCACGCCGCACCGCACAGCACCGAGCCGACCAGGAACGCCGCAATCCCGAAGAACATCACCGGCCGACGGCCGAGAACGTCGGCGAACTTGCCGTAGAGCGGCACCGTCACCGCCTGGGTGAGCAGGTAGATCGAGAACAGCCACGGGAACTGCGCGAAGCCGCCGAGGTCGCGCACCACCGACGGGACGGCGGTCGCGATGATCGTGCTGTCCAGCGCGACCAGCGCGACGCTGAGCATGACCGCGATCAACACCGGGCCGCGTTCGGACCGGAAGCCGACCCCCCTCGTGGCGGCGGATGTCGTCATCGGCGGGGTGCTCCTCGGGACGGTCATGACCGGAGTCAACTGCTTTGCAGTCCTAAGCATTCCATCCCGGCGGCACCGGCCCCAGCGAATTTCCCGGCGCCCGTGGCGCAAGATGGACAGGATGAGCGACTGGATCCGGCCGATCGGGCGGGGCTGGGTGGTCCGCGACGCGGTCCCCGGCCCCGACGTCGACGAGTTCGCCGAGCCCGAACGCGTGATCGCCGCGCTGGCCGCACCCGGCGCCGCCGACAGCCTCCTGGCCGTTCAGCACCCCGCCCGCACCCCCGCGGCGCTGGCCCGCGGGCTCGGCCTGACCGCCGCCGTCCCCATCGCCCGTGCCGCGCTCGAACGGCTCCGCAAGCGGTCCTACCGGCCGGTCGGCGACGTCGTCGCGCCCTACCGGATCGAGGGGCCGGACGGCGTGGCGCTCGGCCTGCTCTGCCTGGTCGACCCGGCGGCGGTGACCGACGACGGCACCGCGCGCGTCCGCCACACCGAGGACGTCTACCCCGACGTCGTCGCCGAACGGGCCGCGGTGCTCGCCGGCCTGGGCTGCGCGACCAGCGCGGCCCTGCTCGTCCCGGCCGCCGGCGGCGCGGAGCTGACCGAGCAGGTCGAGCAGGCGTGCGCCGGGCTCGGCCTGCCCGATCTGTCCACTTCGGACGCGGCCGGCCGTCGCCACGACCTGTGGCTGGTGCCCGCCGGACCGCTGCAGAGCCGGCTGCTGGCCGCGGTCGCCGGCACGGACCTGCTGGTCGCCGACGGCAACCACCGCGTGGCCGCCGCGGCGGCGGCCGGGCACGGCGCGCTGCTCGCCCTGGTCACCGCGGGGCCGGCCCTGGAGATCGGCGCGATCCACCGCGTCCTCACCGGCACCGGACTCGGCCCGGAAGACCTGGTGTCCCGTTGGTGCGAGGCCGGCCTGGACGTCCGCTACGACGAGCACGCCGTGCCGGTCACCGGCGAGGTCGTGGTGCGCGCCGGCGCGGCGGTGCTGCGGATCCCGCTCCCGGCCGTGGCCGGGCCGCGGCCGGTGATCGACCACGAAGTCGTCGAGCAGGTCCTGTTCGCCCACGCGCTCGGCGTCGACCCCGACGGGCCGTGCGTCCGCCCGCTCCCGGCCGGCCGCCCGCTGCCGCCGGACGCGGACGCGGTGGTGCTGCTGGCCCCGGTGAGCTACGCCGACGTCCTCGCCGTGCACGCGGCCGGCCGCCGGATGCCGCGGAAGGCCACGTACTTCACGCCGAAGCCGCGCAGCGGGCTCGTGCTGGCGGAGCTTTAGCGCCCGTCCCACCAGCTCAGGACCCGGGTGGCGAACAGCGTCAGCCACTTCGACGGCCGCCCGGCCGGGACGTCCACCGCGAACCACGCCCGACCGGAATCGGTCCGCTGCTGCAGCCACGTCCCGTCGGCCTGCCGGGCCGCGCGGACCAGGGCGATCGCCTTGGCCGGCCGCTCGTCCGGGCGGCCCGCGTCGCGGAAGCAGGACGTCGCGGTTTCGAACGCGAGCAGGCCCTTGAGCGCGTTGAGCGTCGAGTGGACGGACGAGTGCGTCGAGCCTTCGACCCACGCGCAGTTCCAGCCGCCGTCGGGCATCCGGTGCTCGACGAACCACTCGGCGATCCCGGCGACGTCCGCGCCGAGCCACACCCCGTTGGCGAGGGTCCAGGCGTTGATGCAGCAGTCGACTTCGCCACCCCAGTACGGCAGGTCGTCGTACTCCCAGCGGCAGTGCCGGTCGAGCAGTTCGGCCGTGCCGTGCAGGACGGCGGCGTCGAGGCCCCATTCCCGGAGGGCGTTCAACGTCCACGTCGTCGCCGTCCACGGCTGGTCCTCGTCGCCGCGGTAGCCGGCGGGGAAGAACGCGCCGCCCGCCCACCGGCCGTCGGGGTCCTGCGCCGCCAGCAGGCGGGCACCGAACCCCTCGGACGCGATCCGCGCCCGGGTCGCTTCCCAGACCTCCGGTGGTTCGCCCGCCAGGTCGCGCTCCACCTGCCGGCGCAGGGCCGGGTCGGTGTCGCGCAACCAGGCGAGCAGGTCCATCAGGCTCCGGTGACGCCGTCGATGGCCTCCCGCAGGAAGTCCGCGTGGCCGTTGTGCCGGGCGTACTCGTGGATCATGTGCAGCATCACCAGCCGCAGCGAGACGTCCTCGCCCCAGCGCGGCTGGTACCCCGTGACGTCCAGGGACTCGGCCGTCTCTTCGATCTTGCGTGACTGCTCGACCTCGGCCTGCCACGCCTCGAAAGCTTCCGCGCGCGTGGACGAACTCGCGTCGTAAGCGGCCTGGAAGTCCCCTTCGGACGACCACCGCAGCGGGATGTCCTCGGCGTTGATCACCCGCCGGAACCAGGTGCGCTCGACCTCGGCCATGTGCCGGACCAGGCCGAGCAGCGAAAGCGTCGACGGCGGGCTCGACGCCCGGCGGAGGTCCTCGTCGGACAGTCCGTCGCACTTCATCGCGAGGGTGGCGCGGTGGAAGTCGAGGAAGGTGCGCAGCATTTCGCGCTCGCCGCCGGTCAGGGGCGGTGCGGGGCGTTCGGTGGTCACGAAGGAGTGTGTATCACGACGGGCTCTGTCTTTCGCCAAGGAAGTGTCGTACCTGTGATTTAAGCTCGCGCGGTGGACTTGCCCGTCATGCCGCCGGTGCGGCCGATGCTCGCGAAAGCCGTGCACGAGGTGCCTCGTGACCCGGGGCTGCTGTACGAGCCCAAGTGGGACGGGTTCCGCTGCGTCGTGTTCCGCGACGGCGACGAGATCGAACTCGGCTCCCGCAACGACCGCCCGCTGACCCGCTACTTCCCGGAGCTGGTGGAGCTGCTGGCCGCCGCGCTGCCGCCCCGCTGCGTCGTGGACGGCGAGATCGTGCTGGTCACGCCGGCCGGGCTCGACTTCGAGGTGCTGCAGCTGCGGCTGCACCCGGCGGCTTCCCGCGTGCGCAAGCTCGCCGAGGAGACGCCGGCCAGCTTCATCGCCTTCGACCTGCTCGCCCTCGGCGACACCGATCTCACCGAGGAGCCGTTCCGCGAGCGGCGCAAGCAGCTCGAAAGCGTGCTGTCCACGGCCGCCGAAGGGCTGCAGCGCGTCCACCTGACCCCGCTGAGCGACGATCCGGCGCAGGCGGAGGACTGGTTCACCCGGTTCGAGGGCGCGGGCTTCGACGGCGTCATGGCCAAGCCCGGCGACCTGCCGTACGAGCAGGACAAGCGCGTCATGCTGAAGGTCAAGCACGAGCGCACGGCCGACTGCGTCGTCACCGGCTTCCGCTGGCACAAGGACGGCGCCGGCGTCGGTTCGCTGCTGCTCGGGCTGTTCGACGACGAGGGTGTCCTGCACCACGTCGGCGTGGCCAGCAGCTTCACCAAGGCGCGGCGGGCCGAGCTGGTCGACGAGCTGGCGCCGCTGCGCGAGAACGCGCTCGAAGGCCATCCGTGGCGCAACTGGGCCGAGTACGAACCGCAGCCCGGTCGCCAGCCGGGCGCCAACAGCCGGTGGGCGCCGCAGAAGGACCTCTCGTGGGAGCCGCTGCGCCCGGAATGGGTGGCGGAGGTCCGCTACGAGCACCTGCAGGGCGGCCGGTTCCGGCACGGCGGGCGGCTGGTCCGCTTCCGGCCCGACCGCACCCCGGAGTCCTGCACGTACGCCCAGCTCGACGAGGCACCGCCCGCCGAGCTCGCGAAGCTGTTGGGGGAGGCGCGGTGAGCGGGGCGGTCCTGCTCGACGTCGACGGCGTCGAGGTCAAGATCAGCAGTCCGGACAAGGTCTACTTCCCGGAACGCGGGGAGACGAAGCTCGACCTCGTCGAGTACTACCGGGCGATTTCCGGGCCGCTGCTGGCCCGGCTCGGCGGGCGTCCGCTGCTGCTGGAGCGCTACCCGGACGGCGCCGGCGGCAAGAACTGGTTCCAGAAACGCGTCCCGAAGGGCACGCCGCCGTGGCTGACCACCACGGTCGTCTCGACGCCGAACGGCACGACGAGCGACGCGCTGGTGGCGAAGGACCTCGCCCACCTCCTCTGGGCGGTGAACCTCGGCTGCCTCGGCTTCCACGTCTGGCCCTACCTCGCCGACACGCCCGAGGTCACCGACGAACTGCGCGTCGACCTCGACCCGTCGCCCGGCATCGGCTTCGACGAGCTGCGCGAAGCCGCGGTGCTGACCAGGGAGTTCCTGGCCGAACACGGCATCGAGGGCCACCTGAAGACGTCGGGTTCGCGCGGGCTGCACCTCTACGTGCTGCTCGAGCCGCGCTGGGACAGCTTCCAGGTGCGGGCGGCCGCGGTCGCGCTGGCGCGGGCCCTCGAACGCCGGCACCCGGAGAAGATCACCGCGCAGTGGTGGAAGGAAGAACGCGGCTCGCGCGTGTTCGTCGACTTCAACCAGAACGCCCCGCACAAGACCGTGTTCGGCACCTGGTGCGTGCGCCCGCGGGTCGGCGGCCAGGTGTCCACCCCGATCGGCTGGGACGAGCTGGACACCGTCGAGCCCGACACGCTGACGCTGAGCACGGTGCCGGCGCGGGTCGCCGAGCGCGGCGATCCGTGGGCCGGGGCGGGGGAGCGGCCGCAGTCGATCGAGCCGCTGCTGGCGATGTCCGAACGCGACATGGCGGACGGGCTGATGGACGCGCCGTGGCCGCCGGTGTACCCGAAGATGCCCAACGAGCCGCCTCGGGTGGCGCCGAGCCGCGCGAAGAAGGCGTGAGGCAGGCTGTCAGAGCCTGGGCGCAACCGGGTCGGCGCCGGACGGTGTCACCGCGGTGGCGGCCCGAGGCGGCGGTGGAGCTGGCTCCACGCGGTGAGCGCCACCAGGGCGGTCAGCCCGAACACCGCCGCGGACCCGAGGCCCGCGGCCGCCGCGCCGGCCAGCGGTGAGGCGACGGTCTGGCCGGCGCCGAGCCCGGCGAACGACCACGTGATGCCCCGGGCGGGCCGCGCCGGGAAGAGGCGGGCCGCCCAGAGGATGCACAGCCCGGTCAGCGCCATGTAGGTGCTGCCGAACAGCGCGCCGGAAAGCAGGGCGACGGGCACGCCCGGATCCGGCAGGGCGAGCAGGGCGATGCCGGTCGCGGAGAGGGTCCACGTCGCGAGGTTGACCGTCCGCAGGCCCACGCGCTCGGCCGCCCGGCCCGCCAGGCCGCCGAGCAGCCCGGCCACGCCGATGGCGGCCCAGCAGCAGGTCGCGGCCACCGGGCTCAGCCCGGCTTCGGCGAGCCGGGAGCTGGAGAACGTCCAGTACGGCGCGCTCGTCACGCCGATGAGGACGGAGTTGACCACGAGCGGGACCATTCCGCCGCCGGGGCCGGACGCCGCCGGGGCGTCACCGGGCCCGGGTGACCGCGGCAACGTCCGCCACGCGATCAGCGTCACGGCCACGCCGAGGGCGGCGAACGCCGACCAGATCACCGGCCAGCCGAACGCGAGCAGGGGAGTGAACGCCGATGCGGCCAGCCCCAGGCCGGTTCCGGTGTTGGCCCAGGTCTGCGCCCGGTCGCGGGTGCGTGCCCCGGCCGTCTCGCCGATCAGCTGGGCGACGCCCGGCGAGACGAGGCCCGCGCCGGCCCCCGCGACGGCGATCCCGGCGCCGAACACCGCGACGTGCGGCGCCAGGGCCATCAGGCCGAGCCCGAGCGTCGCCGCCGCGGCGGCCAGCAGCACGGTGCCGCGCGCCGACCGCGCGGACGTGCTCGGGGCCAGCAGCAACCCGAGGCCGTACCCCGCGGTGGACACGCCGCCGAGCACGCCGACGCCGACCGTCGTGAGCCCGAACGTCTCGCTGAACCGCGGCACGAACGGCCCGAACGCGTAGCGCGCGAACCCGTAGCAGAGGGCGATCACGACCGCGCCGATCGCGGCCGTGGACCACCAGCGGTCCGTCTTCGTCTGCATCACCACTTCATCCACCAAACAGACAGGTCTGTCTGGTGTCAAGCGATGGTACGATCACTGCAGGTAGAGACCGATACCGATCTGTTCGGAGGAGTGCGGTGGCCCGAGCCCGTCCCGGTGATGCGGGCACGAAGGTGCTCAAAGCCGCTTCGACGCTGTTCTACCGCGACGGCATCCACGCCGTCGGCGTCGACACGGTGGCGGCCGAAGCCGGGGTGACGAAGGCGGCCCTCTACGGCAACTTCGGGTCCAAGAGCGGGCTCGTCGTCGCGTACCTGCGGGAGCGTGACCGGCGGTGGCAGGAGGAGGTCGACCGGATCACCGCCGCGCACGCCGATCCGCGGGAGCGGGTGCTGGCGGTGTTCGATGCCTACGAAGCCTGGTTGTCGCGCGACGGCTACCGCGGCTGCGCCTTCCAGAACGCGGCTTCGGAGTTCCCCGACCCCGCCGACCCGGTCCGCGAAGTGGTCCGCCACCACAAGACCGCGTTGCACGGCTACCTGCGGGCGCAGCTCCGGCGCGGCGACCGCGGCGACCCCGAGCGCGCCGACGCCCTGGCCGACGAGCTGATGCTCCTGCTGGAGGGCGCCACGGCCACGTCGGTGGTCGCCCAGGGCCCGCAGCCGTTCGAGACCGCGAAGCGGCTCGCGCGGACGTTGACCGCTTAGATCCCCAGATCGAGGGCGAGCTGGCTGCGGTCCTCGCCGACGCCGGACAGCGTCGCGACGCACGCCGGGCACGGCGCGAGCTCGGACGTCGGCAGGTCGACGGGCTTCCAGCTGCGGGACTCCCGCTCCCCGCAGGCCGAACGCCGGTAGCGGAGGTCGCCGGAGCGGGTCATCAGGTGGGCCAGGGGGACGTCTTCGGGCAGCACGCCGACCAGGTACCAGCGTGGTGCGCTCACCGCGGTGGTCGTCATGGCGGCCAGTGTCCGTCGGGGTGGCCGGGATCCGAGCGCATTTGCCGATCTTCGGCGTGGCGGCCCTCAGGCCTCGTCAGGCAGGTAGCGCAGGACGTGCAGCAGGCCGCGCTCGTCCACGGTGGTGGGGTCATCGGCCCGGCACCGGTCCAGGTCGGCGAGCACGGCGTCGGTGTCGATCCCGGCGCCGATCAGCACCAGCTCGGTCCGCCGCGGCTCGCCCGGCGGCCAAGCCGACCGCTCCAGCTGGACGAACCCGCCGACGGTGTGCAGGTGGAACCGCGATTTCGGGCCGGCGGGGCCGAAGTCGGCCTGGCCCTTCATCCGGTAGAGCCCGGCCGGCCGCCGCTCGAGGAACTCGACGAAGGCCCGCGGCGCGAGCGGGGTCGCGGCGGTGAACGTGACCGTCTGGTACTCGGCGTGCAGGTGCCGCGAGTGGTCGTGGTCGTCCTCGCGCAGGTCGTCGAACGACAGCTGGCCGGCCCGCTCGCCGCGGGGTTCCGGGTCGAAGAACAGCCGCGGGTCGACCCGCCCGTGCTCGGTGACCAGCAGCGGGCGGCCCGGCGCCAGCTCTTCGACGGTCGCGGTGAGCTTCGCGAGCGCCTCGGCGGACACCCGGTCGGCCTTGTTCAGCACCACGAGATCGGCCAGCCGCAGGTGATCGGCCAGCTCGGGGTGGCGCTCGCGGGCGGCTTCGAACTCGGCGGCGTCGACGACCTCGGCGAGCCCGCCGTAGCGGATGTCGGGGTTTTCGCTGGCGATCATCAGCCGGATGAGGTCGCGGGGCTCGGCGATGCCGCTGGCTTCGACGACGATGACGTCGATACCCGCCTCGGCGCTCGACAGCTTCGCGAGCATCGCGTCCAGCCTGCTGGCGTCCACGGCACAGCAGAGGCAGCCGTTGCCGAGGGAGACCATCGTGTCGACCTTGCCGGCGACGGCGAGCGCGTCGACGTTCACCTGCCCGAAGTCGTTGACCACGACGCCGACCCGGGCGCCCTCGCGGTTGGCGAGCAGGTGGTTGAGCAGCGTCGTCTTGCCCGCGCCGAGGAACCCGGCGACGAGGACCACGGGGATGCGCCTGGCGTGCACGAAACCGTCCTCCCTCTTTTGCCGATACCGCGACTCTAACGTGGGCGCGCGTACACGGGTGCCAGGCCCCGGTGAAGGCCGCTCGTCGAATACCCACGAAAAGACGCAGGCGGCCGGGCGATAAAGGATCACGCGGATTTCACCGTGGGAAGTGATCGATTGACGGAAAACGCGCAGCGCCATGCCCGAATAACGCTTGGTAGCAGTTGTTTTTCGGATCAGGCCTGCGTGTGCCGGTATTCCGCGATCGCCGTGACGGCGTTCCCGAGTGGCGGAGCCCGCCTCGCGGAACGTGGGGTATCCTCCCTCGCCTGGCCGGATTTCCCAGGGCAGTGGGGACTTTCGGCCAGCAGTGTTGTCGGCGACTCTCGGAGGAACGGTGGACCTTTTCGTCGGGCTGCAGATCGCGATTTCGGAGAGTGGGGAACCGCGGTGACCGTTACACCCGAGCGGGTGACGCCCTCGCTACCGCTTTACCCACAGCGCGTCTCGCGGGAGCAGAACGTCAATTCCGCGGAAGCGGAGGAATTCCTGGACCGGATGTTCGCCGAAGGCGCCGCGGAAGAGGGCGAGCGGTTCGAGACCCGGCTGGCCGCGGTGCGCGCGGAAATCCAGGAAACCGGCACCTACCGCCACACCCCGGCCGAGCTGGCGTACGGTGCGCGCGTCGCGTGGCGCAACTCGGCGCGCTGCATCGGCCGGCTCTACTGGCGCAGCCTGCGCATCCGGGACCGGCGCCGGGTCACCGACCCCGCCGCGATCGCCGGCGAGTGCGTCGCCCACCTCCGGCAGGCCACCCGGGGCGGGCGGATCCGGCCGACGATCACCGTCTTCGCCCCGGACACGCCGGACACACCGGGCCCGCGCATCCACAACGAGCAGCTCATCCGCTATGCCGGGTACCGCCTCGAAGACGGCTCGGTCCTCGGCGACCCGCGCTACGCCGAATTCACCGAGCAGGTGCGAAGACTCGGCTGGCGGCCGCCGGAGCGAAGAGGGTCCTTCGACGTCCTGCCCCTGCTGATCGAGGCCGCGCCCGGCGAGCCGCGGCTGTTCACCCTGCCGCCGGACGTCGTCCTGGAGGTCCCGCTGACCCACCCCGACCACCGCTGGTTCGCGGGGCTGGGGCTGCGCTGGCACGCCGTGCCCGCGATCAGCGACATGCCGCTGGAGATCGGCGGCGTCACCTACCCGGCCGCACCGTTCAACGGCTGGTACCTCGGCACCGAGATCGGCGCGCGGAACCTGGCCGACGAGGGGCGCTACGACCTGCTGCCGGTGATCGCCGAGCTGATGGGCCTGGACACCGCGTCCGAGCGCACGCTGTGGCGCGACCGGGCGCTGGTGGAGCTGACGCTGGCGGTGCAGCATTCCTTCGACGCCGCCGGGGTCACCATGGCCGACCACCACACCGAATCGCACCGGTTCCTGTCCCACCTGGAACGCGAGGAGCGGGCCGGGCGCCGGTGCCCCGCGGAGTGGAGCTGGATCGTGCCGCCGTTGTCCGGCGGGCAAACCGCGGTTTTCCACCGCTACTACGACGAACCTGACCCGACGGAGCGGCCGGCGTTCCTGGCGCCGCCGTGAGGGCTGCGGAGAGTAGCGTGCGAGCGCCCGTTCGGCGGATCGTGTGCAGTCCGCGGGGCAATCCGGTCCGCGAGGGCCGACAATGGGGTGCATGACCGCAGTCCTCGTCGCCTACGCCGGGCGTCACGGCGGAACCCGGCAGATCGCCGAGGTCATCGCCGCCGAGCTCGGTGAAGCGGGCCTGACCGTCGACGTGCGCGACGCCGCCGACGTGGCCGGCGTCGAGCACTACGCCGCGGTCGTCGTCGGCAGTGCCCTGTACTACCACCGGTGGCGGCCGGAGGCCGTCCGGCTGCTGGAACGCAACGCGCGGGCGCTCGCCGAGCGTCCGGTGTGGTTGTTCCACAGCGGACCGTGCGGCCCCGGCGCGGCGACGCACCAGGTCAGCCTGCCGGCGAACGTGGCGCTGCTGGCCGCGCGCATCGACGCGGAACGCACGGCCACCTTCGGCGGCCGGCTGGACCCGGCGATCGTGCACGGCCTGATCCCGAAGCTCGTGGCGTCGGGCCGGCGCACCGGCGACTTCCGCGACTGGGACCGGATCAAGGCGTGGGCCCGGGACGTCGGCCGCCGGGTCCGCATCCGCGTCGCGCACTGATCCCCTTGCCCGCCCGGGGTGGTGGGTGCTAAACCGGGCCTGAGGTCTTCCGGTGGGAAACCGACGGAACGGGGCGAAGGTGACGGATCGACCGGGCAGGAAAGCGCTTACCTCCGACCAGCGCAACGCGTTCCTCGCGGCGCTGCTCGGCTGGAGCATGGACTCGTTCGACTACTTCCTCGTCGTCTTCGTCCTGGCGGACATCGCGAAGGACAAGTCGTTCGGGGCGACGGCCACGCAGCTGGCGTTCATCACGACGGCGACCTTGGTGATGCGCCCGGTCGGCGCGCTCCTGTTCGGTCTGTGGGCCGACCGGGTGGGCCGCCGGATCCCGCTGATGGCCGACGTCGTGCTGTACTCGGTGGCCGGCCTGCTGTGCGCGTTCGCCCCGAACTACACGGTGCTGCTGGTGCTGCGGTTCGTCTACGGCATCGGCATGGGCGGCGAGTGGGGGCTGGGCGCGGCCCTGGCGATGGAGAAGATCCCGGTCGAGCGCCGCGGCTTCTTCTCGGGCCTGCTGCAGGTCGGCTATTCGATCGGCTACCTGCTGGCGGCGCTGGCGTACCTGCTGTTCCACTCGGCGTTGGAGCTGCCGTGGCGCTGGATCTTCGTGTTGAGCATCTTCCCGGCGCTGATCAGCCTGCTGATCCGCGCGCGCGTCCGCGAGTCGGAGGTGTGGGAGACCGCGCGCGAGAAGCTGAAGGTGACGCGGACGTCGGTGAAGGACATCCTGCTGAACCCGAAGGTGATCCGCCGCTTCGGCTACCTGATCCTGCTGATGACGGCGTTCAACTGGATGAGCCACGGAACCCAGGACGTCTACCCGAGCTTCTTGAAGGCCCACGACAACGGCGGCGCGGGCCTGAGCGCGGCGACGAGCACGTGGATAGCGGTGCTGTACAACATCGGAGCCATCATCGGCGGCTTGACGTTCGGGACGTTGTCCGAGCGCCTGGGCCGCCGCCGCACGATCGTGGCGGCGGCGGTGTTGGGACTCCCGGTGATCCCGATCTTCGCGGTCGACCACGGCGCCGGCATGCTGGCGCTGGGGTCGTTCCTGATGCAGATCATGGTCCAGGGAGCGTGGGGAGTGATCCCGGCGCACCTGACGGAGATGTCCCCCGACGCCATCCGCGGCTTCTATCCGGGCGTGACCTACCAGCTGGGCAATCTGCTGGCGGCATTGAACCTGCCGATCCAGCAGGCGATCGCGGAGTCCCACGGGTACACGTCGGCTCTGGTGTGGACGGTGGTGCCGGGGTTGATCGCGGTAGCGGTGCTGACGGCGATCGGGAAGGAAGCGAAGGGGATCAAGTTCGGCGAGTCCGCGGTGGCGACGGCACCGGCGGGTTCGAAGTAGCGCGGGCTCGGAGGTCGGTAGCCGCACCGGCTTCCGACCGCCCGGCGCGGCACCGGAGCGGGGACCCGGCCGGGGTGCGGGTCCCCGTCCGGTTCAGCTGCAGTGCTCGAACTGGCTGTCGTAGACCTGGCCGCCGGCCGCGCCGCCCCACTTCACGCACTTGTCCGCCGCCGTGGCCTTGACCGGGCCGGCGAAGTAGGAGAACGAGCCCGAGTCGGTCTGCCGCGCCGAGCCCTTGACCTCCAGGTAGGCCGCGGTCGCGGTGGCCGTCCCGGCGGAGGCGTTCTTCATGGTGCTGACGCAGTTCTGGCCGTTGGCCGCGTTGTACGACAGGTACACCGTGCCGGCCGCGCCGCCGGTGCCCAGGGGCGCCGAGTCGATCACGCTGTAGCCGCCACCGCAGGCCGGGGCGCCGAGCGCGGCGTCACTGACCGCCGCGAAGCGGATCGCGTCGTAGGGGTGCTCCGTGGGACCCACCTCGAACAGCACCCCGACCGACGACTGCGACAGCTGCACCATGTCCGAGTACGCCGCGCCCTGCCCCCACACGAGCAGGCTGCCGGCGGTGCCGGTCCAGTTGGCGCCCTCGTCGAACGACGAGTGCACGCGCAGCCCCTCGCGCTCGCCGCAAACGGACGGTGCGGCGAACAGGATCCGGTTGTACTTGCCGCCGGTGTCGGTGGCGCTCATCCGGGCCGTCGAGCCCTCGACCGTCGGCGCGACGAGGTCGGTGGCGAAGTCGAACTTCGAGCTGAACGTCGCGCCGTCGTCCGAGCTGATCGCGAAGGCGCGGTTGTGCGTGCCGTCCTCGAGGCACTTGTTGCCGTCGTTCGCCTGGTTGCGCGCGGCGGCGTAGATCCGGCCGTCCCGGAGCTCGGTGACGCTGATCTCCTGCGGGTTCATCGCACTCGTCGTCGGCTTGTCGGTGGCGCCGAGGTGCCAGGTGCTGCCCTTGTCGTCGCTGTAGACCAGCGCGCCGATGTTCGAGTAGCTCATCCCGGCGACGAGCCGGCCCTTGTGCGCGCCGCGCGTCAGCACGATCCCGTGGGACGGCCCGGTGGCCAGCCAGCCCGGCGCGGCCGAGAAGCCGAGTTCCGTGGTCAGCGTCTTCGGCGCGCCCCACGTCTTCCCGTTGTCCTCGCTGATGGACACGCGCGGGATCCGGCCGCAGTCGGGATTGGTGTAGCACTGCATGGTCGACAGCAGCACGATCCGGTCGCTGCCCGGGATGACGATCGGTGCGGGGTTGCCCTTCGTGTCCCCGAACGCCGTGATGACGGTGTTCAGCGCGCCCCACGTCTTGCCACCGTCGGTGGAACGCTTCATCACGAGATCGATCTTGCCCAGGTCGGCGCAGGCGTGGGCGCCGCCGTTGCGGCCTTCGGCGAACGCGAGCAGGTCGCCGTTGTTCGCTTTGACGATGGTGGGGATGCGGTAGCAGTCGTGGCCCTCGGTGTCCTTGTTGAACACCAATGTGCTGGCCACGTCGGCCTGCGCGGTCGCGGCGCCGATGGCCGCCGGGACCGCCAGGGCGGCGCACCCCAGCAGGCCGGCCAGCAGGCCCTGGGCGAGTCGGGTGATCTTCACGGTTCGTGCTCCCTACGGATTCGTTCAACGTCTCGTCAGCAGCGTCGACGCGTCCCGTACAAGAGGAGTACAACCGCACGTATAACGACCTATACGTGTCGGGCAGGCAAATTTCAGGTGAACGCGGCCAGGGTGCCGAACCCGGTCGCCAGCACCAGAAGCGTAGACAGGAACCCCAGGAGCAGGGCTCGGCCGCCGCCGCGCAGCAGCGCGCCGAGCCGGACGGCGCAGCCGAGGCCGAACAGCGCGCCGGCGAGCAGGAGTGTCGACGCGATCTTCGCGACGTCGAGCACGAACGCGGGGACGAGCCCGGTGCTCCGGACCGCGACCATCGCGAGGAAGCCGAGGACGAACAGCGGCACCAGCGGAGCGTGCGTGTCGCGGCGGCCGCGTTCGGTGGCGCCGACGAGCGCGACCACCGGGGCGAGCAGCACGACGCGGCTCAGCTTCACCACGACGGCGATCCCGACCGCCGCCGCGCCCGCGGGCCCGGCCGCCGCGACCACCTGCGCAACCTCGTGCACCGAGATCCCGGCCCAGCTGCCGGTCCGGGTCGCGTCCAGGCCGAGGGCGCGAGCGAGCAGGGGGAGCGCGGCCAAGGCGAAGCTGCCGTAGCAGGTGACGAGCGCGACGGCGGTGGCGACGTCTTCGTCGTCGCGCTCGATCACGCCTTCCACCGCGGCGATCGCCGACGCGCCGCAGATCGAGAAACCGGTGGCGACCAGCAGGGCGAGACTGCGCGGCACCCGGACCAGCCGGGCGAGGCCGAGCGTGCCGAGGAAGGTGACGGCGACCGTCAGCACGACCGCGGCCAGCGTGCCGGGGCCCAGTGCGAGCACGGTGGGGAGGGCGAGCTGGAGCCCGAGCAGGACGACGCCCGCGCGCAGCAGGCGTTTCGTCAGTCGGGCGACGGCCACGCGCTGCTCGTCGGTCAGGACGGGCGTGCTCCCGACCGTGACGCCCAGCACGACCGCGACCGTGAGCGCGCCCACCACCGGCCAGGCGGAGCTGAGTGCGTACGCCGCGGCGACGCCGAGCCCGGTGATCGCGAGGCCGGAGGTCTTCGCCGTCGTCAGTGCCATACCTGCAGCCTCGTCGCCCGCGGGCGTGCGCGGTAGCCGGCAGTGTGTGGTCAGGTCATAGACTGAAGCTATGACCGGACCGGATCTGGACTCGTTGCGCCTGCTGGTGCTCGTCGACGACCTCGGCAGCATCGGCCAGGCGGCCGCCGCACTCGGCATCGCCCAGCCGTCGGCCCGCAAACGATTGTCCACTTTGGAACGACAGCTGGGACTGTCCCTGGTGGACCGGACCCGGCGCGGCTCGGCGCTGACCCCGGACGGCCGGGTGATCGCGGGCTGGGCCCACCGCGTGCTGGCCGAAGTGGACGGACTGCGCACCGGCGCGGAAGCCCTGCGCACCCAGCGCGGCGCGCAGCTGCGGGTGGCGGCGAGCATGACGCTCGCCGAGCACTTCGTGCCCGCCTGGATCGGCGAGGTCAAGCGGAGCGGGCCGGATACCTACGTCGGGCTCGAGGTGGTCAACTCCGAGCAGGTCGCCGACCTCGTCGCGCGCGGGCGGGTGGACCTGGGGTTCGTCGAATCGCCGGGGCCGTGGCCGGGCCTGGCCACGCGCCGCGTCGCGGCGGACCGGCTCGTCGTGGTGGTCCCGGCCGGCCACGCCTGGGCCCGGCGCCGCCGTCCGTTGCGGGCCGAGGAGCTGGCCGCGACGCCGCTGGTGGTGCGGGAGCCGGGCTCGGGAACGCGTGAGACCGTCGAGGCGGCGCTGCGCCGGGCGGGAGCGGGCCCGGTGAAGCCGTTGCTGGAGCTGGGATCGGCTTCGGCGGTGCGCAACGCGGTGATCGCCGGCGCCGGGCCGGCGGTGATCAGCGACCTCGACGTGGTGCGCGAGGTGGCCGGGCGGCGGCTGGTGCCGGTGCCGGTGGAGGGCATGGAGCTGGCCCGGGTGCTGCGCGCGGTGTGGCCGGCGGGCCGGCGCCTGACGGGTCCGGCGGCGGAGTTGCTGACGCTGGCGGTGAAGTCCGGTTCTTAGCGCGCCGAAACCGTGAGGCCGGCCGCTTCCGGGCTGGTCAGGTGCGCCTCCAGCGTCCGGCACGCGGAGGCCAGGAGATCGTTGTCGTCGGTCGCGCGGGTGGCCAGGGCCACCTGGCACGGCTCGATGCCTTCCAGCGCAACGATCGTCACGTCGCGCCGGAGACGGCTGAACCGGACCCCGGCCGGGACGATCGCCGCCAGCTGGCCCGCGGCGATCAGTTCGAACTTCTCCTCGAACTCCCTGACCAGCGGGCCGTCCGGAGCCCGGCTGCCGTCCGGGCGCGGGTCGATGCGCCAGAACGCGTTCCACTCCGGGTCGTCGACGCGGGGGAGCGGCTCGTCCGCGATGTCGGCCAGCGTGACCGACGCCCGGCCGGCCAGGCGGTGGTCCGCGGACACCAGCAGCACCCGCTCTTCGTCGTAGAGCACGGTGACGCGCAGCCCGTCGGCCCGCAGCGGCAACCGCGTGACCGCGATGTCCACCCGGTGCTCCAGCAGTGCGGCCCGGGTTTCGGTCCAGCCCAGGTGCCGGGTCAGCACCTCGGCCTCCGGATGGCGGCGGCGCAGTTCGCGCACCGCCGGCGTGACGAACAGGTTCGTCCGGTAGCCGATCGTGAGGCGGCTCGGCGCGGCCGCCGCGCGGGTGCTCTCCGCCGCCTGCTCGGCCGACTGCAGCAGCGCCTTGGCGCGCGGCAGGAACACTTCGCCCGCTTCGGTCAGCCGCGTGCCCTGCGGCGTGCGGTCCAGCAGGCGCGCGCCGAGCTGGCCTTCGAGCCGGCGGATCTGCCGGCTCAGTGACGGCTGCGTGGTGTGCAGCGCGGCCGCCGCGCGCCCGAAGTGCCGGTGCTCGGCCACCGCCGTGAAGTACCGCACCAGCCGCAGGTCCAGGTCCGCCATGACCGCAGTCTACCTGCGGTGATGCCTGAAGCGTATCGCCCGATGAGAACCAGGCTTTGGACGTCCGCGCCGCCGCGGCCCAACGATGGAAGCACCATCGGCCAACCACGAGGAGTACGAAAATGCGGGTGTTCGTCACCGGTGCGACCGGGTTCGTCGGCAGCGCCGTCGTCCGGGAACTGCGGGAAGCGGGGCACGAGGTGCTCGGCCTCGCCCGCTCGGACGACAAGGCCGCGGCGCTCGCGGCCACCGGCGCCGAGGTCCGGCGCGGGAACTTGACCGACCTGGACGGCCTCCGCGCGGCAGCTGCCGAAGCGGACGCGGTCGTCCACACCGCCTACGTCCACGACGACTTCGCCGATCTCACGGGCGCCGCCGCGACCGACCGCGCGGCGATCGGCGCGTTCGGCGAAGCGCTCGAAGGATCCGGGAAGGCGCTGATCATCACGGCCGCGACCGGCCCGGTGGCCCCGGGGCGGATGGCCACCGAAGAGGACGCGGCCGACCCGGCGTTCCCGCGGTCGGCGTCGGAGACGGCGGCGCTCGCGCTGGCCGAGCGGGGGGTGCGCGCGTCGGTGCTGCGGCTGCCGCATTCGGTGCACGGCGAGGGCGACGGGCACGGGTTCGTCCCGGCCCTGATCCGGCTCGCGCGCCAGACGGGGGTGTCGGCCTACCCGGGCGACGGCACGGGTCGCTGGGCCGCGGTGCACCGGTTCGACGCGGCGCACCTGTACCGCCTGGCCGTCGAGGCGGCGCCGGCGGGCGTGCGGCTGCACGCGGTCGGCGACGAAGGCGTGCCGCTGAAGGTGCTCGCCGGCGTCATCGGCGAGCGCCTCGGGCTGCCGGTGCGTTCGGTGACCGACGTCGCAGGTCACTTCGGCTGGCTCGCGCACTTCGCCGGGCCGGACACGCCGGCGTCGAGCGTGCTGACCCAGAAGCGGCTCGGCTGGCTGCCCGAATGGCCCGGCCTGTTCGCCGACCTGGAAGCCGGGCACTACTTCGGCTGACCTCCTTGCCGTCGATCGAGCGGCGATATATCGTGTGAATGTCGCCGATACGACTAGGAGGGTCATCATGGAGATGAGCGCGGGCGCGGGCCGGATGTTTGCCGGCTTCGGGGGGCACTTCGAGCAGCACCACCGGGGGCACCCGGGGCACGCTGGGGCTGGGCACGCCGGCTTCGGGCACCCGGGGCACGCCGGGGGCGAGCACGCGGGGTTCGAGCACCCGGGGCCTGCGGTGCCGGGGGAGGAGGACTGGGACGGCGGCCCGGAGCTGGCTCGCGGCTTTCCGCCGCCGCCACCCCTCCCGCCGCACCCGCCCCAGCCCCCGGGCGGCCCGGGCTTCCCCGGCTTTCCGGGCGGCCCGGGATCGTTCGGAGGCCCGGGCGGCTGGTCGGGCGGGGCCGGGCCGTTCCAGCGGGTCCGCGACTTCCGCGGCAGCGGTGGCCGCCCGCCGGCCCGCCCGGTGCGGCCGGCGGTGCTGGCGCTGCTGGCCGAGGAGCCGAGGCACGGCTACCAGCTGATGCAGGAGATCCGGCGGCGCACGCACGACCGCTGGCGGCCCAGCCCGGGATCGGTGTACCCGATCCTGCAGCAGCTGGAGGACGAGGGGCTGGTCCACACGGTCGAGACGGCCGGTCGCCGGGTGGCGGGGCTGACCGACGCGGGGCGCGAGCACGTGGCGGGCCGCGAGGAGGAGTTCGCGGCGCTGTGGGAGGAGCCGGAGGAGGAGCCGGGCGCCGACCGGTTCGCGGCGCTGTGGCACGCGCTGGGCGAGCTGTCCGGCGCGGCCGCCCAGGTGGGGTACAGCGGCAACGAGGCCCAGGTCGCAGAGGTGAAGAAGATCCTCGCCGACGCGCGGCGCCGCGTGTACGCGGTACTGGCCGACGCAGGCCTGGAGGACGAGGACGCCTGACGGGCTCGGTTTGGCGGTGGTGCGGTGCCGGGGTGGCGGTTCGGGGGCTGTGCTGGCGAACCGAGGTGAGCTGGGTCTGGCTCGCCGGGCCACGCCGGCAAAGGGGACGCTCGCGGTTGTAGGGGGATCCTGTTGGTCGTGGCCGGTGGGCGGCGTGCCCGGAGGAGGGCGGGTTGGGGCGGGGCGGTCGACCGCGGCCGGCGGGTCGCCGCAGCCGCGCTGAACCCGGGTGCTACCCGCGCCCACGTAGCCGCAGCTGCGGGCTGAGCCGGCCGCCCACAACCACCCCGCCTCCGCGATGCCCGATCCACCCCGCCGGCCGGATCGTCCACATCGGACGGTCCGGCCGGCGGGTAGGCTCCACCCCATGGAGGAGCAGGAGTTCGCCGCGCACCTGACCGCGACCATGACCGGCAGCGCCCTCACCATGCTCATCGGCGTCGGCCACCGCACCGGCCTTCTCGCCGCCGCCGCGCGGGGGCCCGCCACCAGTGCCGGGCTCGCCGAACGCGCCGGGCTGCAGGAACGCTACGTCCGCGAGTGGCTCGGCGCCATGGTCACCGGCGGGATCTTCACCTACGACGGCCGCGAGTACACCTTCCCGCCGGAACACGCCAAGTTCCTGCTCGGCGAAACCGCGTCGAACGTGATGCCGTCACTGCTGACGCTGTCGGCGTTCACCGGCATCCTGCCGGACCTGGAACGCGCGTTCGCCGAAGGCGGCGGCGTCCCGAGGTCGGCCTACGGGCCCTACCTCGAAACCCTCGGCGCCAAGACCGGCGACAGCTGGAAGCACATCTACCGCGAGCACCTCGTGGACGGCTTCTTCGGCGCGGTCCCCGGCCTGAAGGAACGGCTCACGGCGGGCGCCCGCGTGCTCGACCTCGGCTGTGGCACCGGGAACGCGATCGCCGTGGCCGCCCGCGCGTTTCCCGCCTCCCGCTTCACCGGCCTGGACATCAACGCCGGCGTCGTCGAGCAGGCGAGAGAACACCGCCTGCCGAACGCCGGCTTCGCCGTCGGGGACGCCGCCGAGCTGACCGCCGATCCGCCCTACGACGTCATCACCGCGTTCGACGCCATCCACGACCAGGACCGGCCGGACGTCGTGCTGCGCCGGATCCGCCACGCGCTCGCCCCGGACGGCCTGTTCTTCATGGTGGACACCAACTTCTCCAGTCACCTGGAGCGGAACGTCGGCAACCCGCTGGCGGCCCTCACCTACTCGATCAGCCTGATGTACTGCACCACGACGTCGCTGGCCGAGGGCGGTGCCGCGCTCGGTGCCGTGTGGGGCACCGAAAAGGCGTCGGAAATGCTTGCGGACGCGGGGTTCCGGCACGTCGAAGTGCTCGAATCCCCGCGCCCGCAGAACTGCATCTACGCCTGCCGCCCGTGAATCACTGCTGGTACGGCGCCGCCGCGGCCTTGGCCGCGGTGACCAGCGCGCCCTTGTTCTTCGGCCAGAACGTGCTGTCCACGCACGTGTACTTCGGCAGGAAGCCACCGCAGGAGCCGCTCGAACCGCCGACCTCGAACGTCACGCTGGCGACACCCAGTTCGCCGTAGGTGAAGTCGTCGGTGGTGCCGGACGTGTCGTAGCCGACGGTCTCCTCGTTCGTGCCGACGAGGTAGCCGTTGGACGCGGAGTACTTCGCGCCGAGCCTGCGGTACTGGGCGTCGTTCGGCGAAGTGGCTTGGGTGAAGCCCCACGGGATGATGATGTCGTTGCCGTAGCTGTGCAGCGTGATCATCGTGCCCTTGGCGGTCGCGGGCGCCGGGTCGTTGTTCCCGGTGCCGCGCTGGTCCGGGAAGATCGCGCGGGCCAGCTTCTCCAGCGCCTGCACCTCCGGCTCCGAACCCGCGCTCACGCCCTGGTAGGTCTCCGCGCAGGCGGAGTTGGAGTCGCCGCCCCACCGATAAGTCGAGTTGCGGTTGAGGTCGACGCCGATGTTCGTGCCGCTGCAGCCGCCGCGGGAGTTGTTCGCGTTCTTGCGCTGCAGCTTCGGCGAGTTCCCGCCGGAAGCGACGATGTCGACGCCGTCGGGGTTGGCGATCGGCACCACCCACACCTCGGTCGTGTCCAAAATGGACTTCGCGGTGGCGTCGGTGGCGTAGCCGTCGGCGAGGTAGTCGATCCAGCGCCAGGCGAGCTCGCCGGTCGACAGCTCGCGCGCGTGGATCTGGGCCATCAGGAAGAACTTCGGCTTCGTCGACGTCGTCGACAGCGTGCAGTCGCCGGTCTGCTTCTTGGTCAGGCAGATCGCCTGGATGTCGTGGCCGCCCTGGCCCTTGGTCTTCTTCCACGACTGGCCGATCGTGTACTTCGTGGCCAGGTCGGGGTGCGCCGAGGCGACCTGTGCGAGGTGGTTCTCCTGCGCGGTGACGGTCCGGTAGCCACCGTAGAAGGTGTCCGCCGCCAGGCTCTCCGTCCGCGCGGGGAGTTCCTTGTAGACGGTGTCGAAGTACGAGGGCCGGTAGCCGAGCGCCCGCAGCTTCGCGGCGACGGCTTGGCCGCCGACGACGTCGACGCTGCCGCCATCCCCTTCTTCGACGTCGAAACCGGCCGCGGCCAGCGCCTGCGCCTGGGTCGCGGTGGCCGGGACGCGCCAGAACACCGGCGTGTCCGCCGTCTGCGCGGTGGCGGTGCCGCCGAGCAGGGAGGTGAGCAGGACCCCGGACGCCGCGAGGGCGAGCCGGGACAGGGACCTTGACGCCATCGGGGGATCTCCTCACGCCGCACGGATGGAGGTCCGGTCGGAACCCGTGGTCACCGTACCGGCACGCACAGTGTGTCGGCCCGGTGCAAAGAGGTCATACCCCCGAAAGTCGCGAAACCGGTCTCAGGAACCCGCGGGAAGCCGGTGCTTCGCCTTCGCCATGAAATGGGTGAGCCGGGCCTGATCCGGCTCGATCTCCTCGAGGATGTGGGCTGCCCACTCGGCGACGCCGTGGCACAGCTCGTGGTAGAACAGCCACAGCGCGGCCCGCGCGTGCGCCTGGGCCCGTTCCGGCAGGTCGAAGTGGCCCGCCTGGGTTTCTTCGATGCGGGCTTCGGCCAGCACGATCTCACGGATCAGGTACAGCACCCAGTACCGCGCGGGGGGAGCCAGGTCCTCGGCCAGCGCCGCGCACAGCGCGGGCACCAGGTCGACCGCCGGGGCGAACATGTTCCCCTGGATGATCAGGTAGTTGTCGAAGTACTCGTAGTACGCGGCTTTGGCCGCCGCATCCGTGGTCGCGGTGACCAGACGCTCGACGCCCAGGGGAACGGAGGCGAGGTCGCCGCCGAAAGGCAGGCGCCGCTCGGTCCAGTCGTACCGCTCCAGCTCGATCCGGACGGCGGAAAGCACGGCAACCCCCAGAGAACCGACAGAGCCGGGACCGATCGGCCCCGGCTCCGCCGGACTCTAGCGCTTCAAGCCGTGTTCGATCGCTTCGATGATCCGCGGGCGCAGCTCGGCCGCCGAGATGATCGCGTCCACCGAGCCGACCTCGACCGCGCGCTGGATGCTGTGGACGCGGTCGAACTCCGCCGCCACCTCGCTGACCTTCTCCGCGCGGACCGCCGACTGGACTTCCGCCAGCTGGGCGTTCAACGCCGCGCGGGAAGCGCCGCCGGCCGCCGCCACCTGGGCCAGCAGCTCCGTTACGCGCGGGTCGTTCGCCGTGCGGTTGTTGACTTCGCCGGCGAACACCACCGCCGCCGCCGGGGCGCCGCCCAGCACCGAGGCGAACGAGCCCTCCAGGGCCAGCACCGTCATGTTCGGGTTGAGCGCCTTGGAGAACACCACGAACGCGCCGCCGTGGTACCGCGAAATCACGCAGAACACGATCGGGCCCTCGAAGTTGACGATCGCCCGGCCGATCTCCGCGCCGTACTCCAGCTGCAGCTTGCGCAGCGACTCCGGCGAGCCGTCGAAGCCCGACAGGTTCGCCAGCACCACCAGCGGCCGATTGCCCGAGGCCGCGTTGATCGCCCGGGCCGTCTTCTTCGACGACCGCGGGAACAGCGTGCCCGCGGTGTAGGTGTCCGGCCCGTCGGTGGGCGGGAAGCCGCGGCGGGGGACCGACCGCGACTCGATGCCGACCAGGCAGACCGGGCGGCCGCCGATGTGCACGTCCTGCACCGCGGACGTGTCTGCATCGGCCATGCCCGCCCAGCGCTCCAGCACCGGGTGGTCCTGGTCGGACAGCGCGCGCATCACCGTGCGGATGTCGAACGGCTTCTTGCGGTCCGGGTTGTGCTCGGCGGAGAAGATCTCTCCGACCGACCGGAAGTCGCTGCCGACGATCGCGTGCGGGAACGGCGAGACGTCCCGGTCGACCGGGTCGCTCGTGCTCACCTTGCGCGGGCCGGCCTCGCCCGGCACCACGTACGTGTGGTCGTAGTGCGCCATCAGCACCTGCCGCGCGGCCGGCAGGTTCGGCGCCCAGTACTGCGCCTGGCCGTTCGGGCCCATCACGCGGTCGTAGCCGCCGATGCCGAAGTTGTCCTCGGCCGACACGCCACCCGAGAAGTCGAGCGCCTGCTTGCCGGTGAGCACCATCGCCGAATCCGGCGTCATCACCAGGATGCCCTTGGTGTGCATGAGCATCGTGGCTTCGGCGTTCCAGTACGGCTGGGCGCCGACGTTGATCCCGTTCACCACGATGTTGATCTCGCCGCCGTCCTGGGTGAACGTGACGATCCGCTTGAGCGCCGCGGCGACCCAGTCCATGTTCTCGGTGCCCGAGGACATCGAGATCCGCGCGCCCGACGACAGCGCGAACCACTCCAGCGGCACCTGCATCCGCTCGGCCAGGTCGAGCGCCGCGATGACGCGCGAGCATTCCGGCTCCGAGAGGGCGCCGAGCGACTTCGTCGGGTCGCCCAGCAGCACGACGCGGGTGACGCCCTCGGGGTGCCGCTCGGTCGGGGTCGTGACGACGCCGGCGATGATCGCCGCGGTGTTCTTGCCCTTCGGCCGGTCGACCGGGACCAGGACGCCACCGCCCGAGGATTCCAGGTCGTATTCGGTGAAGGTGCCCTCCGGGCCGGAGAGCAGCCCGGTCAGCTCGTACGGGTACACGGTGCCCCGGCGCGCCGCGCGCAGCACCTTCAGGCGGTAGTCGTCCAGGGGCTTCACCGGCTCGGTCGACGGCGCCTCGACGTGCAGCCGCGCACCGTGGCCGGGGTCGAGGGCGATCCGGACGGCGAGCTCGGTCAGCTTGCCCGCCTCCGTGCGCCGCCGCGCCAGGAACTGGACCTCCTCCAGCCCGGCGCCCACCGAAGTCGGCAGGATGCGCTGGACGAGGGTGTTGAGCTCCTCGGTGGTCAGGTCGGTCGGCGGCCAGACGTACATCATGATGCGGTTCGTGTCGAACCGCTTGTTCTGCGGCCGCTGCGCCTGGATGTTGCGGATCGCGTCGAGACAGGCGGTGACCGCGTCCTCGAGCGCCGGCAGCGCGACCAGCCGTCCGTCGGCCTCGCGCAGCGGCGTCAGGTCGCGGACCTGGCCCATCGCGATCAGCCGCTCGTCGGCCGGGTTGGTCTTCGCCGCGGCCTTGAAGAGGTAGATCTCCTCGTCCGCCGAGGGCAGCCGGGTGAGGTCGAACTCGCGCAGCCGCTGCAGCTGCAGGCGCTGGGCGATCTGCGGGTGCAGGCCGCGGATCAGCCGGTCCTCGGTGAAGCCGGCCCCGTCGCGTTCGAAGGTGAAGTGGTGGTGCATCACCGCGCCGCCGGTGCCGGCCACGGTGACCACAACCCGGCGCACACCGGCGGGCAGGGGGTTTTCGGCGAGCAGCGCACCGAGCCGCTCCGCGGTCGCGTCGACGTCCGGCTGGTCTTCCCAGCGCAGGTACAGGTCGGCGACGACGCCTTCGGTGGCCACCTCGCCGAGCGTGCGGAGAGCATCGGGCAGGGCGGCGATGTCGACGGCGGTGGTGACGAGCGGCAGCACGCCTTCGGGGGTGTTCAGCTCGGCGGTCAGCCAGCGGTGCCCACCGGCTTCGCGCACGGCGACGCCGGAGAGCCGGCGGTTGCCGTAGTACCGGCGGGTCAGCACCTCCAGCAGCGGCGCGTGGTCGCGGCCCGGCCGCCCGATCCGCTGCCCGATCAGCCGGACCAGCGGCTGCGAGCCGGTGATCATGGCCTGGATCCGCTCGGCGCGATCCGGGGCGTCCGGGTGCTGGTCGAGGTAGCTCAGCTCGGTGCGGACGGCGGCGTAGACGCGGGCGCGGTTGCGGCGCAGCAGCGGCTGGGCGAACCAGCGGAAGACCACACCGCGGGCCAGGTCGGACACCGCGGGGAAGCGCACCTGCGTGGCCTCGACCAAGTGCTCCAGGGTGAGCCCGGCGCGTTCGCTGAGCGCCTCGGCCGGCGGTGCCCCGGTGAGCCACTGCCGCAGCAGCTCGGAGACGACCGCGACGTCGGCCGCCGTCCGCTGCTGGGCCAGGAAGATCCGGAAGACCGCGGCCTCCAGCTCCGGCGTGCGCTCCAGGTCGGGGACGCCGTAGTGCGCGAGGACGCGCTTCAGCTTCGCCTGGAAGCTTTCGGTGACGCCGGCGCGTTCGACGTCGAGGCTCTGCAGGTAGCTGTGGAAGAACTCGCGCGAGCTGTGCACCGGGCTGCCCGGTTCGGTGTCGAGTTCGCCGCCCGGGGTGTTGCGGCTGAGCTCGGACAGGTCGGCGAAGACGGTGAGCAGCTCGAGTTCGCCCTCGACCGGCCGGTTGCCCAGCTCGGCGCGGGCCTCCAGGTAGGTCGCGACGAGCCGCTTGCGCTCGGCCGGGTCGACGTCGAAGCCGAGCAGGAGGCTGCGCAGGTCGTTCAGGCCGCGTTCGACGCGCTCGGCCGCGGACACGCCGTCCGGCACCGAAGGCAGCTCGATCTCGACGGTCTCGGTCTCGTCGGCCGCTTCGTCCTCGGCGCCGTCGGCCAGGGGTTCCAGGCGCATCAGCGGCGCGCCGGTCTCGACCTGGCTGCCGACGGACACCGGGCATTCGCGGACGCGGGCGCGGAACGGCGCGCGCAGCACCGTCTCCATCTTCATGCTCTCCAGCACCAGGATCGGCGCGTTCGCCTCGACCTCGGCACCGACGGCCAGCGGCGTGGCGACGACCAGCGCGGGCGCGGGGGAGCGGACGACGCCGCCTTCGTCTCGGCTGACGCGGTGGGTGACGCCGTCGACCTCGACGAGGTGGATCGGCCCGTGGGTGGCCGAAACCAGCCGGAACCGCCGCCCGTTGACCAGGATCCGGCCGCTGTGGGCGTCGAACCGGTCGATCTCGATGTCGGCGTGGTGCACGTCGGACGAGCCGGCCGAGATGCCGACGCGGAAACGGCTCCGCCCGGCCCTGGCGACGGACACGCGGTAGCCGACGCCGCGGAGCTTGAGGTCGAGCGGGCGGCCGCTTTCGTGCTGCACCTGCGGGCGGCCGCCGTGCGCGGTGGACAGCAGCCGCTGGACGGAGACCTCTTCTTCGTCCTGGTAGGCCTCGATGGCGGCCGCGGCGAGCGCGATCGCGGAGTGCCGGTGGGTGACCAGGCGGCCTTCGGCGCGGACGCGGTCGATCCAGCCGGTGTCGGCGCTGGCGTCGATCACCTCGGGCTGGTCGAGCAGGTCGAGCACGAAGCTCTTGTTGGTCGCGCCGCCCTCGATGATCACCGTGGTCTCGGCCATCGCGCGGCGCAGCCGGCCGAGTGCTTCGTCGCGGTCGCGGCCGTAGGCGATGATCTTGGCGATCATCGAGTCGAAGTCGGCCGGGATGGTGTCGCCCTCGCTGACGCCGGTGTCGACGCGGATGCCGGGGCCTGCCGGCAGCGCCAGCCGCGCGATGCGGCCGGGGGAGGGGGCGAAGTCGCGGTCGGGGTCTTCGGCGTTGAGCCGGGCCTCGACGGCGTGACCGCTCTCGGCCGGCTGCTCGCCCTCGAGCTTCCCGCCGCCTGCGACGTGCAGCTGCAGCTTGACCAGGTCGGTGCCGGTGGTGATCTCGGTGATCGGGTGCTCGACCTGCAGGCGGGTGTTGACCTCGAGGAAGGCGAACAGCTTCTCGCCCGGGTGGTAGAGGAACTCGACGGTGCACGCGCCGCGGTAGCCCACGGCCACCGCGAGCCGCTCCGCCGACGTCTTCAGCTCGGCCGTCTGCGGCGGCGCGAGGACCGGGGAGGCCGACTCCTCGATGATCTTCTGGTTGCGCCGCTGCACCGAGCAGTCGCGGACGCCGAGCGCCCACGCCGTCGTGCCGTCGGAGATGACCTGGACCTCGACGTGCCGGGCGCCGGTGACCAGGCGCTCCAGGAACACGACACCGGAGCCGAACGCGCGCAGCGCTTCCTGGCTGGTGCGCTCGTAGGCCTCGGCCAGGTCCTCGCCGGAGGCGACCATGCGGATGCCGCGCCCGCCGCCGCCCGCGGTGGCCTTGAGCATCAGCGGGTAGCCGATCCGCTCGCCGGCCTTCAGCGCGTCTTCGAGCGTGGCGACCTCGCCGCGGCTCCACGGCGCGACCGGCACGCCGACCTCTTCGGCGATCAGCTTCGCGCCGATCTTGTCGCCGAGCTTGCGCATCGCGTCCGCGCTCGGCCCGACGAAGGTGACGCCGACCTTCTCACACAGCTGCGCGAAGGCCGGGTCCTCGGCCACGAAGCCCCAGCCCACCCAGGCGGCGTCGGCCTTCGTCTCGACCAGCGCCTGCTCGAGCTTGGCCAGGTCGAGGTAGGGGCGGGCCGAGGCCGGCCCCAGGTCGTAGGCCAGGTCGGCCTCGCGGACGAACGTGGCGGTGCGGTCGGCGTCGGTGTAGAGGGCGACCGTCTCGATCCGCGTCCCGGTTTCCGCCGACAGATCCCGGACGGCGTGGATGAGCCGCATCGCGGCCTCTCCGCGGTTGACGATGGCGACACGACTGAACACCGGCTGAGCCTCCCAAGTACGCACGCGCAGAAGGCGACGCACCTGTCCTGGAACGTCGCCCGCACCTGTCTACACCCTGGTGGATGACCGGGGCCCGGTCCAATGTCCGCCATGGCGCATGCCGAGGCGGCTGAGTTGTGGGAACCCCACAAAAAGCGACCCGCACCACACCGTCCGGACCGGCTTTCACGCGAGGTTCGCGACAAAGCACCCTACGGGCACGCGAACGGCGGGTGGCGCGGAAGCGATCAGGAGGCGAGCAGGACGTCGGACTCCAGGACCTGCCCCAGCTCGCGGCGCTCGGCCTCCGACAGGGGGACGGCGGCGACCTCGCACCGGCCGTCCGGCCCCGGCGCGGTGGTGACCGCCAGCACCGGCCGCCCGTCGATCTCACGCAGGGTGACGCGGCCGCCGCACGCGAGGTCGACGGTGATGCCGGGGCGATCGCGATGCCTGCCCAGCCAGCGGCTGACGAAATGGAAGGTCATCACGGTCTCCCCTCGGTACGGCGCGCTCCCCCTGGAGCACAGGTGTCGCTGACGGATGCCCCGGATACCGCGGATCTACACCCGATCGTGCGAAACGGCGGGGCCGGCACCCCCCGACGTGGTGCCGGCCCGCCCGGTTCGCGCCGGTCAGCGCAGCGGAGCCTCCAGGACGTACCGCTTCGCGAGCCCCGCACCGCAGTCGACCTCGACGGTCCGCCGGACGACCGGGGTGCCGTCGTCGCCGCGCAGCGCGTAGCCGACCGCCGTCGAGTCCGGGATCGTGCGGACCTCGGCGGGCACGCGGCCGCCGGCCGAGAGCCGGCGCAGCAGCCGCTGCAGCGGCGCGTCGAGCGCCTCGTCCACAGTGGACGGATCGCGGGTGGCCGCACCGGACGGCGGCGGCGCCGCGGGTGCGCCTTCGCCCAGCCGCTCGACCTCGCGGGTGGCGTCGACGATCGTCGTCACCGTGCCGCCGCCGTCGATGCCGACCCGCACCTCGCCGAGGCCCGGCGTGACGACCGGGTGGCCGTCGACCAGCTGCGTGAACACCACGTGGGTCTCGCGCACCCGCGGGTCGGCGATGTCGTCGGCGGTGCCGCCGGCGTGGTACTGGTGGCGCACCTTGTCGGCGACCAGGTCGACGCGGTCGGCCAGGCCGAAGGTCTCGACGGCGTCCTGGGCGATCCGGACGGCTTCGTCCGCGCTCGGCGCGTCCCGGCCGGTGCCGTCGGCGTCGGCGAAGGTGATTTCGCGGACTCCCCGGTGGTCGACGCTCAGCCGCGGACCGTCCTGGCCCTCGCCGAGCACGAGGCCGTGCGGGCCCATCGCGCCGGCGGGCACCCCGCCGCCGAGCCGGACGCCGTAGTGGCCGGCCAGCTCGGCCAGCCGCGACGGGGAGAGCCGTTGCGGGGCGAACCGGGCGGTCTGCGCCGAGCCGGGCAGCTCCAGCCGCGGTGCCTGGATGCTCTTGGCGGCGTCGTACCAGGTCCACCACCACCAGTTCTTCGACGCGGCGGCGGTCGAGAAGGATCCTTCGTTCCACAGCCGGTCCTGCGCCTCGGCCTGCGTCGCCCCGCACGCGGCGACCGAGGGCGCCTGGTGGTGGTCGATGTCCCACGACGCGTCCAGCCACGCCTTGCCGAACTTGTGGCCGTTGCCGTTCCACTTGCTGAAGAAGTAGGCGCCGTAGTTCGGGCTGTCGACGCTGGTCGACTCGAAGCCGAAGATCATCCGCAGGCCCAGGTTGGCCGCGTCCCACGTGCGGATCGGGCTGTTGCCGTCGCCGATGCGCAGCGAGAGGCAGGTGGAGAAGAACAGGTAGCGCGCGACCTCGTTGCCCAGGCGCATGTCGGCCGAGCTCGCCCAGGCCGACCCGCCCCAGGTGCCGCCCATCGGCATCCAGAAGACACCGTTGCCGTCCATCGTCCCGTGCCCCGAGTGGTACTCGGCGACGCAGGCGTCGAAGCCGTAGGTGCCCTGCCAGTCGTCGTACTCCTCGCCGTAGATCCACGACAGCACCCCGCCGTCGGTGTACCAGAAGTTCGGCGCGGCGAACTGCTTGACGTAATTGTAGAAACCACCCGCGTCCTCGTGGGTGAAGGAAAGGTCGTTCATCCCGGGCGGGAAGTCCTCGATGGAGCAGACGCCGTACCGGTTCGCACCCCGATCGGCGGCGGCGCCGGTCCCGGAGCCGAACGGATCGGCCGAGATCAGTGCCCGTGCGCCGGCGGCCGCACCGGGTGGCGCGGTGACCACGCCGTTCTTGAGCAGTGCCATGATTCCTCCCCGTGGGTGGCAGAATGCAGCGATCGGACGGTAGCCGTCAACGCGGTGAAAACAATCGGATACATCTTTCTGCCACACCTTTAGCGCAATTTTTTCAGCGCTGCACCGATTCCGTGGAGCATTTTTGCGCGGGGCCGGGAACCGGTCGGCCCGCACCGGCCACTGTGGACATCGCCGCGGCGGGCCGGGCCGGGTTGGCCGCGACGGCGGTGCCGAGCCGCTCGTCGGGGTGGCCGGGAAGATCCACAGTGGACTCCGCGGTCAGGCCCGGACGGCCGCCCCGGGCCGGGGCCGTTCCGGGTGCTCCAGCACCGCCAGCCCGCGCCACGGATCGCCGGCCGGGACGTCGGCCGGGCTGAGCAGGCCGTGGTCGAGCAGCGGCTACCACACGCTCGGGCCGCGAGCGCCCTGGCGTGGTCGCGGGTGAGGTGCCGGCGGGCGGCGAGGATCGGCCCCGGTTCGGCGTCGGCGGTCGCGACCAGGTGGTCCAGCAGGGGAGCGGGCAGGGCGGGGTGGGCGGCCGGCAACGGGGTCGTCGTCTTCTCCGAAACGCTCCGCCCGCGTGCGGAACAAAGCAGGATCGCGGAAGTTTGCGGCGCCGCAACCGGTTCGGCGGCCAGAATGGCGGGATGAAACTGGGGCAGGTGGCGTCGACCGCACGCCGGATCTTCTCCGCCCGGCTCGTCTACGGCGATCCGGTCGAGCGGGACGGCGTCGTCGTCATCCCGGCCGCGGCCGTCTACGGAGGCGGCGGCGGTGGAGGCGGAGGAGGCGGCGACACCCTCCCCGTGCGGGAAGGCGCCGGCTTCGGGGTGTTCGCCCGGCCCGTCGGCGCCTTCGTCGTGCGCGACGGCGCCGTCACCTGGGTGCCCGCCGTCGATGTCATGCGGCTCGGGCTGGCTGCCGCCGTCACCGTCGTCGCCCTCACGAAGATCCTGGGGAAGCGCGCCGAACCCTGACCAGGGGCCGGCGAAAGTTCACCACCGGTTGGTGTCCGCGTTCGCCCGGCGCGCCTAGCCTCGGGTGCGGAGGTGCGTATGGATTCCGGGGACTTCAGCCGGCGGACGCTGCTGCGGGCCGGTGGGGTGGCGGCCGCCGCGGGGATGCTGCCCGGCGTGGCCTTCGCCGATCAGCCGGGTGGCTCGGGCAGCCAGACCCGGACCGTCACCGGCACGCTGAAACCGGACGTGCCGGACTGGTACTACCTGCCCGTCGACGTCCCACGTGGGGTGCGGCAGATCGACGTCGTGTACTCCTACGACCGGCCGACCGTGCCGGCCGGCACCCGCGGGAACGCCTGCGACATCGGCATCTTCGGCCCCGAAGGCCACGACGTCGGCAACGCGCGCGGCTTCCGCGGCTGGTCCGGCGGCTTCCGCGACCGGTTCTCGATCAGCGCGTCCGAAGCCACCCCCGGCTACCTCGCCGGCCCGGTCAAGCCCGGCCGGTGGCACGTCATCCTCGGCCCGTACACCGTCGCGCCGCAGGGGCTGAACTACCGGGTGGACATCACGCTCACCTTCGGCCCGGACGGCACCCCGTTCAAGCCGAACCCGGCGCCGGAAGCCGCGCCCGCCCGCGAGCGCGGCCGTGCCTGGTACCGCGGGGACAGCCACCTGCACACCGTCCACTCCGACGGCCGCCGCACGCCGGATCAGCTCGTCGCCGACGCCCGGGCCGCCGGCCTCGACTTCATCGTCTCCACCGACCACAACACCTCCAGCTCGCAGCTGGTCTGGGGTGACCACGCCGCCGACGACCTGCTGATCCTCAACGGCGAAGAGGTGACGACCCGGTCCGGGCACTGGCCCGCGATCGGCCTGCCCGCCGGCACCTGGATCGACTGGCGCTACCGGGCGGCCGACCCGCGGGACTTCCGGCGCTTCACCGACCAGGTGCACCGCGCCGGCGGCCTGGTCACCGCCGCGCACCCGTTCGCCAACTGCTTCGGCTGCACCTACGAATTCGCCTACGAGCTCGCCGACCTCGTCGAGGTGTGGAACGGGCCGTGGACGCAGGACGACGAGGCGAGCGTCATCCACTGGGACGGGCTCCTGCGCGGCGGCCGCTTCATCCCGGCGATCGGCGACTCCGACGCGCACAACCCGGACCAGCGGGTCGCCCTGCCGCACACCGTCGTGCTCGCCGACCGGCTGCGCCGCCAGGAGCTCCTGGCCGGGCTCGCGGCCGGGCGTTCCTGGCTGGCGGAATCGGCGTCGGTCCAGCTGGACTTCACCGTCTCGGGCGGCGGCGCGAGCGCGGGCATCGGCGAGCGGCTCGCCGCGGGCACCGGGACACCGGTGACCGTCAACGCCGTGGTCGCCGGCGTGCCGGGGACGACGGTGACGTTCCTCGACCAGCTCGGCCCGGAACACACCGAGCCGATCGGCGACTCCGGGGCGGCCACGGTCACCTGGACGACCTACCCGCGCTACAGCCGCTGGGTGCGGGTCGAGGTCCGTCGCCCGTCCGGCGGCCCGAACACGACGGTGCCGAACGCCATGGTGGCGATGTCCAACCCGATCTTCCTCGGCACCGGCCACTGAACCCCGCCCGCTGCACCGCGTCCTCCTATTGGGCAGACTGGTGCGAACGGGTGAAGGGGAGGCAGGGTGCGCGGTTGTGGCCTGAAGCTGGCCATGGTCCTGGTGGCGGTCGTCGTGCTGGCCGCCGGGATCGTCGTGGTGGTGGCGTACACGCGCGGTGAGATCCGGACGCCGGGGTGCACGGTGGCGCAGCCGGGGGACAAGGCGTCCAGCTACACGTTCACCCCGGAGCAGATGAACAACGCGGCGACGATCTCGGCGGTCGGCACCAAGCTGGGGCTGCCCGCCCACGCGGCGACGGTCGCGCTGGCGACGGCGTTGCAGGAGTCGAAGCTGCGCAACCTCCCGGGCGGTGACCGCGACTCGGTCGGGCTGTTCCAGCAGCGGCCCAGCCAGGGCTGGGGCACGGTCGCCCAGCTGCGCGACCCGGTCTACGCGGCGACGGAGTTCTACGAGAAGCTCCAGAAGCTGCCGAACTGGGAGACGCTGCCGATCACCGAGGCGGCGCAGGCGGTCCAGCGGTCGGGCGCCCCGGACGCGTACTCGCAGTGGGAATCGCAGTCCCGCACCATGGCGGCGGCGTTCAACGGCCAGTTCCCGGCCGCGCTGACCTGCCGCAACCTGACCCTGGCGGCGCCCGCGAACCTCGCCGGGACGGCGACGGCGGAGCTGGGCACGTCCAGCCTCAGCGGACCCCACCCGGCGGCACAGGGCTGGACGTACGCGACCTGGCTGGTCGGCCGCGCGGAGGCACTGGGCGTGGACAAGGTGAGCTTCGCGGGCCGGACGTGGACGGCGGAATCGGGCGCGTGGGCCGACGATTCGGCCGCGGGCCAGGACCTTGCGCTGCACCAGACCGCGGCGGCCCAGGTCAGCGAGTAACGCTCCTTGGGCAGTCGGGTCAGCGGGTGGCGGCGGCCCAGCGGACCGCCGGGCCCATCGCCCAGCCCGCGGCCACGAACACCGCCCCCAGGACGAGCCACCCCGCGAGGCCCCCGCCGACCACCACCGTGCTCAGCACCACCGGGCCCACCGCGCGGGCCACCGACGTCCCGCTGCCGAAGAAGCCCTGGTATTCGCCCTGCTTGTCGGCCGGGGCCAGGGCGAAGCCGATCTCCCACGAGCCCGCCGACTGGAGCATCTCGCCGAGCACCTGCACCAGCGCCCCGGCGACGAGCACCGCGAACGCCACCGCCGGTGACGTCCCCAGCGCCGACAGTGCGAACCCCACGCAGGAGGCCATCAGCACCACGCCCGACCGGCGCACCATCCGCGCCGCGGAACCGAGGGTCGTCAGGCGACCCGCGACGCGGACCTGCAAGACCACCACCACGACCGTGTTCAGCACGAACAACGCCGACACCGTCCAGCCCGGCGCCGCGGTGTGTTCGACGATCCACAGCGGGATCGCGACGCTCGGCAGCGGCATGCGCAGCAGCAGGATCGCGTTGAGCAGCGTCACCAGCGCGTACGGCCGGTCGCGCAGCACGGCGGACTTCGGTGCCCCCGTGTGCGGCGACGCCGTCCGCGGGACCGCCGGGAGTGCGTGCAGCAGCGCCGCCGTCACGACGAAGGCCGCCGCGTCGAGGACGAAGACCGTCAGGTACGCCGAAGCCGTGTCGGCCGAGAGGGCGAGACCGCCCAGTCCGGCGCCGACGGCGAGCCCGGCGTTGCCCGCCGACTGCAGGTGGGCCCGGATGCGCGTCCGCCGCTCCGGGTCGGCGAGCGCGGCCAGCAGCGCCTGGCGGACCGCGGCCAGCCCGGTCTGGCAGCTGCCGTAGAGGCACGCGGCCAGCACGAACGTCACCGGCGAGCGCACGACGAGGAACGCCAGGATCGACGTGCCCGTCGCCAGCGCCAGCAGCACCGCCGAACCGCGGGCGCCGTGGCGGTCGGCGAGGTGCCCGAGCGGCACCCCCGCGACCGAACCCACCGCCCAGCCGAGCGTGAGCCCGAGCCCCACCTGCGCCGGCGTCAGCCCGGCGATCCGCGTGAAGAACAGCACCGAGCAGGTCAGGAACGCGCCGTCGCCGAGCGAGCCGGCCAGCTGGGCGGCGGCGAGCAGCCGGCCGGGCCGTCGGGTCTTCGGACGTTCGAGAAGCACGGTCATGGGAGGAACGTTAGAGCCCTGTTTGGCCCGATCCCAGATCCAATTCCGGTCCATCGAATTGGGCCAATATAGGCTCGCCGGATGGACTTCCACGTCAGCCTGGCCGGTCGCGGCGACCGGAGCGTCCGCATCTACCGCCAGCTGCGTGACGCCGTCCTGGACGGCAGGCTCCGCGCGGGGGAGCGGCTGCCGCCGACTCGCGAGCTCGCGCGGCGCCTGGCCGTCTCGCGCAACACCGTCGCGGTCGCCTACGACCGCCTCACCGCCGACGGCTTCCTCACCGGCCGCGTCGGCGCCGGGACCTACGTCAGCGCGGAACTCCCGGCGCCGAAGCCGCGCAAGGCTCCGTCGGTGCGCGGGCCGCAGCCGACGGCGGTGTGGCGGTCACTGCCGCCCCCGGCCGCCGAGGCGCCCGCGCCGGAGTTCGACTTCCGCGTGGGCATCCCCGACACCGCGCTGTTCCCCCTGGACACCTGGCGGCGCCTGCTCGCGCGGGAACTGCGTGACACCGCCGAGTTCGCACACTACGCCGGGCCCGGCGGCCACCCCGGGCTGCGCGCGGCGATCGCCCGGCACGTGGGCGTCTCGCGCTCGGTGCGCGCCGACGCCGACGACGTGCTCGTCACCCAAGGCGCGCAGCAGGCCCTGGATCTGCTCTGCCGCGTCCTGCTCGAACCCGGCGACCGCGTCGCCATCGAGGAGCCGGGCTACCGGATGGCGAAGCTGCTGTTCACCTCGCACGGCGCCGAAGTCGTCGGAGTGCCGGTGGACGGCGAAGGGCTCGACGTCGCCGCGCTGCCGCCGCGCACGAAACTGGTGTACGTCACGCCGTCGCACCAGTTCCCGCTCGGCACGCCGATGTCCCTCGCCCGCCGCACGGCGCTGCTGGCGTGGGCGGCCCGCGCCGGCGCGGTCGTCGTCGAGGACGACTACGACAGTGAATTCCGGTTCTCCGACCGGCCGCTGGAGCCGTTGCAGAGCCTGGACCGCGACGGCCGGGTGGCCTACGTCGGCTCGTTCTCCAAGACGCTGCTTCCCATGCTGCGCCTGGGTTTCCTGATCGCCCCGGCATCCCTGCGCGACGCGCTGCAGCACGCGCGTCAGCTGTCCGGCCGGCACGGCGACCTGCCCGCACAGGCCGCGCTGGCCGGTTTCATCGACGAAGGGCTCTTCGCCCGCCACCTCCGCCGCGCGACGAAGGTCTACGCGGATCGCCACGAGCGCATCACCGCGACCCTGGAACGGGTGTTCGCGGGTAGGTTGCGCCCGGTGCCGTCGGCGGCGGGCCTGCACCTGTGCGCCCTGGCCGAGGACGAGACGGACCTGGAGCCGATCGCGGCCCGCGCGGCGGCGGCCGGCGCGGCGATCCAGACGCTTTCCGATCTGTGCGGCGGTTTCCCGCAGCAAGGCGTGGTCCTCGGCTACGGCTCGATCCCCTCGGCGAGCATCGACGCCGGGCTCGCGGTGCTGGACGAGGCCTGGGGCTGACGAGCTGATCCGCTGGTTGTGGCAGGGAACTTCAAGGCTCCCCTTTGCCGACTTTGTGCGCGCCAAGGCGTGTGCCCCGCCGCCGCGTCGGGCCGGGACCAAGCTAGGCGGGCGCGGCCGCGGTGGCCTGGGGCTCGGCGTGGTGGTCGGTGCGCCGCCGCGTGGCGATCAGCAGGCCGCCCGCGCACGTCAGCGCCGCCGTGGCCAGGATCATCAGCCAGCCCCGCCGGAAGTCCGCCAGGTCCGGCGTTCCGGCGAAGACGGCCACCAGCACCGCCGTGCCCAGGACCGTGCCGATCTGCCGGGCCGTGTTCACCATCGAGGAGCCCGCGCCCCAGCGGGACGGCGGCAGGACCGTGCCCACCACGCCCGAAAGGCTCGGCAGGATCAGCCCGACACCGAGGCCCGTCAGCAGCTGGCCGGGCAGCATCGACGTCGCGTAGGAGGGCACCGATCCCATGCGCAGCAACCAGATCAGCGATCCCGTCGCGAACGCCACGCCGCCGAGGGCGACGACCGGGCCCGGCCCGAAGCGGTGCACGAACCGGCCGCCGAGGATCGACACCGGGACCACCACCAGCGGGCCCGGCGCCAGGGACAGCCCGGCCACCAGGATCGAGTCGTGCCAGATCGACGTCAGGAACAGAACGTTGCCGAACAGCATCGCCGCGAACCCGGCGGCGAACACCCCGGTGGTCAGGCAGGCCAGCCACAACGTCGGGACGCGCAGGGCCGGCAGGTCCAGTACCGGCACCGGGTGCCGCGCCGAGCGCAGCGGGACCCAGGCCAGCGCGACGGCGGCCACCGCGAACGCCAGCAGCACCGGCCGGGCGGTCCACCCGCGGTCGGGCGCCTCGACCAGCGCGTACGCCATGGCACCGACGCCCACCAGCAGCCCGGTGGCGCCGAGGAGGTCCGGGACGCCGGTCGAGGTGTCCCGCGACTCGCGCAGCACCCGCGGCCCGGCCAGCAGCGTCGCCGCGCAGATCGGCAGGTTCACCAGGAACACCCAGCGCCAGGACGCCTCGACGAGCAGGCCGCCGACCGGCGGGCCGAGGGCCGCGGCCGCCGCGCCCACCGACGCCCAGACGCCGACCGCCATCGGACGCCGGTGCGGCGGGAACGCCGTCAGCAGCAGCGCCAGCGACGTCGGCATGACGAGCGCGGCGCCGATCGCCTGCACCGCGCGGAAGGCGATCAACACGGGGATCGACGGCGCGGCCGCGCAGGCCGCCGACGCGAGGGTGAACACCGCCACACCGGCGAGGAACAGCCGGCGGCGGCCGTAGCGGTCGGCCAGCCGCCCGGCCGGGGCGAGGCAGGCGGCGAACAGCACCGTGTAGCCGTTGAGCACCCACGACAGCGTCGCCAGGTCGTCACCGGGGAACGCGGCCCGGATGCCGGGGAAGGCGATCGTGACGATGAACGTGTCCAGGCTGGCGAGGAAGGCGGCGGTCGAGACGACCAGCAGCACGAGGCCGGGCTTCGGCGCGCTGTCGGGCATGATCCTCCTAGGTTCGAAAAAGCAACCTAGCTGGAAGATGTGGGTCTTAACAAGAGACTGACCTGTTCGAAGCGACTCAGGTCACGCGGCGGCGCGCTCCTCGGCCCGGGCCTGCAGCGCCGCGAGGGTGTGCTCGATCGACCGGACGTTGTAGCCCGGCCGGTCGGCGCGGCCGGTGACGCGCGGCCCCATGAACTTCCGCACCACCCAGCTGCCGATCCGGTACCAGTTCTCGGTGACCACGCAGCCGCCCGCGGCCGGCGCCAGCACGTACTCCCACCGCGAGACCCGCGAGCCGAACGGCGTGCGCACGTCGAAGGCGAACCGGCGGTCCGGCTCGAACACGACCACCCGCACCCGCGTCCACCACTGCAGCTCGCCGTTGCGGTTGCGGCCGCGGAACCGCGCGCCGAGTGCCGGGCCGGTGCCGTCCAGCCAGCGGCCGCCGACGTTCTCCGGGCTCAGCTCGCCCATCCGTGGCAGGTCGGTGACCCACGACCACACCGTGCCCGGGTCGGCGGAGACGGTCACACTGCGCGAAATCGTCGGTTCCACACCCCGACGGTGACAGCCGTCGCCGCCGCCGGGCAAGGCGCCGGAGCGGAGTCCGCAGCCGAGAAGTACCCGGGCCGGGAAACCCGGCCGCCGGATCGGGTTGTGAACCGCTCGTTGTGGGTACTTCGCGCGCGGAGGGCTCCACGACACGGAGAGTGCGGTGATCAGCGTGATTCCGATCGAAGTGGTGGGAATGGCCGTTCCCGTGCCCGGTGAAGCGCCCCTCATGCTGCTTCGCGAGCCGGAGGGCGCGCGCCGCTGGCTGGCGATCATGATCGGGTACGGCGAGGCCGAGGCCCTCGTGCGGGCGCGGGAACAGATCGCGCAGCCGCGCCCGGGCACGATCGAGCTGCTCGGCGACGTGCTCGCCGCGTTCGGCCAGGGCCTCGCCGCGGTCGAGCTGACCGAGGTGCGGGACGGCATCTTCTACGCCGACCTCGTGCTCGCCTCGGGCACCCGCGTCTCGGCTCGCCCGAGCGACGCGGTCGCCCTCGGCCTGCGCCAGGGCGCGCCCATCCGCGTCGCCGAAGAGGTGCTGGACGTCGCGTCCGTGCAGCTCGAGGTCGAGCAGGAGACCGAAGGGCCGGCCGCCGACGTGCTGGACGCCGAGGCCGAGGTGGCCCGGTTCCGCGCCGAACTCGACGGTCTGCGGCCGGAGGACTTCGACGACCTGTAGAAAGATTTCTCCCGTTGCCGATGAATCCGGGCGGCGGCACCGGTACACCCACCGGAAGCCGTCCGGACGGGAGAACGATGCAGGACTTCGCGACGCGCACCGAACCGCACCGGCGTGAGCTGCTGGCGCACTGCTACCGCATGCTCGGCTCGGTCCACGAGGCCGAGGACCTGGTCCAGGAGACGCTCGTCCGCGCGTGGAAGGCGTGGGCGGGCTACGACCCCGCCCGCGCCTCGGTGCGCACCTGGCTCTACCGGATCGCCACCAACGCCTGCCTCACCGCACTCGAAGGACGGGCCCGGCGGCCGCTGCCGTCCGGGCTCGGCGGCCCGGCAGGCGACCCGGGCGCACCGCTGACGCCGTCGTTCGAAATCCCCTGGCTGCAGCCGTTCCCGGACGCCCGCCTCGACGACCCCGGCCTGCGCCTGGCCCGCCGCGGCACACTCCGGCTGGCGCTGCTGGCGGCGATGCAGACCCTCCCGCCGAAGCAGCGCGCGGTGCTGATCCTGCGGGACGTCCTGGAGTTCAGCGCGGCGGAAGTGGCCGGCTTCCTCGACACGACCCCGGCGGCGGTCAACAGCGCCCTGCAGCGCGCCCGCGCCGGACTAGGCGGCCTGTCGGCGGACGAGGTGCCCGAACCGGACGACACCGCGGTCGAAGCGGTCGTGGACCGCTACCTGCGTGCGTTCGAACGCGCCGACGTCGCCGGGCTCGTCGAACTGCTCACCGACGACGTCGTGATGGAGATGCCGCCGGTGCCGCTGTGGTTCCGGGGCCGCGGTGACTACGGCCGGTTCCTGGAGCGGCTGTTCGGGATGCGCGGCCCGGAGTGGCGCATGACCCGCACGGCCGCCAACGGACGGCCCGCGCTCGCGGCCTACTGCCGCGACGACGCCGGGGGGTTCCGGCTGCACACCCTGCAGGTGCTCGCCGTGCGGGAGGGGCAGGTCGCGCACAACGTCGTGTTCGCCGACGCGGACGTCCTGGCGCTGTTCGACCTCCCGGCCGCTCAGCCGGCGGCGCGCGCTTCCGAGGGACGGCCGTAGGCGCCGCCGTCGCTGCTGCGCTGCAGGAGGCCGTCGTCGACGAGGTAGCGGCGGAGCGTCGCGTGGTCGTCGTGGACCATCGAGAGCTTCTCGCGGACGTCCTGCTCGCTGTAGAGCCGGCCGGGTTCGAAGCGCTCGGCGAGGTAGGCCAGCAGCAGCTGCCGCCGCTTGCCCGAATGCGGGATCGAGACGAGCCGTCCGTGGCGGAAGAGCGCGTCGAGCGGATCGACCGGGGCCTTGGCGAGTGCGTCGCGGAACACCGACGGCACGGCCCGGTAGCGGCCCTCGGCCTCGGTGACGAGTCCCGCGTCGACGAGCCGCTTGGCGAGCTTGGCCGAAGCGTGGGACGCCTCGAGGCCGTCGGGAGCGGTGCAGATGCGGGCGAACAGCTGGAGCCGGTCGGGGTCCGCGAGGGCGGAGACCAGCGCTTCCGGTGCGGCCATGGTCTGCGACCGTACCCGCGCCCCGCCCCGGGGGTGAACCGGGTTTCGGCGGGCCGGTAGGTTGCCCAGCGTGCCTCGTCCGACCGCGCCGGCGACCGTGCCCGAGGCCGTGCTGCGCACCTCGATCGTGGAGTGCCTGTTCGCCCGCGCCGGTGATGAACGCCCTTTGTTCACCCACCAGGACTACGTTCGCGGCGTGGAGCACACGCTGACGTGGGCGGAGTTCGCCGCCCGGGTCCGGGTGGTGGCGGGCGAGCTGCGCCGGGTGGCCGAGCCGGGGGAGCGCGTCGCCGTCCTCGCGGGCCAGGAACTCGCCTACCCGCTGGCGTTCTTCGGCGCGCTGGCCGCCGGCCTGGTCGCCGTCCCGCTGATGGCGCCGTCCAGCCCCGCGCAGGCCGGGCGGCTCGCCGGAGTCCTCGCCGACAGCGGTGCGCGGGTGTGGCTGACGTCGTCGGCCGCGGCGCCGGGACTGCCCGCGCACGAAAGCGTCGTGGTGGTCGACGAGCTCAGCGGGCCCGGCGCCGATCCGGTGCCGGTGACGCCGGACAGCCCCGCCTACCTGCAGTACACGTCCGGCTCGACGCGCGAGCCGGCCGGTGCGGTGATCCCGCACCGCGCGATCGTCGCCGCCTGCTGGCAGGGCAGCCTCGCGTACGCCGTCGACGAGGGCAGCACCTGCGCGGGCTGGATCCCGTTCTTCCACGACATGGGCCTGATCCAGCTGCTGTGCCTGCCCGTCTTCGCCGGCGGCCGGTCGGTGTTCATGGCGCCGGCCGAGTTCGTGCACCGGCCGGCGCGCTGGCTGCGGCAGCTCGCCGGGTACCCGGCGGTGTTCACCGCCGCGCCGAACTTCGCCTACGACCTCGCCGCCGACGCCGACACCGGCGAGGACCTCGACCTGTCGGACGTCCGGGTCGCGTTGAACGGCAGCGAACCCGTCCGGCCGCGCACGATCGAGCGCTTCCACGAGGTGTTCGGGCCACGCGGGTTCCGGCGGGAGGCGCACCGGCCGTCGTACGGGCTCGCCGAAGCCACCGTGTACGTCGCGAGCGCGGGCGAAGAAGGGCCGCGTGGCGCGGTGTTCGACCGCGAAGCCCTCGCGCAGGGCCGGGCCGTCGAAACCGACGGCGGGCAGGAGCTCGTGTCCGTCGGCCGTCCGGTCGGGCAGCTCGTCCGGATCGTCCAGGACGGCCGGGAGCAGCCCGAAGGCCTGGTCGGCGAGATCTGGGTGCACGGCCCGAACGTCGCGGACGGCTACTGGGGCCGCGGCGACGCCACGGCGTTCGGGGCCGAGCTCGACGGCCTCGCCGGCTGGCTGCGCACCGGCGACCTCGGTGTCCTGCACCGCGGCGACCTGTACGTCACCGGACGGCTCAAGGACCTCATCGTCATCGACGGCCGCAATTTCCACCCGCAGGACATCGAAGCGGCGGCCGGGGAGGCCCACCCGGCGGTCCGCCGCGACCGCGTCGCCGCGTTCGGCGTGTCCGACGAGGAAGGCGAGGGTGCGGTGGTGGTGGCGGAGCGGGCGCGCGGCGCCGAAGCCGACGATCGGGAGGTCACCCGGGCGGTGCTGCGCGCGGTGTCACGCGAACACGGTCTCACGCTGCGCGCGGTACGTCTGGTCCCTTCCGGTGGACTTCCGCGCACATCGAGCGGCAAGGTCGCCCGGTCGGCCGCGAAAGCACGTTATGGTGGCGACCGTGGGTGATCACCGCGCCGAGGTCACGAAGGTCGTCTGCGACACCTTCCGGCTCGACCCGGCTCTCGTCGAGCCCGACGCGCCCCTGGAGGAGCTGGGCATCGACTCGAAGGGGCGGATCAAGCTGCTGGCGGCGCTGGAGATCTATTACGGGGTGACGATCGACCTGGACCGGCTGGACCGGTTCACCGACGTGGGATCCGTGGCCGGGGTGCTCGCGGAAGCACTGGGAACTCGAGGATCTTCAGGAGAGGCGCTGAAATGAGCGGCGGGGGGTACACCGCGACGACCGAGGCGTTGTCGGCGGCGTCCAAGACCATCGGGGACCTGGCGGAAAACCTGCTGGACGACAACCCGGACCTGCAGACACCGCAGGTGACGGCGGAGAAGTTCGGCCGGGCGCACGGCGCCCACGCGGCCAAGTACACCGCCGGCGCACAGGCGCTGTGGGCCGCGGTTTCCGGCTACAGCAGCACACTCGGCTCGTTCGGCACGAACCTCGGGACCGCCGGCTCGACCTACGGCGCCAACGAAAACAACCAGGCGGGTGCGATCACGAACGCCGGGGGCACGCTCTGATGGCCGAAAAGAAGAAGTGGTCCGACGTCAAGGCGCTGCTCGACGACCCGAGCGTGCCGCCGGGGCAGAAGAGCGCGCTGATCAGCAGCTGGCTGCGGGAAAACCCGCCACCGCCGCCGTTCCTGGCCGACCAGGAACCGGACGAGATCAAGCAGAAGCGGGCCGAAGCCGAGAAGTACGCGCACGCCTACGCCGCGAACCCGCTGTTCGCCGGCCAATCGGTCGACGAGGCCTACGACAAGGCCAAGGCGAGCGGCGACCAGAACAGCTACAACGAGGACCAGGAAAAGAAAGCTGTCGACGACGGCAAGAAGAAGCTCGACGGGACGCAGCCGCCTGCGGCCGGCGACGACAGCGGAGCCGGCGCCACCGGGACGAAGACGTCCGACGAGATCTTCGACGCCGCCGCGCCCGCGCTGAAGCTGTTCGAGACGTTCGGTTCGCTGCTGGCGAAGATCCCGGCCGACTGCCGCGGCAACACCCGCGCGCTCGACCTCGACAAGGACATCCGGGCGCCGTTCGACGAGCAGCGCGGGATCAGTTTCGCCGACTTCGTCGCGGACGCCGGGCACTTCAAGCGCGGCTCGGAGACGGTGGACCGGACGGAGCAGGACACCGGCTCGCAGCTGGGCACCCTGTTCGGCAGCTGGAGCGGCGCGGGTGCCGATGCCGCGTCGGACACCTACAACGAGAAGATCCAGCCGAAGGCGGCGAAGCTGTCCCAGACGCTCGGCAACGCGAGCGAAGCGACGCTGAAGACCGCCACGACGGTGTTCCAGCTGTGCAAGGGCAAGGCCGACGCCGTCATCGGGATGTACACCGACCTGGTCGGCAAGGCCGACTACACGATGGCGCAGAAGGTCATCGCCGTCGCCAACGGCGAGCACGGCAACGAAAAGGACCTCGCCCAGATCGCGGGCTGGATGGACCTGAACTTCGGGACGAACCTGGTCAAGACGCTCAACGACCAGGGCTGCTGCGACGGCGACGAGATCAAGAAGCACGGCCAGGACCTGGCCAAGCAGTGGGTGCAGAACCAGTTCAACCCCGACATGTGGGACCGGCTGTACCAGGGGTTCGCGAAGACCTGCAAGGACACGAAAGACCTCGTCGACCAGGCGTACGACGCGCTCGACAAGGTGATGGGCGGGATCCGCAACGAGTTCGAAGGCGTTTCGCTGCCCGGCGGGTCCGGCACTCCGGGTGGGTCCGGGAGCGGGGGGTCCGGGACGGCCGGCGGCTCCGGCGGCGGTGCCGGTGGTTCGGGCGGCGGGTCCGGTTCGGGCGGGTCCGGCGGCGGTTCGGGCTCGGGTTCCGGATCTGGTTCGGGCTCCGGATCCGGCGGTTCGGGTTCGGGTTCGGGGGGCGGCGGAGGTGGCGGTCAGGTGCCGCCGATCCCCGACACGAGCGCGGGGGCCGGTGCGTCGGGCGGGGGTTCGGGGGCCGGTGGCGGCTCGGGGACCGACCTGCCCAGCGGCACCGGCGGCGGCAGCGGCTCGGGCTCCGGCAGCGGCTCGGGAGCGGGCGGCGGTGGTGGTCAGGTCCCGCCGATCCCGGACGGGTCCACGTCGTCGGGTGGCGGCTCCGCGGGTGGTGGTTCCGGTGGCGGTGGCTCGGATTCACCGGGCGGCCAGGACGACGGCTCCGCGGCGGAGGCGGCCAAGCAGCAGGCCGCGGAAGCAGCCAAGCAGCAGGCCGCGGAGGCGGAGGCGGCGGCGAAGAAGAAAGCCTCCGACGCGCTGAAGGAGTTCAGCGGCCCGGGAATCCAGACGGATTCCGGGGCCGGCCTCGGCTCGGGTGGCGGCTCGGGCTCCGGCGGGGGGTCGGGCTCCGGCGGTGGTTCGGGGCCGGGCTCCGACAGCACGGCACCGTCGTCGATGACGCCGCCGCCCGACAGCGGCCAGGACGCCGCGGCCGCGGCTGCCGAAGCGGCGAAGAAGAAGGCCGCGGAGGCGCTGAAGGAGTTCAGCGGTCCGGGTATCGAGACGGAGTCCGGCGGCGGTGCGGGCGGTGGTTCCGGTTCGGGCTCGGGTGGCAGTGACCCGGGCTCGGGCTCCGGGGATGACGTCAAGGCCGGGGCCGAGCAGGCGGCCGAGGCGGCGAAGAAGAAGGCCGCGGATGCGCTGAAGGAGTTCAGCGGTCCGGGCATCCAGACGGAGTCCGGTGGTGGCGCGGGCGGCGGTTCGGGTTCGGGTGGCAGTGACCCGGGCTCGGGCGAAGACGGCGACGGCAAGGCCGGGGCCGAACAAGCCGCGGAGGACGCGAAGAAGAAGGCCGCGGACGCGCTGAAGGAGTTCGGCGGCCCGGGCATCGAGACGGATCCCGGTGGCAAGCCCGACGGCCTGCTCGGCGGCGACGACGACCGGGACGTCCTGAAGGTCAAGCAGGGCGACAAGACCTTCGAGATGACCGAGCCGGACCACGACGGCAAGATGGACATCAAGGTCGGCGACGGTCCCGGCGAACCGAAGGACTTCAAGCTCGACTGGTCCGACGACGGCAAGGCCGCCGACGGCAAGCCCGCCGATGGTCCACAAGGGACGGACGCGGACCCCTACCGCCCCGGCCCGGACGGCAAGATCCACATCCACGACGGCGGCCTCGAGATCACCGCCGAGCGTCCCGACGGGCCGGACGGCCCGACGACGGTGACCGTCGACGACGGCAAGGGCACCCCGACGACGTACACGTTGGGCGAAGACGACAAGCCGGAAGGCGCCCTCGGCGACACTCCCGAGAAGCGGATCGACGACCTGCCCACCCACCGGGGCACCCTCGAGGACCTCGCGTCCCACGACGGCGGCGCTCCCGGTGCCCACCACGGCGGCTCGGACCACGACGGCGGACACGCGCCCGGCGACACCGGCGGCTCCCACCACGGCTCCGGAGACGGTTCCGCCGGCGGCGCGCACGCCGGTGGCGGCGGTGGGGGCGCCCACCACGGCCTCTCGACAGCCGGGATCGGCGGCGGCGCCCACGCCGGCTTCTCGAGCGCCGGCTTCGACGGCGTCGCCGGGCTCGGTGACACCCCCGTCTCCGGCGGCGCGCACTCCGGCGCCGCCGCGCAGCCGCAGCCCGCGGCGGCCTTCGCGTCGGCTTCCGGCGCGCCCGGTGCACCCGGGTCGTCCGGCTCGTCGATGTCCGGGATGCCCGGCATGGGCGCCATGGGTGGCCACGGCGGCGGCGGTGGGGGCGACACCGAACGCCGCTCGTCCGCCTACCGCATCGACGGCGCCGTCTTCGACAACCTCGGTGAGCCCGGGCGGCGGATCATCGGTTCCCTGGACGACGAAGACCCGCCGTCCGCCCGGACCAGGTAGGAGGACGCATGACCGACATCGCCGGGATGCGGGCCGAGCTCGACGGCCTCGTCCGCGAACAGGCCGATCGCCGTGCCCTGCGCGAACAGCAGGGCGAGGAGATCAAGGCCCGGTCCCACGAGTACATGACCAAGCAGGTCCAGGCGGCGGAGCGGTACGTCCAGCACGTCCGGGAAATGGCCCAGCGCAAGACCAAGTCGGGCTGGAGCACCGACCGGTCGCACGCCGAACCGGCGTCCGCCTTCGACGCGGAGGCGTATCCGGGCCCCGGCGGGTTCGAACCGGCGCGGCGGCCGGGGCGGGACGAGCCGCGGGGCGCCCGCCGGCCCCGCACCGCCGCCGAAGAGGAAGAGGACTTCAACAACCCTTGGTGAACCACAGGTCGACGGCGATGTGCGGCAGCCGCGCGGTGAACGTCTCCGCCGGGGCCAGCCGCCGCCGCAGGTCCGCCTCGAACCCGGCTCGTCGCTCGCCGAACAGGTGCGGTGCCGAACTCGACAGCGAAAACACCCCGGCGACGACCTCGTCGACGGTCCGGGTCACGACCCGCCCGGGCAGCTCGAACCGCCGCGGGCCGTGGAAACCGGCCGCGCGGTAGACCGCCGCCTCACCGCCGGCCGTGCCGTCCGGCAGTGTCCCGCGTCCCGCGCGCCGCACCGGTCCGAGGTACTCGCGCACCAGCTCCGCGATCGCGGGGTGCACGAGCTCGTGCGTCGACGCGTGCACGTGGGCGCAGACCCCGCCGGGCGCCAGCATTCCGCGCACCGCGGCGGCGACGCGCGGCCGGTCGAACCAGTGGAACGACTGCGCGAAGGTGACCACCCGGAACCGGCCCAGCCCGGCGGGCAGCTCCTCCGCGCGCCGGTGCACCCACCGGCAGTTCCCGATCCCGGCGTCCGCCGCCAGCCGGGCGGCTTCGGCGAGCATGTCCTCGTCGGCGTCGAGCCCGACCGCTTCTTCGAACGATCCGGCCAGCGGCAGCGTCAGCGAACCGGGCCCGCAGCCGACGTCGAGCAGCCGTCCCGATCCGTCCAGGCCGAGCTGGGCGGCGAAGGCGGTGGCGAGTTCCGCCGGATACGCCACGCGGCCCCGCGGGTAGTACGGCGCGCTGCCCGAATAGAGGGTCGGGTCCCATTTCCACGCGTCGGTCACGCCCCCAGCCTAGATTCCCATTTCGGCTGGTGGCGCGACACGGGTCGGGCGCCGTCGGATACCGCGGCGTGGCCCGGCCGGGCGGAAGGGCTCGTCGGGAGGTGCAGCCGCCCCGCTTCACCCGGTCCGGTTAACGGGTGTGAAACCCGGGGCGGCGGGGTACCCGGTCGCGTTCGTCTCGCCGCCGAATGAGCCGGAGGTCTTCCGATGCCCGTGCGCACCGCCGCCCCGCCCGCCCGTGATGTCGTCGGCCTGGCGCTGGAAGTCCTTGCCGCGCAAGGGCTCAGCCGTCCGGCCGCGCAGGCCGCCCTCGTCGCGATGGCCAAGGAACGAGGCGTCACCGTGGGGCGGTGCGCCGCGCTCGTCGTGGCCGCCGTCGATGGGCGGGTGGGCTGATGGCGTTCACCGCCGGGGCCGGCCGCGATGACACCGCCTCGGTCGGCGGGGGCGTCCTGCTCGCCGTCGGGCTCGTCGTCGCCTTCTTCGGCGGGTGGTCCGGGTGGACCGTCGCCGGCCTCGTCGTGGCCGTCGCCGGCGCGCTGTGGCTCACAGTCGCCCCTCGCGACGAGTAACCCGGCCGCGACGGGGAACGCCGCTTCCGACCGAGCACCGAGCCAGGAGGAGGCCGTTCATGGCGGAGCACGACGAGGACGTCATCGAGTTCCAGCAGCGCCAGCACCGGGAAATCCGCGAGCTGTTCGCCGCGCTGGAGACCGCGGAAGGCGACCGGCGGCGGGACCTGTTCCACGACCTCGTGCGGCTGCTCGCCGTGCACGAGACCGCCGAGGAACTGGTCGTGCACCCCGAAATCCGCGACCTCGAGCCCGCGGCGAAGCCCATCGTCGAGGCGCGGCTGGGCGAGGAGCACCGGGCCAAGGAACTGCTGACCGCCCTCCAGAAGATGGGCCCGGAAGCCGACGGCTTCGACACCCTGCTCGTGCAGCTGCGCGAGGACGTGCTCGCGCACGCCGAGCACGAAGAGCGCGAGGAGTTCCCGCTGCTGCGGGCGCACCGGCCGCCGGAGCGGCTGCGGGCGATGGCCGCGACCGCGAAGGTGGCCGAAGCGGTCGGGCCGACCCGGCCGCACCCCGGCGTCGAGAGCGCGAAGGCGAACCTGCTGCTGGGCCCGCCCGCGGCGATCATGGACCGGGCGCGTGACCTCATCCGCGGCGCGCTGGGAGGCTGAGCATGACCGAGCCCGACGACGTCACCGATCCGGAGGAATTCGCCGAGGAAGCCGGCACCGACCCGACCCCGCAGGAGGTCGCCGAATACGAGGAGCTGGCGAAGAAGAACCCGCCCTGGTCGTCGCCGGACTGAGTGGGTACTCCCCGGCCATGGCAGCAGACCCGGCCCGCAAACTGCGGCGCTACCAGGAGATGCGCGACTTCGGCCGTACCGCGGAGCCGGCCGGCGGGTCCGCCGGTCCGGACGGCCACCGGTTCGTGGTGCAGCGGCACCGCGCGCGCCGGTTGCACTACGACTTCCGCCTCGAACTCGGCGGCGTGCTGGTCAGCTGGGCGGTGCCGAAGGGCCCGACGCTGGACCCGAAGGCCCGCCGGCTGGCCGTGCACGTCGAAGATCACCCGATCGAGTACGCCGGGTTCGAGGGCGTCATCCCGCGCGGCGAGTACGGCGGCGGGGACGTCATCGTCTGGGACCGCGGCGTCTGGCGGCCGGTCGAACCCGACCCGGCGCGCGCGATCGAGGCCGGGACGCTGCACTTCGACCTCGAAGGCGAGAAGCTGGCCGGGCGGTTCGTCCTCGTCCGCACCAGCCGCGGCGAGAAGGACCAGTGGTTCCTCCTGCACAAGCAGGACGAGCACGCGCAGGCCGGCTGGGACGCCGAGGACCACCCGCGCTCGGTGAAGAGCGGCCGCACCAACGACGAGGTCGCGGCCGCTCCCGACGCCTTGTGGCACGGCGACCGTCCGGCCGCCGAGGCGGAGGAGTCCGTCGGCGGCTGGCAGGCCCCGACCGAAGACGAACTGGCCGCCCTCGACGCCCTGGGCGTCAAGGGCCGGTGGTCGGTGGCGGGCCGCGAGCTGGCGCTGACCAACCTGGACAAGGTGCTCTTCCCGGCGGCCGGTGGCGGGAAGCCGGTGACCAAGCGGGACCTCATCCGGTACTACGCCACCGTCGGCCCGGTCATGCTGCCGTACCTGGCCGGCCGCCCGCTCAACACCCACCGGTTCCCCCAGGGCGTCACCGAGCCGGGCTTCTGGCAGAAGGAGGTCCCGCGGCACGCGCCCGATTGGCTGACCACGTGGCGCAACGAGCGCGCCGAGCCGGGGGAGAGCCGGCGGTACGTCGTCGCCGACAGCGTCGCGACCCTGGCCTGGCTGGCGAACTACGGCGCGCTGGAGCTGCACGCCTGGACTTCCCGCGCCGCCGACGTCGACCACCCGACGTGGGTGCTGTTCGACATCGACCCGGGCCCGGAGACGACGTTCGAGGAGGTCCTGGAGCTGGCGCGGCTGCACCGCACCGCGCTCGAGCACCTGGGCCTCACCGGACGGCCCAAGGTGACCGGGCAGCGCGGCATCCAGGTGTGGGTGCCGATCGCCCCGCACTGCACGTTCGAGCAGACCCGCGCGTGGGCGGAGACGGTGTCCCGGACGATCGGGCGGGTGCTGCCCGACCTGGTCAGCTGGGCCTGGACGAAGGACAAGCGCCGCGGCCGCGCCCGGCTGGACTACACGCAGAACGTGCTGAACAAGACGCTCGTCGCGCCCTACAGCGTCCGTCCGCGGCCCGGCGCGCCGGTTTCGGTGCCGCTGGAGTGGGCCGAGCTGGACGACCCGCGGCTCGCGCCCGACCGGTGGACGATCCGGGACGTCCCCGGCCGCCTGGCTGAGCACGGAGACCCGTTCTCGGTGCTGCTCGGTCTCGAACAGAAGCTGCCGGGCCTGTAGGCCTCAGGCCCGGACGGTTTCCAGCGCCCGCGGCTGCAGCCGGTCGAGTTCCGCGCGGGACAGGTGCGGGCGCCCGCCCGCGTGCCCGGTCGTCGCCGCGGCGGCCGCGACGGCCAGGCTCGCCGCCGTCTCCAGCGGACGGCGGCGGGTCAGCGCCGCGGTCAGGGTGGCGACGAGCGCGTCACCGGCGCCGGTGGGGTCGACGACGTCGGTCTGGACGTCCGGCACGAACCAGGTGCCTTCCGGCCCGGCGAACAGGTTGCCCTGCCCGGAGACTTCGAGCACGACCAGGGACGGCCCCCGGCGCCGGAGATCCGCGGCGGCGCGCGCGGCCGCGGCGACGTCGTCGACCGGCTGCCCGGTGAGGAGCTCGGCTTCGTGGCCGTCGGCGCGCACGACGTCGGCGAGGGCGAGCAGGCCGTCCGTCAGCGCGTCGTCCTGCGGTGCGCCGTCCAGCACGACCCGGGTGCCCGCCGTGTGCGCCAGCCGGGCCGCCAGCAGGGCCACCGGCGCGGGCTGCTGCAGCTGCACGATGAGGGAAGCGGCGGCCGAGATGGGGGCGGCCGCGGCGAAGACGTCGTCCTCGGTGAGCAGCGTCCCCTCCGGGACGTGCTCGAGGTAGCGGCGCCGGCCGTGGTCCTCGACGACGTCGACGAGCAGGGCCGTCTCGGTGCCCGCCCGGCGGATCACGTAAGAGGTGCCGATCCGGTCGGCCCGGGCCTGCGCGAGCAGCGCGTCCCCGGTGCGGTCGCGGCCGACGACGCCGACCAGCGACACCGACATCCCGAGCTGGCCCAGCGCCACGGCCTGGTTCGCGCCCTTCCCGCCGAGCAGCTCCTGCCGGTGCTTCACGGGCGCCGACGAGTCCGCGCCGGGCGCGTCCGGGACTTCGATCACCAGGTCGCGGGCGATCTGCCCGGCGACGACGACTTCGCTGAACATCATCGGGACCACCGGTGGGTCATGGCGCCTCCTCGGATCACCGATCGGCTACCCCGCCCGCCGCGCCGGATAAACCGCTCGTTCGGGTCGGCGGTTGCCGGGCGCCGTCCGGGGTAGCCCGGCCGCCATGAACGACAAAACGGTGGCCGAGCTGCGCCGGCTGGCCGCGGACCGCTTCGGCTGGGCCGAGCTGTCCGCCGAGCAGGCCGCGGCGATGAGCGCGGCGAGCGAGGGGCGGGACGTGCTGGCGGTGCTGCCCACCGGAGCCGGCAAATCGGCGATCTACCAGGTGCCGGCGCTGGTGCTGCCCGGGCCGACGGTGATCGTGTCGCCGCTGCTGGCGTTGCAGCGGGACCAGATCGAGGGCCTGGACGCCGCGGCCGTGCCGGACGCCGTGGCCCTCGACTCGCGGCAGTCGGCGGGGGAGCGGGACCGGGTGTGGGAGGCGATCCGGGCCGGCACGGCGGAGTACGTCTTCCTGTCGCCCGAACAGCTGGCGAAGGACGAGGTCGTCGCCGGGCTGGCCGGGGCGGGGGTGTCGCTGTTCGTCGTCGACGAGGCCCACTGCGTGTCGGCGTGGGGCCACGACTTCCGGCCCGACTACCTGCGGCTGGCCCCGGTGGTCGAGCGGCTCGGGCGGCCGCCGGTGATCGCCCTCACCGCCACCGCGGCGGCGCCGGTCCGGGACGACATCGTCGCGGCACTGGGCCTGCGCGACCCGGTGCGGGTGATCGCGAGCTTCGACCGGCCGAACCTGCACCTGGTGGTCGCGCGGTTCACCGGCGACGCCGCGAAGCGCGCGGCCGTGGTGGACCGGGTCGCGGCGATGCCCGGCAGCGGCCTGCTCTACACCGCGAGCCGCCGGGAGACCGAGGACTACGCCGAGGCCCTCTCCGGCCGCGGCGTCCGTGCCTTCGCCTACCACGCCGGGATGAAGGCGGCCGACCGCGACGCGGTGCACGAGCGGTTCGCCGCGGGGGAGACCGACGTCGTGGTGGCGACCTCGGCGTTCGGCATGGGCATCGACCAACCCGACGTGCGGTTCGTGGTGCACGCGTCCGTCCCGGACTCGGTCGACACGTACTACCAGCAGATCGGCCGCGCCGGCCGGGACGGCGAACCGGCGGAGGTGCTGCTCTGCTACCGGCCGGAAGACCTGGCGCGGCAACGGTTCCTCACCCGGTCCGCGCCGCCGGAGGCGGAGTTGCGAGCGGTCGTCGAAGCGCTGCGGCCGGGACCGCTGGGAAGCCGGCAGCTCGCCGAGGCCGTCCCCGGCCCGGCCGCGCGGCGGACCCGCGCCCTCGGCCTGCTCGAACGCTGCGGCGACGTGGTCACCGGGCCGGACGGCCGGTGCACGCTCACCGCCGCTCGCGCGGACACCGGTGCCGTCGTCGGGCGGGCGCTCGAAGCGGCGGAGCGGGCGGCCGAGCTCGTCCGCTCGCGGGTGGAGATGGTGCGCGCCTACGCGGAGACCACCGGCTGCCGCCGCCGGTACCTGCTCGGGTACTTCGGCGAGGAACTCGCGAAGCCGTGCGGCAACTGCGACCTTTGCGACGCCGGTGCCGAGGTCGAGGACCGGCCGCCCGCGGGGGAGTTCCACGCGGAGAGCGTCGTCCGGCACGCCGAGTGGGGCCGCGGCGTCGTGATGACCGTCGAGGAGGACAAGCTCACCGTCCTCTTCGACGACGTCGGCTACCGGACGCTGTCGCTGCCGGTGGTGCGGGAACAGGCGCTCCTGGACCGCTGCTGACTCCAGCCGGGTGATCGGGTTCCCCCGGACGGCCCTGCCGGTTCGCCGGTCCGCGTGGCCGGTCCCACAAACTCCGGCTGCGTCGGAGGCGGACAGCCGCGGCTTGCGGTAAATCAAAGGAACCAAGACCGGTGGAGGTTCGGTGACCGAGACACTCATGAACGCAGCGGATCGCTGGAGACCGCTGTCCGAACTGCTGCAGGCACTGCTCGAGCGCATCGCCGGGGAGCTGCCCGGCTGGCTCGGCGCGGGCCTGACCATCAGCCGCGGCGAACGGCCGCTGCGCGTGCTGGCCACCGCGGGTGTCGGCGAGCAGGTGCTGTCCGCCCAGCTGGCGCACGGCGGCCCGGTCCCCGTCGCGAACGCCACCGGCGAGCCGGTCACCACGGACCGCCTCTTCGGCGACGAGCGCTGGCCGGCGCTGACCCGCGAGACCGTCTTCGACGGCGGCCCGGCGGTCGCGGCGATCCGGGGCGCCGCCGCGCTGCCCGGGTTCTGGGACGAAGACGGGGTCTTCGTCCTGTCGGTCTCGCTCGACCGGGCACCGGGCGCGGACACCCTGGCCATCCTGCAGCGCTACGCGAAACTCACCGAGATGACGCTGGTCGTCGCCGAGACCGCCACCGCGGGCGACCCCGACCAGATGCTGGACCTGCTGGCGTCCCGCGCCGCCATCGAGCAGGCGAAGGGCGCGATCATGGCGGTCCGGCGGTGCTCGCCGGAGGAGGCCTGGCAGACGCTGCGCCGCGCCAGCCAGGAGTTCAACGTCAAGGTCCGCGAGCTGGCCGTCGCCCTCGTCGAGCACCTCGGGGGCCGCCGGCCCGCCTCGCCCGACGCCCTCCGCGAGATCCGGCCCGGCGCCCCGGCCCACCACGCCGCGCAACGGCTCTGGTCGGCCTTCACGAGCGTCTCGCCCTGAAGAAGAGCGTTTCCGGACCGGGCGTTTGGGTATCAAGACCCCGTCCTTGATCACGTCACTGCGTCGCCGGCCCCGGGCCGGCGCGGAAGGCCAATCGAACCCGTGTCCCCCACCTTTCCGGTCCCCGGCCGGTCCGCGCCCCTGACCGCGCGCCGGACGGAGTATCGCCCCGGTTTCCTGGTGCTCACCTTCACCGGCGAAATCGACGCGCTGACCCTGCCGATCCTCGAGCGCGAGCTGGGGTCGGCGCCACCGGGAACGACGGTGGTGGACCTGACGCAGGTGGCCTTCGTCGGCCTGGCCGGCGCGCGGGCACTGGCCGCGGCGGCCGAGCGGGCCGGCGCGGCGGGCCGGCGCTTCGGGGTGGTGGCGAACAGCCGGACCCTGGCGCGCCTGTTCCGGATCACCGGGCTGGCCGCGGTCGTGCCGATGTTCGCGTCGTTGTCGGACGCGCTGAGGGAGTTGCTGGCGGCCGAGGTGCACGAGCCCGCCTGCTGAGCGGGCCGGGCGGGCTCAGCGGCCGGGCGGGCCGAGCGATCAGTTCAGGATGAGTGTGCGAGGCAGATCACGGGCAGGCCAGGCTCAGCGGGCGATCGACAAGCCCGTGCCGCTCCCGAGTTCGCCCGCCGGCCACGCCCGGCGCGTGCTCCAGCGGGCGACCAGCACCCCCGCGTCCTGCCGGAATTCGCCGCCGCCATGGGTGAGGACGGCGCGGGTGAGCCGGCGGGCGATCTCCGGGGGCAGCTCGGCGGCGTCCCGGGCGAGGTGTGCGGTGATCCGGGCGCGGCCGAACGGCTGCCCGGCCCCGTCCACGGTTTCGGCGACGCCACGGGAGCACAGCGCGATCAGATCGCCCGCTTCGAGCCGGAGCTCCGTGACCGGTGGCAGCCCGCAGGCCGAGGAGAACCGCGGAGCGGCCGGCCCGGAGAGCGGGAGCGCTTCGCCGCGGCGGACGACCAGGGGTGCCGCCTGCCCGGCGCCGAGCAGGCGCAGGAGGCCGGTGTCCAGGTCCAGCTCGGCGAGCACACCGTTCACGGCGGGCGCGTCCGGCCGGCTTTCGAGCTCGGCGGCGACCGCGGCGAACTGCTCGCCCAGGGAGGCGCCGCCGTGACGGGCGGCGCGGTGGGCGGCGAGGGCGGACACGACGGCGGTGTTCGCGCTGCCGGTGCGTGCGCCGGCGTCGAACATCGCCAGCTGCGCCCGTTCCTCCGAGAGGGCGTAGTCGAACACGGTGCCGCACAGGTCGTACGCCGGCTGGACGCTCACGCCCACGACGACGCTTTCGGTGGCGCCGGTGAGCGGCGGGAGGCTCTGCCACAGCAGCTCGGCGGGGGAGCCGCGGCGACGGTGGCGGCGACGGCGGTCCAGCCCGTCGCCGTACTGGGTCGTGATCGTGATCAGGTGCCCGAGCAGCGCGGCCAGCCAGCGGCACTGCTCCCGCAACGCCGGGTCGTCCGGGTCGGCGTCGCCGGACGGGACGATTTCCAGGACCCCGAGCCGTTCGACGCCGTCGAGCAGCACTGTCCACAATGTACCGTCGCGGGTCAGGGTGCCGGCCCGGCGGTAGACGTCCCCGCCGACGGTGGTGTCGATGTCGAGTTCCGCGGCGCCCGGCCGCAGCGGCACGAGCGTGCGCTGGTCGTAGTCGGCCAGGTAGACGCCGATCGTCAGGTCGAGTGCGCGGCCCGCCTCGGCGACGACCGCCGGGAGCCGCTCGGGCGGTGCGCGGTGCGCGCCTTCGAGCAGGTCGACGAGCGCCCTCAGGGGACCGTGCAACGGCTTCGCGTCCGGGATCGAGTGGCTGTAGGGCGCGCGGGCCGGCCCGGTCACTTCGTCGAGCCGTTCGTTGACGGCGTGGGCGACCATGTCGCGGTCGACGCGCGGCAGCGTGACCAGCGCGTTGAGGTAGGCGTCCAGTTCCAGCAGGCTCAGGCTGCCGCCGAGGGCGAAGTACCGCATCCACAGCTCTTCCAGCGTCAGGTCGCTCCGGGCGAAGCACGCGGCGATCAGCCGCCGCTGTTCCTCCTCGGGGAGGAAACGCATGCGTTCACCCTTCCCGCGGCGCCGGGGCGACCAGGTGGGCGGCGGCTTCGGCCGGGCTGGTGCCGCGGGCGCGGGCCAGCGAGAGCAGGCGGTCGAACGCCGCCTCCTCGCCGAGGCCGTCCCGGCCCATGAGGAAGCCCTTCGCCATGGCGATCAGGTCCCGGTCGCGCAGGGTGTCCTTGAACCGCTCGCTGAATCGCCCGGCGCGTTCGTGGGCGCGGGCGTTGGCGACGAGGACCGCGGCGCGGTCGGCGAAGGTCACCAGCGCCCGCTCGTCGACGGGCCCGAAGGCGCCGGGTGCCGTCGCGTAGATCTTGATGGCGCCGTGGCAGCCGTCTTCGGTGGCCATCGGGGCGGTGACGACCGACCGCAGCCCCGAGCCGGCGACCGCGGCGCACCACCGGGTCCAGCGCCGTTCCGTGGTGACGTCGTCGATCCGCTGCGGCGAACACCCGGCCAGCGCGGCCAGGCAAGGCCCTTCGCCCAGCTCGTACTGCAGGGCGTCGGCTTCGCGCACCAGCGGCCCGGAAGCGCTCGTCGTGACGAAGCCACCGTCGGCGTCGACCAGGGTGACCCCCACCCCCGCCGCGGCGGGGATCGTCGTCCCGGCCAGCGAAACGATCAGCTCCAGCACCGACTCCACGGTGTCCCGCGAAAGCAGCAACCCGGACATCCGGGCGGCGACCACGGCCAGCTCGCCGTCCAGCGGAAGCTCGCCCGCCGAGGCCTGTTCCGACGACATGGCCGCTGATTACCAATCCGGGGTCCCTCGTAAACCCGTCCGGAGGATCCCGGGCCGGCCGGGGGCGGACATGGAACCACGGCGGAGTGGGTACCCGAGGGGACTCGCGCCCGAGCGGGAGGAGCAGACATGGAACGCCGGGACCCCACCGCACCCGCGTCGCCGCTGTTCGACGAGGTCACCGGGGCGCTGGAGGCCCTCACCGCCGTGCTGCGGGAGGAGGACGACTTCCGGATCCTGCTGCGGCACATCTGCCTGCAGGTGCGCCACGCCGTCCCCGGGGTCGACGAGGCCTCGGTCACCTTGGTCACCGGCGAGGTGCCGCACACGGCGACCGCGACGAGCGCGGTGGTGGACGACCTCGACGGCGAGCAGTACCGGATCGGCGACGGTCCCTGCGTGGAGGCGATCCGCGGCGGCAAGATCGTCCGCACGACGGTGTCCGACGCGGTCGAGCGCTGGCCGCGCTTCGCCGACGGCGCCCGGGAGGCGGGCTTCGGGAGCTTCCTCGCCGCACCGCTGGTGGCCGACGAGCGGTTCTCCGGCGCGGTCAACTGCTACGGACGGCAGGACGACGGCTTCGAGGAGGTCGAGGCCCAGCTGCTGGAGCTCTACACGGCCGCGGTGGCGGCGATCCTCCGCGTGTACCACCGGTACCTGAAGGCCCGCGAGACCGCCGAGCACCTCCGGACGGCGCTGACGTCCCGCGCGGTGATCGACCAGGCCAAGGGCATGCTGATGGCGATCCGCCAGGTCGACGCCGACGACGCCTTCGCCCTCCTGGTGGAGCAGTCGCAGCGGGAGAACGTCAAACTGCGCGAAGTGGCGGAGCGGTTCGTCGCGCGGGTGGTCTCCGGGCACGTCCTGCCGCGGTAGCGTGGGGCCGTGGCGGGGAGCAGGATCACGGTGCAGGTCGGCGAGCGCCGGCTGACGCTGTCGAACCTCGAGAAGGTGCTCTACCCGCGGCCCGGCTTCACCAAGGGCGAGGTGCTCGACTACTACACGCGGATCGCGCCGGTTTTGCTGCCGCACGTGCGCGACCGGGCGATGACGTTCGTGCGGTTCCCCGAGGGCGTCACCGGCACCTCGTTCTTCGAGAAGGACGTCTCCCGGCACGCGCCGGACTGGGTCCGCACCGCGCGCCTGACCGTCGGCGGCCGCGGCAAGGAGCCCGAGATCGTCGCGTACCCGCTGATCAACGACCTGCCCGAGCTCGTCTGGGCGGCCAACCTCGCCGCCCTCGAACTGCACGTCCACCAGTGGACCGTCGGGCCCGGCGACGAGCGCAGCACCCCGGACCGGCTGGTGTTCGACCTCGACCCGGGACCCGGCGCGACGGTTGTCGACTGCTGCCGGGTCGCCGAACGGCTCCACGACGTCCTCGTCGAGGACGGGCTCACCCCGGTTGCGAAGACCAGCGGCTCCAAAGGCATGCAGCTGTACGCGGGCATCGTGACGACGGACGGCGGTGAGCCGTCGCAGTACGCCAAGGCGCTGGCCGAGCGGCTCGCCGCCGAGACGCCGGACCTCGTCGTGGCGCGGATGACGAAGAACCTGCGCCCGGGCAAGGTCTTCATCGACTGGAGCCAGAACAACCCGTTCAAGACCACGGTGGCGCCGTACTCGCTGCGCGGGCGCGACGAGCCGACGGTCTCGGCTCCGGTCACGTGGGACGAGGTCCGCGCTTGCCGGCACGTCACGCACCTCAGGTTCACCGCGGGCGAAGTCCTGGCGCGCGTCGAGGACATCGGAGATCTGTTCGCCGATCTGGAACGCACCCGCGTCCCGATTTTGGCGTTCGGCTGAACTTCGGCTGCTCCCATTCGCGCCGGATGCGCGGGGCGATTCCGGTGAATTGCGGGAAAACGGCTTCACCTGCGGATTTGATCGTCTACAGTGGATTGGTGCACGTGCAGACGGGCGTGTCGCTGCACAGTCCGCGACCGCGGATGCCCGGCGGTGGGCCGAAGTCCGCGAAGTCTGTACGGTCTACGCACGAAGCGCGACAGCTGTCGCGGTGGCAAAAGACAATGAGGTGGCGGCCGTTGCCGCTCTTGTCGAACGTGGCGAAAGGAAACGGGTGTCCGGCCTGATCGACACCGATCTCGAATTCTGGTTCCAGCGCGGGCTGCGCGCGTATCTCGGCGAGGTGGCGCGCGCGCTCGGCTTCGGCCTGGAATCCTGCACCGTGGACGTCGACGTCCCGGTGTCGGCGTACCTGGCGGTGGACTGGCGGCTGCGCCGGTTCCCCGAGCGCGACGTGGCGCTGCTCTGGGACGAGGTGCACGGCTGGGCGGTCGCCGTCGAGGCGGCGTGCGGGGAGGAGATGATCGTGCTGTCCTACCTCGGCGGTGAGGACATCCTGCCGCCGCCGCGCGAGGTCGTGCGCTTCCTGGCCGCGCTGCGGGCCGGTACGCGGGAACCGGACCGGCCGGGCTCGCCCGTGCTGCGCCGCGCCGGCCGCCACCAGGAACTGCTGCCGCTGCTGCCGGCCCGCTGATTCTCCACAATGGACGGTGCCGGGCCCGGCTCCCCGGCACCGCACCGCGCTCACCGCGGGCCGGCGAAGCTCACCAAGCTGATCGACGGGCGCAGGTCACGCAGGCCGGGCAGGTTCGCCAGCTTCCGCAGAGTGCCCGGCCGCCAGGCCTTGCGGCCGGGCGGCGGCTGCACGTCTTCGACGGCCGCCACGCCGGGAATCCGGCCGGGCAGGCGCGCCGCTCCGGAGACGGTCAGGCCGAACGGCATGGGCGGGACGGCGTAGCGGGCCGACAAGCGCAGCCCGGAATTGTCGGTGCCGGCCGGTAGAGTGGAAAACGGGGGGCGCCCCCGCGCCCCGCCCTTCAGCGTCCGCCTGCTGAGCCACGGCGGGATCGAGTCGAAGAACAGCTGCCCGCCGGGGAACCGCGCGGCGCAGTCGGCGATCAGGGCGAACACCTCGTCGCGGTCGAGGTACATGAACAGCCCTTCGGCCGAGATGAACACGCCCCGCGCCGGATCGGGGACGTCCAGCCAGCCGCGGTCCAGGGCCGAGGCCGCGATCGCGGTCATCCGCGGCTCCGGCGGGAGCAGGCGCAGGCGCAGGCCGATCACCGGCGGCAGGTCCACCGAAACCCAGTCGACGGCGGGCCGACCCAGCCGCCAGTAGGTGGTCTGCAGGCCCTCGCCGAGGGCGACCACCGTGGCGGCGGGATACCGGTCCAGGTAGGCGCGGATGGCGAAGTCCAGGGCGACCGCGCGCAGCGGGTGGATCTGGTTCGGCTTGCCGAACCGCTCGTAGTCGTGGGAGATCCGGCGGTGGAGACGTTCGGCCAGCGGGTCGGCGAAGGCCGAGCCGGGGTGCCGCGACTCCTCGGCGCGGTTGCGCAGCGTCCACAGGCAGGTGGCCGCCACTCCGCCGAGGGCCGCGCCGTCGATCCGGTCCTCGTCGTCCATCGGCGCCGGGCTCATGCCCGGTCCGCCGCGAACGCGGTCCGGAGGAAGCCGAGGATCTCCGCCGCCGCGGCCTCCGCCTGCGGCACCAGGCCCGGCATGCTGAGGAACGCGTGCCCGGCGCCGGCGTACTCGGACAGCCGGACCGGAGTGCCCGCCGACTCCAGGCGTCCGGCGTAACGGCGGCCGTGATCGGCCAGCGGGTCGTGCGTCGGGACCACCACGAGCGCCGGGGCCAGTCCGCCCAGGTCGTCGGCGTGCAGCGGGGAAACCGCGCGGGCGTCGGTGCCCGGTGGGACGGCAAGCCGCCGGAACAGGCGCAGCACCGGTACCGTGAGGGTCGGTGTGTGGGCGTACTCGGTGACCGACGGGTGGTCGAACAGCGCGCCGGTCGCGTCGACCGCCGGGTTGACCAGCACCTGGGCCCGCAGGGCGAGTCCCGCCTCCCGGGCCCGGATCGCGGCCAGTGCGCTGATCAGCCCGCCGCAGCTTTCGCCGAAGACGGCGACGCGTGCGGGGTCGACGCCCCACGCGCCGGCGTCGCGCACGAGGTGCCGGAGCACGTCCCAGCCGTCGTCGACCGCGTCCGGGAGCGGGTGGTCCGGGGCGACGAGCCGGTGTTCGATCGAGACGACGACCGCGGGCAGCCGGGCGGCCAGGCGACTGTTCACCCAGTCGCTCTGCACCGCTGTGCCCACGAACCCGCCGCCGTGGACGTGGATCACGAGCGGCAGTGCGCCGCCGTCGCGCACGGCCGGGCGGTACACCCGGATCGGTAGCTCCCGGCCGGGCACCGCCAGTTCCCGCCACGCGATCACGGCGTCCGGGTCCGGTTCCCCGGTGATCGCCCGCGCGGCGGCGGACGCCCGGAAGCGATTCTCGGCCGCGCGGTAGGCGAGCAGCTCGTCGGTGGTCATCGCGAGCCAGTCCGGCTCCGGCGGGCGCTGCACGATCGGTTGTCCGGTCACGGTCACTCCCTAGTTTCGAAACCTGAGGTATCGAAACCTACGGTAGCGAAAACCGGTAGGCTCGCGCCATGGTTTCGTCCCCCTCCGCCCGGCCGCCGGGCCGGCCTCGGGCCGGCGTCCACGACGCGGTGTTCGCCGCGACCCTGCGCACGGTCGGCGAGCTCGGCTACGCGCGGGCCACGGTCGAGCGGATCGCCGGGGCGGCCGGTGTCGCGAAGACGACGATCTACCGGCGCTGGCCGTCCAAGGGCGAGCTGATCGTGGACTGCCTCCTGGACGCGTTCGGCCCGGCGCCGCTGGCCGGGGGGAGCCGGGCGGAGATCCTGACCGCGGCCATCCGCTGGGTGGCGGCGAAGATCGGCGAACCCGGCGTGGGCGACGCGTTCGCCGGCGTGTTCAGCGACGCCGTCAGCGATCCGGCGCTGCGCGTGGTCCTGTCCTCGCGGCTGCAGGATCCGTACCGGCTGGCGCTGCAGGAGGCCCTCGGTGAACCGGAGAGCCGGGTGCTGTTCTTCGTCGACGTCGTGGTCGGCGCGCTGCTGCACCGGATGGGCATGACGGGCGAGCCGATGGTCGACGCCGACGTCACGGCGCTGGCCGAAATGGTCGTGGCGCACTTCGGGCGGCCGTGACGGCCGTCACGCGCGGGGCTGTCACATCGGCCCGGACCGCGGAGTCGTGGGGGTGACGGACCCCGGCCCCGGGGCCGCGTACCCGAGGAGTTCCGATGACCACCGCTCACCTGATCGTCACCGTCGCCGCCGCGGTCTGGGTCGGCTTCTCGGCCGTCTCGATGTTCGCCCGCGCGAAGTGGGTCGTCGAGCCGATCACCGGGTACGGCGTACCCCGGTCGTGGTGGAACCCGCTCGCCACGGCCAAGGCGGCCGGCGCGGCGGGCCTGCTCGCCGGGCTGTTCTGGCCGCCGATCGGCGTCGCGGCGGCGATCGGCCTGGTCCTGTACTTCGGCGGCGCGCTGGTCACCGTGGCCAAGGCGCGGGCGTACTCGCACCTGGCGTTCCCGGTGCTCTACCTCGCGCCGGTGGTCGCTTCGCTGGTCCTGCTGCCCTGAGCGGCGAGCCAGGTCAGCGCGTCGGCGGCGTGACGCAGCACGGACAGGTGGCCCTCGCCGGGCACGAGCCGGTACTCGGCGTCCGGGCACCGCCCGGCGAGCCACGCGCTGTGCGTGGCGGGGATCATCCGGTCCCGCTCGCCGTGCACGAGGAGGACGGGCGCGGTGATCCGGGCGGGGTCGCCGCCCCACGGCGTGACGTAGGCGAGGTCGTCGTCGATCAGCCCGCCGGGCCCGTCCGCGAGCGCCGCCCGGACGACCTCGTCCAGCCACGACCACGACCCGCGGAGCACGGCCAGGTCTTCGGCGGTGAAGACGCCGGGATCGAACTCGGCGGCGGCTTCGTACTTCTCCTTCGCGGCCCGCCCTTCGGCGGCGGCCCGCAGCGAGCCGGCACTCGCGGCGGCCATGCCCCCGAACCAGTCGAGCCCGACGGCATCGAACGGCGCGACGGCGGCCAGGCTCGCCACGGCGATCACCCGCTCCGGCAGCAGGGCGGCACCGGCGAGGGCGTGCGAGCCGCCACCGGAGTGCCCCATCAGGGCGAACCGGTCGATCCCGAGCGCATCGGCCACGGCGGTGACGCACCCGGCGGCGTTCCCGACGGTCCGCCCGGGCACCGGCGTCGAGGTGCGGTAGCCCGGCCGATCGAAGGACACGAACCGGATCCCGAGTTCCGCGGCCAGTGGCAGCAACGGCGCGGGCGGCGCCCCGGTGTTGGGGGTCCCGTGGTGCCAGAACACGGTGAGCCGTGCGGGGCCGCCGGTGTCGTGCACGTGCAGGGTGCGTCCGCCGGGCAGCGCCAGGTCGGTCTCGGTGACCATCAGCGGGCCAGCCGCCGCGCCAGCCAGGCCAGCGAAAGCGGGTACCGGTAGTCGATCCCGCCGTGGCCGGCGTCGAACAGCTCGAAGTGGAGGCGGTCGTCCGGCAGGCCTGCCCGGGCCACCTCCGCCCGGAACGCCTCCGCGCCGAGGTCGAGGAAGTACTCGTCGCTCGTGCCCGCGTCGATCCACACCGCGCGCAGCGAGCGGACCGCCTCCGCGTGGCCCGCCACCATCCGGACCGGGTCCCAATCCAGCCAGCGCTGCCACTGCTCCGGCCGCAGCGCGCCGCTCTGCGGGTCGAACGGCAGCTCCGGCGTCCCGTCGTCCCGGGCCGAGAAGCACGCCGAGACGCCCAGGATCATCAGCAGGGTGGCGTCTTCGGGCTTGGTGAACGCCGGCCGGCTCCGGAAGTCCGCCCACCACGCCTGGATGTCCTGGTCGTACCCGCGCAGCGCGCGGACCGCCTTGCCGAAGTCGGGGATGTAGGACAGCTCGTACAGCGCGTCGCCCGCGTGCGTGGCCAGCGCGCCGAACAGCTCCGGCCGCAGCATCGGCGTGATCATCGCGCCGAACCCGCCCGACGACTTGCCCGCGATCGCGCGGGACTCGCGGCCGGGCAGCGTCCGGTAGTGCTCGTCGACCCACGGCACGATCTCGTCGCACAGGTAGGAGTGGTAGCGGCCGGTGCCCGGCGAATCGACGAACTGCGAGCCGCCGTACGCCGTCCACGCGTCGACGTACACCACCACGCACCCCGGCGCGCCGTCGGCGAAGACGGCGTCGGCCGTCTCCACGAACGGCTGCCGGAACGGCGTCCGGTTGGCCCACATCGCCAGGTGCCCGGTGTAGCCCTGGATGACGTAGACCGCCGGGTAGCGCTCGTCGCCGTCGTCGTAGCCGGGCGGGACGTACACCCACAGCGGCCGTTCGTGCGGGTCGCCGAGCGGATTGCCGCGCAGCAGCGTGGAAGTGACGGTGTGCCGGTCGAGCCGGCCGGCGAGTTCGCCGTCCCAGGGCAGCATGCGGCCAGTCAACCACGAGCCAACCGGTTGCCGGGGCTAAGCAATACCTCTTTTCGGCGCGTAGCGTTGAGCCGTTTCGGCCCGAAGTCCGTGTTGCGGACACGGTGGTGGACCGGGAGAAGCGGGGAAGACCATGAAACATCCGGGGCCGTTGTTCACACTGCTCGCCGGTGTGCTGCTCGCCGGGGGGATCAGCGTCGCCGACCTGGCGACCGGGACCGGCGCGCCGCCGGTCGCCGGGGCCGCGAGCGCGGTGGGCGCCGCGAGTACCCCGGCGACCGCGCCGCCCGCGACGACGACCGCGCCGCCCGCGACGTCCGAGCCGCCGAAACCCGAAGTGCCCGCACGGGCGGACTACGCCGGGAAGGTGACCGGAGGCGGCGCGTCGATCGCGGTGTCGGCGCGCGACGGCCACGCCATCGCCTACCTCTGCGACGGCAAGAAGCTCGAAGCCTGGCTCCAGGGCGTGACCGTCGGCGGCAAGCTGGACCTCCAGGGCGCCCCGGACGCCGGCCTGACGGGCAGCTTCGACACCACTTCGGCCACCGGCACCGTGACGGCGGCGGGCAAGACGTACCGGTTCACCGTGCCGACGGCGAAGAAACCCGCGGGCCTCTACCGGGCGGCGCCGAAGGTGAAGGGCAAGGCGGCGAAGGTCGGCTGGATCGTGCAGCCCGACGGCAGCCAGGTCGGCATCCTCACGACGGACGAGGGCCCGGCGGCCGCCCCGCCGCTCGATCCGGCCGCGGCCACCGCGACTGTCGACGGCACCTCGCTGACCGCCGAGGCGATCAGCGGCCTGGCCGGGAACGGGGCCTTCTGATGACCGCCCCGGCAGCGGGCCGCCGCGCCTCGGTCGCGCTCGTGGTGCCCCTGGTCGCCGGCGCCGTCGTCTCGGTGGCGCTCGGTGTCTACGGCAGCCTGCACACGCCGACCGGTGTCGCGGTGAACGTCGCGGGTTTCTCCGGTCCGCAGGCGGTGAAGGCGTGGCTCGCCACGGTCGTCGTCGTGCTCGCCCTCGTCCAGCTCGGCTCGGCACTGGCCATGTACGGCAAGTTCGGCGGCGGCGCGCCCGCGTGGGTCGCGCCGGTGCACCGCTGGTCGGGACGGCTGGCCTTCCTCGTGTCGATCCCGGTGGCGATGCACTGCCTCTACGCACTCGGGTTCCAGGCGTTCGACACCCGCGTCCTCCTGCATTCCCTGCTCGGGTGCTTCTTCTACGGTGTGTTCGTCGCGAAGATGCTCCTGCTGCGCAAGGACGGCGCGCCCGGCTGGTCGCTCCCGCTGGTGGGCGGCCTGGCCTTCACGGCGCTGGTCGGGCTCTGGCTGAGCGCGTCGCTGTGGTTCTTCACCCGGTCCGGTTTGACCTTCTAGCAGGCGGAGGACTGAACGTGCGCGACGACGAAACGGATCCGGTGCTGGCGCGCCGGACGGCACTCGCGGTCTTCGGCGCCGGGCTGGCGGCCGGCTGCAGCACCTACGGCGGCAGTTCGAGCGGGACGTCGGCCGCCCCGGCGCCCGCCGGCACGGAACTCGGCGCGTCGGCGGACGTCCCGGTCGGCGGCGGCAAGGTGTTCGCGGACAAACAGGTGGTGGTGACGCAGCCGGCGGCGGGGACCTTCGCGGCTTTCTCGGCGATCTGCACCCACCAGGGCTGCACGGTCGACACCGTCGCCGACGGCACCATCAACTGCCCCTGCCACGGCAGCAAGTTCACCATCGCCGACGGTGCGGTGGCCACCGGCCCGGCGTCGAAGCCCTTGGAGAAGAAGCCGATCACGGTCGCGAACGGCAAGATCACGCTGGCTCAGGCGTAGGCCTGCGTGGCGGTCGGGGCACCGATCGTCCACAGCGGACTGGACGGCGGTGCGCCGCGGTCGGTAAAGCGGTCGCCGCGGCCGGGCCGCTCTGGCATCATCGGGCCGGTGCGCCCGGTCGAGATCGCCTGCGACGAGTCGGGCTCCGAGGGCGAGAACCTCCTCGGCGGCGAGACGGACGTCTTCGCCCACGCCGGCGTAGATCTGACGCCGGCGGAGGCGGCCGCCTGCATCCGGGAGATCCGCGCCCGCATCGGCTCGCCCGCCGAGGAGTACAAGGCGAACCACCTGCTCCGCGCCAAGCACCGCGCGGTGCTCGAATGGCTGCTCGCCCCGGAGGGCCCGCTCGCCGGCCGCGGGCACGTGCACCTGACCGACAAGACGTTCTTCGCCGTGCGGGCCGCGGTCGACCTGCTGGCCGAGGACGGCACGGACGCGATGGCCCGCACCCTCCACCGCACGGGCCCGGCGGCCTTCGGCGCCGCCCGCTGGGAATTCGCGTTGACCGCGTTCACCAGCGTGCTGCGGTTGCGGCCCCGGCGCGGCGTGGCGACGTCGCCGAAGGAGTTCTTCGCGCTGGTGGACGAACTCGCCGCCGTTCCGGGCGAAGCCGGCGAGATCGTCGGCCGGTTCCGCGGGAGGCGGCGAGCGCGTGGCCGCCTACCGGGCCCGGCCGGCGAGCGACCCGAGCCTGGTGCCGGTGCTGGATCCGCTGGTGCCCGCGGTGATCCACACGGTCCGGCACTGGAGCACCGGCGACGTCCCGGTCGCCGTGATCCACGACGAGCAGCTGGCCCTCACTGCCGAGCGCGTGCTGCAGCTCAAGGCCACCCTCGGCCCTCGCTTGGCGGACGTGCGGTTCGTCGACTCCCGCTCCGACGCCCGGGTCCAGATCGCCGACTTCGTGGCGGGGGTCGCCCGCCGCATCGCCTCCGACCGGCTGAACGGCCGCGGCGAACCCCGGTTGACCACGCTGCTGGCGTCCTTCACGGACGCGGACTCCGTCTGGGACGGCCCCGTCGGGTGACCCGGCCCCGGTACCCTGGCCTGGTGCGGACCCGGCCCACCCTCTCCTGGACGTCGGCGGACGCGCCGCTGCCGCGGACGTCCAGCCTCGACGAGCTGACCAGCGTCGTCGCGCGCGGGCGCGTCGCCGTGCTCAGCGGCGCCGGGCTGTCCACCGAATCCGGGATCCCCGACTACCGCGGCGAAAGCGGCAGCCTGCGCCGGCACACGCCGATGACCTACGACGAGTTCGTCACCAGCGCCGAAGGGCGGCAGCGGTACTGGGCGCGCAGCCACCTCGGCTGGCGCACGATCGCCCGCGCCGACCCCAACGACGGCCACCGCGCCGTCGCCACCCTGCGCGACGGCGGCTACGTCTCCGGCGTCATCACCCAGAACGTCGACGGCCTGCACCAGGCGGCCGGCACCGCCGACGCCGTCGAGCTGCACGGCAGCCTGGACCGCGTCGTCTGCCTGGACTGCCGCCGCACCAGCCCGCGCGCGGAACTCGACCGGCGGCTGCGGGCGGCCAACCCGGGCTTCATCGGCGCGGCCACCCGGATCAACCCGGACGGCGACGTCGAGCTGCCCGCCGACGTCGTGCGCGCCTTCCGGCCGGTCCCGTGCGCGGCGTGCGCCGGCGTCCTCAAGCCGGACGTCGTGTTCTTCGGCGAGAACGTGCCCCGGCCGCGGGTCGAGCAGTGCTACCGGCTGGTCGACGACGCCGAGGCGCTGCTGGTGCTGGGCTCGTCCCTGACCGTGATGTCCGGGCTCCGGTTCGTCCGCCACGCGGCGAACGCGGGCAAGCCGGTCGTGATCGTCAACCGCGGCGAAACCCGCGGTGACCGCTACGCCTCGGTGCGGGTCGACCGGCCGCTCGGGCCCGCGCTGACCGAGCTGGTCAGCCGGCTGCGCGAGGATCGCGGCCGAACCGCGTGAGCAGCCGGTCCTGGCGGGACGCGCCGGGCGGCGCGGGCGGCGGCTCGGCGAAGAACCGCGGCCCCAGGGCCAGCCCCGCGAAAATCGTGTCGTAGTCCTCGTCGATCCAGGCGACCAGGCCCGGGTCCAGCGCGTCGTCGGCGCCGAGCGCGCGGGCGAGGTCCCAGGTGTGCACGGTGCTGTCGGTCGTGCGCACGGCCAGCGCCCGCCGTCCGGTGAGCTTGCCCAGGGGGTAGTCGACGACGCGGTCCAGCGCGCCTTCCTCGGCGAACGCGGCCGCGCAGGCCCGGACCGAGCCGGTGAACGCGGCGACGGGGTCGTCGCCGAGCGCGTCGGCGTCCCGCCGGGCGAGGAACTCCTCCCGGGTCGCTCCGCGGAGGAGACCGACGTAGTTGAGGTTGCCGCGGGTCATGTGGTTGACCAGCGCCCGCACGTCCCACGCGGAGCACGGCGTCGGCGCGTCCCAGCCGTCCGGCGGCACGGTGCTGAGGTGGTGCTCGAAGCCCCGGGAGGCGAGGAGGAAGCGGTCGAGGAGCATGGCGGCCAGTCTGGCGCGGGCCGCGGCGGCGCCGCTCGCGGATATCGGACGTGGTGAACGAGCCGGTCCGGGCGGGTGGGGGGAACCCGTCCGGACCGGCTCTGGCGACGGACCTCCACAGCCGGTCGTCGCCTGCAAGACGCGGCGGCCGCCCCGGTCGTTACAGCGGCTGCAATCCGGTCCAGGACCAGCGCGGCACGGCCAGCCCGGCGGGCACCTCGCCGGGCGGGCCCGGGTAGGTCAGCACTTCGGCGACCGCCCACTCCATGTAGGACCGCAGCGCGGCGCGGAACTCCGGATCGGCGGGCAGACCGGCGTCGTCGGCGGCCTGCACGAAGCAGGCCACGAACCGGCGGCCGAGGTCGCTCATGTCGCCGTTGCCGGCGTGCATCCGGAGCATCGCCGAGTGGTCGCTGCACTCCCGCGAGAACCGCGGCGGCCCGCCCATGACCTCGGCCCAGTACCAGGCCAGCCGGTCGACGTGCTGCGGGTGCTGCCCGGGGTGGGAGAACGGGTGGTTCAGCTCCGGGTCGGCGAGGCAGCGCTCGTGGTGGGCGGCGGCCAGCGCGCGGAACGCGGGGTCGCCGCCGGCGAATTCGTACAGCGTCGGACGCATCCGCCGAGCCTGGCACGCCGGGCCGCCGGAAGCCAGGGCGTCAGCGCGCGCCGGCCGCGGCGCGTTCCGCGGCGGGGGAGAAGCCGCCGAGCGCGTCGACCGCCCGCCGGACGTCCTCGCTGACCAGGTCGTGGTTCAGCGCCGCGGCGGCGGACGCGCCCTGGGCCGCGGCGACGATCACGGTCGCCCGCGCGTCGACGACGTTCCCGGCGGCCCACACGCCGGGCACGCCGGTCTTCCCGGACGCGTCGACGTCGCCTTCGACGTAGCCGAGGTCGCGCAGCAGCTGGTCGTGCGGGACGATCCCGGTGCGGAGGAACAGCGCCGTCCGCGGCACGAACCGGGCCCCGAGCTCGACGCCGGCGAGGCGGCCGCCTTCGCGCCGGAGGGCGGTCACCACGCCGTCGACGACGCGGATGCCGCGCGCGTCGAGCCGTTCCCGGTCCTCTTCGGACACTTCGGTGGTGTGCGCGAAGTACACGACGTCCGGTGACCACTGGCGGACCAGCAGCGCGTGCTCGACACTCTCCGGTTGCGTGCCGAGGACACCGAGGGGCTGGTCGCGCACTTCGTAGCCGTGGCAGTAGGGGCAGGTGACCACGTCGGTGCCCCAGCTCTCCCGCAGGCCCGGGACGTCCGGCAGGTCGTCGTGGATGCCGGTCGCGACCAGCACGCGCCGGGCGGTCAGCTCCCGGCCGCTCGCCAAGCGGGCGGCGAAGCCGTGGTCGAGCCGGGTCACGCGGTCGTCGAGGAGCTCCACACCGTAGCCGCGCAGCTCTTCGCGGCCGATCCGGAGGAGTTCGGACGGCGGCAAGCCGTCTCGGGAGAGGAAGCCGTGCATGTGCGCCGCCGGCCCGTTGCGCGGGGCGCCGGAGTCGACGACCGCGACGCGCCGCCGCGCCCGGCCGAGCATCAGGGCGGCGCTGAGTCCCGCGGCGCCGCCACCCACCACCAGTACGTCGAAGCTGTCGTTTTCGCTCATGCCGCCACCATGAACCCGGCTTCGCGAATCCGACAACTAATGTTGCCATTTCCGGGACGAACGGGTTTCCTGGAAGCATGACGGACGCGATCACCCAGGCCCTGGCCGAGGTCGGCCCCCGGCTCAAGCGGGTCCGCACGCAGCGGCGGGTCACCCTGGCCGACCTGTCGGCGGCGACGGGCATCTCGAAGAGCACCCTGTCGCGGCTGGAGTCCGGCCAGCGCAAGCCGAGCCTGGAACTGCTGCTGCCGATCGCCCAGGCCCACCAGGTGCCGCTGGACGAGCTGGTGGGCGCGCCGGAGGTCGGCGATCCCCGGGTCCGCCTGACCGCCCGCCGCATCCCGCGCCACAACGGCGCGGCGATGACGGTGCTGCCGCTGACCCGGCAGCCGGGTGCGCCGCAGGCGTTCAAGATGATCCTGGAGCCGGAGACGGGCGAACCCGATCCCCAGGTCCACGAGGGGTACGAGTGGCTGTACGTGCTGTCGGGCCGGCTGCGCCTGGTCCTGGCCGACCGCGACCTCACGCTGGGCCCGGGCGAGGCGGCGGAGTTCGACACCCGCCTCCCGCACTGGTTCGGCGCGGTCGACGGCCGGCCGGCCGAGATCCTCAGCCTGTTCGGCAAGCAAGGGGAGCGGCTGCACCTGCGGGCGAAGTCCCGGCCGCGCTGAGTCAGCGCAGCGCGTGCTCGGCCGGGCGATCCACAGGAAGACCCCCGCGGCCAGGGCGCCGAGCAGTGTCAGTGCGGCGACCCTCGCGAAGCGAGCCGGGTCGGGGGCATCGCGTTCCAGCCGGTCGGCGTGAACCATCCGCGACGGGTGGTCTCCGGTTCGAGTGCGTGGTCCGCAGGCTTTCCGGCCGCGGCGTCCTCCGCGGGTCGTCAGCCGAGTTCGCGCTGCATCAGCAAAGTGTCCAGCCAGCGGTCGTGCTTGAAGCCGACGCCGCGCAGCACGCCCGCGTCGGTGAAGCCGGCCGCGGCGTGCAACCGCTGTGACGCCGGGTTGCCGGAGTCGACGATGACCGCGATCGCCTGCCGGGCTCCGGCGTCTCCGCACCGCTTCAGCAGCTCGTCGAGCAGCCGCCGCCCGTGGCCACGGCCGGCCGCCTGCGGTGCGAGGTAGATCGTCGTCTCCACCGAGAACCGGTACGCCGGCTTCGGCCGCCACGGCGCGGCCAGCGCGTAGCCGAGGACCTCGCCCGCCTCGGCCAGCACGAGGAACGGCCACGCGCTCTCGCGGATCTTCGCGCGCCACTGCTCGGCGGTCGGCGGCGTGGTCTCGAACGTGACGACGGAATCGGTGGCATACGGCGCGAAGACGGCGGCAATGCCTTCGGCGTCGGCCTCCGTCGCTTCCGCTATAGTGGACATGTCCGCTATCATAGAGGAATGATCGATCCGGTGTCGCTCGGCCGTCACCTGCACGAGCTGCGGGCGGCCCGCGGGCTGGCGCTGAGTGCCCTGGCCGGGCAGGCGGGCGTCAGCGTCAGCATGCTGTCGGCCATCGAGCGCGGCGAGAAGACGCCGACGGTCGTGGTGCTGTCCCGCATCGCCGACGGCCTCGGACTGTCCCTCTCCCGGCTGCTCGCCGACCTGGAGCCCGGCCGCGTGATCGTCCGCCGCGCGGCGGAGCAGGACCACATCGCCGAGCCCGGCGGCTGGCACCGCACGGTGCTGACTCCGGTCGTCCCCGGCGTCAACTTCGAGTGGATCCGCACGACCCTGCCGCCGGGCTGCGATGCCGGCGCTTTCCCGGCGTACGCACCGGGTTCCCACGAGTTCGTCGCCGTCGAGTCGGGTGAGCTGTGCCTGGGCGTCGGCGAGGAGGAGTACGTCCTGGCGGCGGGTGATTCGGCATACTTTCCTGCCGACGCAAAGCACTCCTACGCGAACCGCGGCGAAACCCCTTGCGTGTACCACGTTGCGGCGTTGATCATGCGGCCGCGCGAAAACCGGATGACACCGCCTCGACCGGCGTGACACCCTTCCGGGCATGTTCCCCGTGTCCGATAGCGCGACGCTCGCAGGCCTGTCCCTGCCGAGCGCCCTGTCGGCACGGCTGACCGGCGCTCGAAGCTGACCCTTCCCCGATTTCCCCGCCCTGGGCGCGAAACCGCCGGGGGAGGGTCGAGGCGCTCCGCCCGGTTTCGCGCATTCTTTTGTCCAGCACAAGGAAAGCCCATGACCAAGCAGCAGTACGTGCGGACCAAGCCGCACCTGAACATCGGCACGATGGGGCACGTCGACCACGGCAAGACCACCCTCACCGCGGCCATCACCAAGGTGCTCGCCGAGCAGGGCGGGACCAACCGCTACGTCGCCTTCGACCGCATCGACCGCGCGCCGGAGGAGGTCGAGCGCGGCATCACCATCAACATCGCGCACGTCGAGTACGAGACGCCGACCCGGCACTACGCGCACGTCGACATGCCGGGCCACGCCGACTACGTCAAGAACATGATCACCGGCGCGGCCCAGCTGGACGGCGCCGTGCTCGTGGTTTCGGCGCAGGACGGCGCGATGCCGCAGACCCGCGAGCACGTCGTCCTGGCGCGCCGGATCGGGGTCGGGCACCTCGTGGTCGCGCTCAACAAGGCCGACCTCGCCGACGACGAGGAGCTGCTCGACCTCGTCGAACTCGAAGTGCGGGAGCTGCTGACCCGCTACGGGTTCGACGGCGACGCGGTGCCCGTGGTCCGGGTGTCCGGGCTGCGCGCGCTCGAGGGCGACCCGCGGTGGACGCAGCGGATCCTCGACCTGCTCGCCGCCGTCGACGAGCACGTGCCGATCCCGCCGCGGCGGCTCGACCTGCCGTTCCTGATGCCGATCGAGAACGTCCTCACCATCACCGGCCGCGGCACCGTCGTGACCGGCGCGGTGGAGCAGGGCACCCTCACCGTCGGCGACGCGGTCGAGGTGATCGGCCTCGGCCCGGCGGTGACCAGTGTGGCCACCGGGCTCGAGACGTTCGGCAAGCCGATGGACCGCGCCGAGGCGGGCGACAACGCCGCGGTGCTGCTGCGCGGGGTGAAGCGCGGCGAGGTCCGGCGCGGGCAGGTCGTCTGCCTGCCGGGCAGCGTGCGGCCGCACCGGCGGTTCCGCGCGGACGTCCACGTGCTGTCGGCCGCCGAGGGTGGCAGGCGGACGCCGTTCGCGGCGAACTACCGCCCGCAGTTCCACTTCCGCACCAGCGATGTCGTGGGGGTGGTCACCCTCGCCGACGGCGTCACAGCCGTCCGGCCGGGTGACGTGGCTTCGCTGACGGTGGAGCTGGGGCAGCCGGTCGCGATGAGCCCGGGCCTCGGGTTCGCCATGCGCGAAGGCCGGCTGACCGTCGCCGCGGGCACCGTGCGCGAAGTGCTCGACTGAAGACCGGGCTCGTCCCCGCTTTCTCCGGAGAGCGGGGACGAGCTTGACTCATCCGATCTTTTGCCTTTAGCTTGAGGCGCGTTCCCGATCCGCCGTCGGAAGCAGTGTTTCTGCCGTTGCGTGATAAGGGAGATCTTGTGGGAAGAGCGTTGAGCCGCCGCCGTGTCGTCGCTTGGGGAGCGGCGGGTGCTGCCCTGCCATTGGTCGGATCTCAGCCGGCCGAAGCCGAGGAATTGGGGAGCCAGCCGGGCCGCTTCTTCGACGTCACGAAGTTCGGCGCGAAAGGCGACGGGCGCGCCATCGACACCGCCGCGATCAACCGCGCGATCGACGCGGCCGCGACCCGCGGCGGAACCGTGTACTTCCCGGCCGGGACGTACGCGAGTTATTCGATCCACCTCAAGAGCAACATCGCGCTGTACCTCGCCGCGAACGCGACGATCCTGGCCGCCGCCCCGGCCGGCGGCCAGGGTTACGACCCCGCCGAACCGGGTGCGGGCAACCCGTACCAGGACTTCGGGCACAGCCACTGGCACAACAGCCTGATCTGGGGCGAGAACCTCGAAAACGTCACCATCGAAGGGTCCGGCAAGATCGACGGCAAGGGCCTGGTTTCCGGCGGCAGCGCGGAATCCGCGCCGCTCAACGGGAACAAGGCGATCGCGCTCAAGCTGTGCCGCAACGTCGCGATCCGCGACATCACGATCGTCAACGGCGGCCACTTCGGCATCCTCCCGACCGGCGTCGACAACTTCCGCATCGACGGCCTGGTGATCGACACCAACCGCGACGGCATCAACATCGACTGCTGCAAGAACGTCCGGATCGCCAACACGACGGTGAACTCGCCGAACGACGACGCCATCGTGCTCAAGAGCACGTACGCCCTGAACCAGGTGCGGGACACCGAAAACGTCACCATCGACAACTGCTTCGTCAGCGGCTACGACCTCGGCACGCTCGTCGACGGGACGTTCAAGACCGCGGGGTACGGCCGCACGGGCCGCGTCAAGTTCGGCACCGAATCCAACGGCGGCTTCCGCAACATCGCGATCTCCAACGTCGTCTTCGAGCATTGCCGCGGGCTGGCCCTGGAAACGGTCGACGGCGGGTGGCTGGAGGACGTCACGATCAGCAACCTGACCATGCGCGACGTCCAGATGCCGCTGTTCCTCCGGCTGGGCGCGCGGCTGCGCGGGCCGGCGGGGATCACGGCCGGGTTCCTGCGCCGGGTGAGCATCAGCGACGTCACGACGATCGACGCGGACCCGCGCTACCCGTCGTGCCTGGCCGGGATCCCCGGCCACCCGATCGAAGACGTCAAGCTGAGCAACATCCGCCACCACCTGGCGGGCGGCCTCACCCCGGGCGACGCCGTGCAGAACCCGCCGGAGCTGGAAAACGCGTATCCCGAGCCGTCGATGTTCGGCACCCTCCCGGCGTACGGCTTCTTCGTCCGGCACGCCCGCGGAATCAGCTGGGACAACGTGGACGTGCGGTTCGGCAAGCCGGACACCCGCCCGGCGTACGTCCTGCGGGACGTGATCGACGCCGACGTGCACCACTGCCGCGCGGACCAGGTGGCGGGCACGCCGACGTTCGTCCTCGACGACGTGGCCGATTTCCGGGTGAGTGACGGCCGTCCGGTGCCGGAGGCCCGGGTGGAGCACGCGGATCACCAGGAACTGTAGGGAATCCCGGCCGGGCCCCGGCGCCGCCGCGGGACCCGGCCGGTCAGCGGCCGCGCAGCTTCGGGCGCGCCAGGCCGACGGCGGCGACGACGATCAGGCCGACCGCGATCACCGCCGCGACCACCGGCAGGACGGGCATCCGGTGCTCCGTGCCGGTCAAGGTGAGGATGCTCGAGAGGAGCACGAGCGCCCCGACGGCCAGGTTCAGCCAGCACAGCCAAGCCGTGGCCGGGATGAAGTGCCAACGCCGTTCGGCCATCGCAACCTCCTCGATCGGGTGCTGTTCCGGAACTGCCCCGATCCGGAGTCGATCAAACCGGCCGTCATGACCTGCGGGGAGGCGCCGCCCTGCTCGCTGCGGTGGTGATTCAGGGCGCCGGACCGGGCGTTCCGGTGAACGGAACGCCCGGCTGTCGTCGGCCGTGGCCACGGTGCGACCGTCGGGACATGGCTCCCGTGATGGCGGCGATCGTCGGCCCCGGCAACATCGGCACCGATTTGCTGGCGAAGCTGCGACGCAGTGAAGTGATCGAAGTCGGTTACGTGGTCGGCGTGGTCGAGTCGGACGGTCTCGAGCGCGCCCGCGCGCAGGGGATCGCGGCGTCCGCGGACGGCGTCGACTGGCTGCTGCGCCAGGATCCCGTGCCCCAGCTCGTGTTCGAAGCGACGTCGGCGAAGGCGCACGCCGCGAACGCGCCGCGGTACGCCGAAGCCGGCATCCAGGCGATCGACCTGACCCCGGCGCACCTCGGCCCGATGGTGTGCCCGCCGGTGAACCTCGGCGCGCACCTCGACGCGCCGAACGTTTCGATGATCACCTGCGGCGGCCAGGCCACGATCCCCATGGTGCACGCCGTTTCGCGGGTGACCGCGGTCCCGTACGCCGAGATCGTCGCCTCGGTCGCTTCGCGGGGAGCGGGCCCCGGGACGCGGGCGAACATCGACGAGTTCACGCGCACGACGTCGCAGGCGGTGGCCGAGATCGGCGGTGCCGGGCGCGGCAAGGCGATCATCATCCTCAACCCGGTCGAGCCGCCGATGATCATGCGGGACACGGTGTTCTGCGCGATCGGCCTCGACGCCGACCGCGACGCGATCACCGCGTCGATCCACGAGATGGCCGACGAAGTCCGCAAGTACGTGCCGGGGTATTCGCTGCGGGCGGACCCGCAGTTCGACGACGCACGCGAGGAATGGGACGGGCACGCGCGGGTCGGCATCTTCCTCGAGGTCCGCGGCAACGGCGACTACCTGCCCGAGTACGCCGGGAACCTGGACATCATGACCGCCGCGGCCGCCCGCGTGGGCGAGCTGATGGCCCGCGCGAAGCAGGAGGTGCCGGCATGAGTGAGCTTGCGAACGAATCAGTGGACACCGGCCGCCCGGAGCTGAAGCACGACGTCCGGATCATCGACACGACGCTGCGCGACGGCAGCCACGCGATGGCGCACCGGTTCACCGAGCAGCAGGTGCGCGACACGGTCCGCGCGCTCGACCGGGCCGGCGTCGGGGTCATCGAGGTGACCCACGGCGACGGCCTCGGCGGTTCGTCGTTCACCTACGGCTTTTCCGCCGTCGACGAACTCGAGCTGATCGCCGCGGCCCGCGAAGAGGCGAAGCAGGCGAAGATCGCGGTGCTGCTCGTGCCCGGCATCGGGACGGCGGAGGACCTCCAGCGCGCCTTCGACGCGGGCGCGGAGATGGTGCGGGTGGCGACGCACTGCACCGAAGCCGACGTCTCGCCGCAGCACTTCGGCCTGGCGCGCGAACTCGGGATGGAGACGGCCGGCTTCCTGATGATGGCGCACCGGACGCCGCCGGAAGACCTGGCGAAGCAGGCCAGGATCATGGTGGACGCCGGCTGCCAGGCGACGTACGTGACGGATTCGGCCGGCGCGTTGCTGATGCACGAGGCCCGCGCCCGCTTCGAGGCCCTGGTCGCCGAGGTCGGCGACACGGCGTGGGTCGGCTACCACGGGCACCAGAACCTCTCGCTCGGCGTCGCGAACTCGGTCCTGGCGTACGAAGCGGGCGTCCGGTACATCGACGGATCGCTGTGCGCGCTCGGCGCGGGCGCGGGCAACTCGCCGACGGAGGTGCTGGCGGCGGTGTTCGACCGCCTGGAGATCGACACCGGCCTCGACGTCGGCGCCCTGCTCGACGCGGCGGAGGAGGTGGTCCGCCCGTACCTGCACCGCTGGCCGAAGATGGACCGCAACGCGATCGTCCAGGGCTGGGCCGGGGTGTATTCGAGCTTCCTGCTGCACGCCGAGCGCGCGGCGGAGCGCTACGGCGTGCCGGCGCAGGCGATCCTGCGCCGCTGCGGCGAGCTCGCGTTGGTGGGCGGCCAGGAGGACATGATCATCGACGTCGCGGTCCAGCTGGCGGCGGAGGGTTAGGCAACCGGAAACAGCCTCCGGGCGTGGGAAGGCCATGCAACGGATCCGGCTTGTGCTCGCGGTGGTGGTGGCGACGGTCTGTCTTGCCGCCTGCTCGGCGCCGGCGGCGCCCGCACCGCTTTCCACCACGCGGCCCGCCCCGGCGGTCCCCACGCCGCGAGCCCCGGTGACGGCCGCGAAGACGACCGCGAAACCGCCGCCGTTCACCCCGCCGGCTTCGCCCGGGAAGGTGACTTCCGCTTGCCCGTTCCTCGGGACCGCCGAGCTGCAGGAGCTCTTGGGCACCAGCGAAGACCTCATCGCGACCGAGCAGCCGGCCGATCCGACGTTCGTCCCCGGCACCGAGTTCCGATGCCGCTACGAGGACAAGTACGTGCATCCCTGGCTGGCCGACCTGTGGATCATCACCCCGAGGGTCGCTTCGTACCGGCCCGCCCAGGCACTGGAGGACAACAAGAAGGACTGCGGCGGCCCGGCGACGGCGGTGCCCGGCGCGGGCGAGGGCGCGTACTACTGCGACCGGGCGGCCACCGACGATGCGGAAATGGTCATCACGGCCAAGCGAAGCCACGGCCGGACGCGCCTGGCGATCGCCTACGTCGTCAAGCATCGCGGCGAGGTCTACGCCGCCTTGGCGAAGCTGCTCGGCGAGCGGTTGTAGCGCCCTCGGTCGCTCGTGGAGGGGGGCGGGCGCGCCGGAAGCCTGGCACGCCCGGTCCCCGCGTCAGGCCGGCTCGCCGAACCAGCGGCGCAGCGCCGCGTCGAGGCCGGCCGTCGAACCGTCCTCGCGCGCCCAGGCGATGTGCCCGTCCGGCCGGACCAGCACGCCCGTCAGCGCCGGCTCGCTGTCGCACTTCGCGGTCAGCACCCCGACCCGGCCGGCCCAGCCGCTCGCCGCCTCGCGCAGGCCGGCGTGGTCGCCGAGGTCGAGCAGGAGGGCCTTGCCGTCGTGGAGGCGCTCGCCGAGCCGGGTGCCGTCGGCGAAGGCGAAGTCGGGTGCGGCGCGGCCGGTGAGGTCGTGCTCGCCGTCGATCGGGTAGCGGTGCAGGACCCCGGAGAGCTTCTTGGCGAGGTAGGTCGCGCCGTCGCCGGTGAAGAGCAGCTCGGTGACGACCTGGCGCAGCGCCTTCGTCCGCACGTCGCTGCGCATCAGCGCGACCTGCGCCCGGGTCCACTCGAGGACCCACTCGCCGATCGGGTGCCGTTCGGTCGTGTAGGTGTCGAGCAGACCGTCTGGGGCCCAGCCGTGGACGGTGGCGGCGAGCTTCCAGCCCAGGTTGACGGCGTCGCCGATGCCGAGGTTGAGGCCCTGCCCGCCGAAGGGGGAGTGCACGTGGGCCGCGTCTCCGGCCAGCAGCACGCGGCCCTGGCGGTAGGTGCTCGCCTGGCGCGCGTTGTCGGTGAAGCGCGTCGCGCTGTGGATCTTCTCCACCCGGACGTCCGCACCGGAGACGCGCCGGAAGCTGTCTTCGATTTCCTGCGCGGTGACCGGCGCGTCCCGGTCCTCGGGCGGCCCGTCGAACTCGACGGTGAGGATCCGCCCGGGCGTCGGCCCGTGGACGTAGAGCCCGCCGGTGCCGTGCTGCCACCCCGCGGGCAGCGCGTCGGCGCCGGTGAGTTCGGCCATCGCCTGCCGTCCGGTGATGGCGGGATCGGTCCCGGGGAACGCGAAGCCGGCCTGCTTGCGCACGAAGCTGCGGCCGCCGTCGGCCCCGACGAGCCAGCCGGCGCGCACGGGTCCGCCGTCGGAGAGGTGCACGGTGACGCCGTCGTCGCCGGCGTCGAACCCGGTGAGCGCGACGCCCCGCCGGATCTCGACCCCCAGCTCGGCGGCCCGCGCGGCGAGGATCGCCTCGATGGCCTGCTGCTGGATCACGACCACCCGGGCGGCCGGCCCGACGTCCCGGAAGGCGGGATCGTCGAAGTCGACCCCGCCCGAGGTGACCATGATCCCGGCGAAGTGCCCCACCGGCACGGCTTTCGGCCCCCCTCCGCCGCGTGATTCGAGGAACTTCTGGATCTGCGCGAAGTTCTGCTGCACGACTTCGTCCATCGCGGGCAGCAGCCCCCGCCGGTAGAAGGCTTCGGCCGTGGTCAGGTTGACCCCTCCGGCCTTGATCGTCTGGTCCGGCTCGGGCAGCCGTTCGACGACGAGCACGTCCACGCCCGCCAGCCGCAGTTCACAGGCCAGCATCAAGCCGACCGGCCCGCCCCCGGAGATCACCACATCCCTGTTCATGGCTCCGATGATGCCGCAAAACTTGTACCGAGTCAAAGTTTGAGCTCGGTCTATACTCCGGGGCATGCCGGACCCGGGACTGCGCGAGCGGAAGAAGCAGGCCACCCGCCTGCTGATCTCCAACGTGGCCACAGGCTTGTTCGCCGAGCGCGGCTTCGAGGAGGTGACTGTGGCCGAGATCGCCGAGGCGGCGGGCGTCTCGAAGATGACGGTGTTCAACTACTTCCCGCGCAAGGAGGACCTGTTCCTGGACCGCCACGCGGACCGCCTGGCGGAGCTGACCTCGGTGCTGCGGTCCCGGCCGGCGGGGGTGTCGCCGTGCGAGGCGCTGCGTCGGCACCAGCACGAGCTGCTGTCCACCGGGCACCCGCTTTCGGGCGCGATCGCCGGTGGCCCGGGTTTCTGGTGGGTGCTGACCTCGAGCCCGGCGCTGATGGCGCGGTGGTACGAGCAGGAGCGCGAGATCGCGGACGCGTTCGCCGGGGTGCTCCTCGCGGAGACGGGGGACGAGTTCCGGTCCCGGATGGTGGCGGGCTTGCTGACGACGGCGATCACGACGGTGTTCGCGCACGCGATGGGCCGGATCGTGGCGGGGGACGACGCGGACGTGGTCCGGCGGGAGCAGGTGGCGGTGGTCGACCAGGCCTTCGATCTGGTGGAACGCGGAGTGGGCGCGTTCCCGGGTGGGGCGGACTGACGCCGGCGCGGTTTCCGTCGCAGTTCGCCCGGAATAGCGGCGCGCTCGCGGCTCGCCCGGTTTCCGGTTCGTTTGTTTCACCCTTCTTGTTTTGTAACACCGTGACATTCGACGGCGACCGATATGCAAAAGGTATCGGTGTTTACCGGGTGGGCTCTGGTGCTTGAGGAATCGTCGCGGTGGGGATCATGGTGCGGTGGGAACCGGTGGTGGTGGACCTGGGGTGGCTTCCCCGGGCGGCCACCGTGCGCGTGCGCCTCGACGCCGTGGTGAACGTTCGCCTGTTGAACGCGGAGAACGTCGGACCTTATCGGCGGAGAAGTGCCTATCGGATGGTCGGCGGGGTTGCGACGCAGCGACAGCTGGACATTCGAGTCCCTTCCGACGGGCATTGGTACATCGCCGTCGACACCGAAGGATTGACGGCCGGAAATTTTCGGGTGGACGTCACCGTCGTCTCGTGACTCCGCTTTCGGCCACCGATGTTTGCGCCGGTATCCCCGTCGCGTGACTAATTCAGGGGTGGCCGGCGCTCGGCCCACGGCCGGGCGCGTTCGAGCTGGGCCGCCAGCCGCAACAGCGCGCCGTCGGCGCCGAGCCTGCCGACGAACTGGGTGCCGATCGGGAGGCCGTCCGCGGTCCAGTGCAGCGGGACGCTCATCGCGGGGCGGCCGGTGAGGTTGGCCAGCTGCGTGTAGGGCACCCAGCCGAGGTTGTCGGAAATCATCCGTTCCACCACCGGCGTGTGCCGCAGCAGCCCGGCCGCCCCGGCGGCGAGCAGGGCCCGCTGCGCCGCGCGCAGCGGCGCCGGGGAGGTGAAAGCGCCGATCCGCGGTGGCGGGGTGGCCGTCGTCGGGGTCAGCAGGAGGTCGTAGGACTCGTGGAACTCGGCCAGCCGCCGGGTGTGCTCGTGGCGCCGTTCGATGGCGCGCACCAGGTCGACCGGGCTCGTGGCCCGGCCCAGCGCGGCCATGGTGCGGGTGTCGAGTTCGAAGGCCGTGTCGCCGGCTCCGCTCGCCGTCCGGCATTCGGCCATCGCGTGCGCGCAGCTGACGAACCAGCTGGTCAGGAAGTCACGGGCCAGGGCGGCGTCGTCGAACGGCTGGGTGGGCAGCTCCACCACCTCGTGCCCGAGTTCGTCGAGCAGATCACCGGCCGCGCGCGCGGCGGCGACGGCTTCCGGGTGTGGGGCCGGGTTGATGGCGCTGGCGGTGCACAGCGCGACGCGCAACCGTCCCGGGTCGCGCCCGACCTCGTCCGCGAAGGGGGTCTGCGGACCGGCGGCGAGGTAGGGCGAGAGCGGTGTCGGGCCGGCGAGGACGTCGAGCATGGCCGCGGTGTCGCGGACGGAGCGGGAGATCACGCCGTCGGTGGCGGTGCCGCCGAGTCCTTCGGCGCGGGACGGCCCGGCCGGGATCAGTCCGCGTGATGGCTTGAGCCCGAACAGCCCGCACGCCGACGCCGGGATCCGGATCGAGCCACCCCCGTCGCTGGCACCCGCGCACGGCACGATCCCGGCGGCGACCGCGGCGGCCGCCCCACCGGAGGACCCACCCGGCGTGTGGCCGGTGTTCCAGGGGTTGCGGGTGGCCCCGAACAGGTCCGGTTCGGTGATGCCCTTGGCGCCGAATTCGGGCGTGTTGGTCTTGCCGAAGACGACCAGCCCGGCACCGAGCCAGCGCTGGACCACGGTACTGGTCTCGGCGGCGGGCACCGCCGCCATCGACCGCGAGCCGCCGCTGGTGGGCGTCCCGGCCAGATCCTGGTGGAGGTCCTTGATCAGGAACGGAACGCCGGCGAAGGGCCCGTCCGACGCGCCGGCGGGCGGGTCCACTTCGCGCACGACGGCGTTGAGCCGCGGGTTGACCTGCGCCAACCGGTCCTGAGCCGCCTTGAGCAGGTCCGCCGGGGTGGCCTCGCCTTCGCGCACCAAGGCGGCCAGGCCCACGGCGTCGTGCTTCGGGTAGTCGTCCATAGGGTGATCCTGCCGCACGGCGCGGAGTTTCCGGCCCGACCGGCCGGGGCGGTGCACTCCCTTACCACGCCGCCCGGTCTGCGCTACCGTCGTGGGGGACCGCAGAAACCGGGGGGAATCATGCGTCGACTGGTCGTCTCCGCCGCTTGCGCCGTGCTCGTGTTCACCGGCAGCGGCACCGCTGTCGCCGCCGCGGCCACGGATCCACGGCAGACCGCGCTGGATACCGCTGTGCAGGCCGGGAACGTGGGGATGATCGCCGTCGCCGCGGATCCGGCCGGCCGCTGGCGGGGGCGCGCCGGAGTCGGTGACGTCGTCACCGGGGCGAAACCCGACACGGGCGGGCGGTTCCGCATCGCCAGCGTCTCCAAGACGTTCACCGCGACACTCGTGCTGAAACTGGCCGCCAAGGGCCGGCTGGGGCTGGACGAGCCGATCGCGAAGTACCTGCCCGGCCTGCTGCCCTACCCGGAGCCGATCACCGTCCGCCAGCTGCTGCAGCACACCAGCGGCCTGCCGCGGGACCTGGCGCCGCAGTACACCTGGACGACGCTGGCGGAGGTGGACACCGAACGGTTCGAGCACTTCGGCGAGGTGGAGGCGATCCACGACAGCACCGAGCAGCCGCTGCTGTTCCCGCCCGGCACGAGCTGGTCGTACTCCAACACCGGCTACAACGTGCTGGCCCTGCTGGTGGAGAAGCTCACCGGCCGCCGGTTCGAGCAGGTGCTCGCCGACTGGATCACCGGGCCGCTGCACCTGACCGACACCTTCCTGCCGCGGGACTTCCCGCTGGTGCCGCACCCGGCCATCCGCGGCTACGAGCAGCTCTACCCCGCGCCGCACGGGCTGACGGACGTCACCGTCTACAACCTCAGCCGCTACTTCGGTGCCGGAGACCTCATCTCGAGCGCCACCGACCTGAACCGCTTCTTCCACGCGCTGCTCGGCGGCGAGCTCCTGCCCGCCGACCTGCTCACGCAGATGAAGACCACGGTCCCGTGGCCGGGGCAGGGCGGGCTGCTCAGCTACGGGCTGGGGCTGATGCGCCTCTCCCTGTCCGGCATCTGCGGTCCCGGCGCTCCCGATGTCTGGGGCCACGCCGGGGACGTACCGGGGTACAACACGTGGAGCATGAGCGAAGAGACCGCCACCCGCCAGATCACCGTCGCGTCCAGCCCGGACCTGACCGCTTCGCCCGCTGCGGCGTCCGGCCGGATCCTGGCGATGGTGACGGAGTTCTGCAGCCCGGCGCTCCCCGAAGCCCAGGCCCACGCCACTCAGCTTCAGGCCGCGGTGCACTGACTGAGCATTAGGAGTGCTAACGTTGCTTAAGAAGCTTTAGCTGGATTAATGCCGCTCGCCGGTCATACCGTGGCGGGGTGCTGCCTCTCCTGCTGGCCGGGTTCGGAACCGGCCTGTCGCTGATCGTCGCGATCGGCTCCCAGAACGCCTTCCTGCTGCAACAGGGCCTGCGCGGCGGGGCCGTGGCGCCGCTGGTCGTGATCTGTGCCGTGTCCGATCTCGTGCTCATCGGGCTCGGGGTCAGCGGGATCGGGGCCGTGCTGGCGCAGTGGCCGGCCGCCATCGGGGTCATCGCCGTCGGGGGCGGCCTGTTTCTGCTCGGCTACGGTGCGCTCGCCACACGGCGGGCGTTCCGGCCGTCCGTGCTGACCGTCGGCGAGGACCGTACGCCGCTGCGGAAGGCGGTGCTCGCCTGCGTGGCCTTCACCTGGCTGAACCCGCACGTGTACCTCGACACGGTCCTGCTCCTCGGCTCGGTCGCGGTCGCTCACGGCGACGGGCGGTGGCTGTTCGGCCTCGGCGCCGGGGTGGCCAGCGCCGTCTGGTTCAGCGCACTCGGCTTCGGGGCGCGGCGGCTGGCCGGCGTGTTCGCGAAGCCGATGGCCTGGCGCGTGCTGGACGTCGTGATCGCCGTGACGATGACCGGGCTGGGACTGACGTTGCTGCTCGGCCGGGGCTGATCACCACAGCCCCGACTCCGGTGGCCGCTCCAGCTCCAGGAGGAACGCCTTCCGCTGCACCCCGCCCGCGTAGCCGGTCAGTTTCCCGCCTTTGCCGACGACGCGGTGGCACGCCACCAGGATGCTCAGCGGGTTGCGCCCGACCGCCGCGCCGACCTCGTGCGGCAGGCCGCCGACCGCGCGGGCCAGCTCGCCGTACGTCGCCGTGGCGCCGTACGGGATCTCGGCGATTCCGGCCCACACCGCGCGGTCGAAGCCGGGGCCCTCCGCCCGCATCGGCACGTCGAACGCCGTGCGCCGGCCGGCGAAGTACTCCGCCAGCTGCCGGGCCGCCTCCGGGAACGCCGCGTCGTCGCGCTCGCCGAACGTGGTGCGGTCCGGGCGGGTCCAGTGGTTCGGGAAGTACAGGCCGGTCACGACGTCACCGTCACCGTCACTGTCGCCGACGATGGTCAGCGGGCCGACCGGGGAATCCACTAGCGCGTGCCTCATCGGTTCTCCCAAGTAGTGCCGTCTGCTCGCGCGCCGCGCAGGCCGGGGAGCGGGAACCCTTCCAGCGCCGAGGTCGTGATCGTCCGATGTGGACTCCAGGACGTCGACAACAGGAGGCGGCGGGCCATGCCGGCCCAGCCCGCCGGGGTGGCGCTGACCACCCACGCGTCCGGCTCCGGCGCCGCGAAGCGACGGGCCTGGCGCAGCCACGACGCCGCCGTTTCGGGCCAGGTCACCGTCGCCAGCACCATCCCGTCCCACGCCGCGGCGATCTGCTCGCCGTCGGTCCGGGAGGACGAATCCGTGCCGATCACGATGTGCCGCGCCCGGCCGAGCAAGCCCAGCAGCGCCGCCAGTTCGAGCGATGTCATGCCGCGTCGTGGAAGACGAGGCCGAGCGTGTGGCGGCGGCCGGACCGGACCACCGAGACGCCGTGGCGCACCGGGGCCGCCGACCAGCCGCGGGCCGAGCGGACCGGCCTGTCCCGGGTGGTGAACACCAGGCCGTGGCCCTGCGGGATGAGCGTCGCGGTGCCGCGGGACTGCGCGCGTGGGCGCTGCTCCACCAGGAGGAACTCGCCGCCGGTGTGGTCGGTGCCCGGGTCGTTGAGGTTGATCACCACCTGCAGCGGGAACACCTTGTCGCCGTAGAGGTCGCGGTGCAGCGCGTTCCACCCGCCCGTCTCGTAGCGCAGCAGGATCGGCGTCGGCCGCTGCTGACCGGCGTCGTGGCACACCGCCAGCCACTCGTCCAAAGTGGACGGCCACTCCGCTGGGCGCCCGAGGCGCGCGGCCCAGTCCTGCGCGATGGGCAGCAGCCGGGGGTAGAGCGCCTGCCGCAATCGCTGCACCGGTTCGGGGAACGGCGAAGCGAAGTAGTGGTAGTCGCCGTTGTCCCCGAAGCGGTGACGACGCAGGTTCACCGTCGCCCGGAAGTGCGTCGGCTCGTCCCACAGTGCGACCAGCCGCGCGCACTCGGCCGGGGTGAGCAGCTGCGGCAGGAGGGCGCTGCCGTAGTCGTCGACCTCGGCGGCCACCGCGGCCCAGTCGGCCGCGGCGACGCGCTCTTCGAACGTCGTCACGCCGCCTCCATCGTCAGCAGGACCCGCTTGGCCTCTTCCCCGCCGGCGTACTGGCCGTACGACCCGTCGGACCGGACGACCCGGTGGCACGGCACCACCACCGGCAACGGGTTGAGCGCGCACGCGGTGCCGACCGCGCGGACCGCCTTCGGGCTCCCTGCCGCCGCCGCGACCTGCGCGTAGCTTTCCGTGTTGCCGTAGGCGATCTCGGCCAGGTGATCCAGCACCGCCCGGCGGAATCCCCGAGCCAGCCGCAGGTCCAGCGGGACCTCGAAGGTGTGCCGCTCGCCGGTGAAGTACTCCTCGAGCTGGCGGGTGACCTCCTCGAACCGGGACGGGGCCCGGAGGATCCGCGGGCTGATGGCCGCCGCCAGCTCGGCCAGCACGGCGTCGTGGTCCTGGCGGTCGAAGGCCACCTTCACCAGGCCCTGCTCGGTCGCCGCCAGCAGCAGCGGCCCCACCGGGGAGTCGACGACGTGGTAGGCGACGTCCAGCAGCCCCTGGCTGGCCGCGTCCGCGACGAGCCGCTCGTGCATCACGTTCGGGTCGAGCAGGACCTCGTTGGTGAAGAACTGGAACATGTCCGTCATGAGTGCGCTCCTTCCAGGGGGTAGCAGGCTCGCAGGGCTTTGACGCCGTCGGCGGCCGCCCGGCGGGCGGCCTCGGCGGTGCCTCCGGTGATCTCCGCGATTTCGCGGTACGGCAGGCCGGCCAGGTAGTGGTAGGCCACGGCGAGGCGTTGCTTGTCCGGCAGTCTCGCCAGCGCGTCCCACAGCTCGCCGTTCCACGCGTCCGTGCGGCCCGGCCGGTCCGGGACGTCCCCGACCGGGACCGGCCGGCGGGCCTGCGCGCGGGTGACGTCGACGGCTTTGCGGTGCGCGATCGTGACGAGCCACGCTTGGACGTTCGCGTCGGCGGGCAGCTCCGGGTACGCCTTCAACGCGGCCAGGAAGGTTTCCGACCAGGCGTCTTCGGCGTCGGCGGAGCCGAGCACGGCCCGGCAGACCCGCAGGACCATCGGCCCGTGCTCGGCCACGACTTGCTCGAACGGTTTCACGATCACACCAGGTAGACGTCCGGGGGCGCCGGAACGTGAGGTCAAGATTCCGCGGTACCGGTCACGACGGTCGCGCCCAGCTCGTCGCAGGAGTGCACCTGCGGCGACAACCCCGCCGCCGCAAGGATTTCCGCGAGCACCGGTGCCTGCCGCTCACTCGATTCGATCAGCAGGGTCCCGCCCGGCGCGAGCCAGCCCGGCGCGTCCGCGGCGACGCGGCGGGCGAGATCCAGACCGTCCGCGCCGCCGTCGAGCGCCACCAGCGGCTCGTGCAGGCGGGCTTCCGGCGGCATCGTCGAGACGGCGTCCGAAGGCACGTACGGCACGTTCGCCAGGAGGATGTCGACCCCTCCACGCAGTGACGACGGCAGCGCGTCGTAGAGATCGCCCTGGTAAATATGGGCGTCCGGGAGGTTCAGCCGGGCGCACTCGACCGCGGCGGTCTCGACGTCGGCGGCGTGCAGCTCACGCGGCGGGCGCGCGGCGGCGAACGCGGCGCCCAGTGCCCCGGAGCCGCAGCACAGGTCGAGCACCACCGGGTCCGGGGGCGCGAGCGAGACGGCGACGTCGACCAGGAACCCGGTGCGGTGCCGCGGCACGAACACCCCGGGCCGCACGGTGACGCGCAGGCCGTGGAACTCCGCCCAGCCCAGCAGGTGTTCCAGCGGCAGCCCGGCGACGCGGCGTTCGACGAGCGCGCCGAGTTCCGCGGGGGACGTGGCCGCGGCGACGAGCAGATCGGCCTCGTCCTCGGCGAACACGCAGCCCGCGGCGCGCAGCCGGGAGACGACAGTGGAAGTGTCCAACGAGGAGGCAGCCTACAAGACCTGCACCGCGTCCCCGACGTTCAGCCCGTCGAAGAACGCCGCCGAATCGGCGTCGGTCAAGTGGACGCAGCCGTGCGACGGCGCGTCGAGCGGCCCGGCGTGGAAGGCGATGCCGCCGGCGGCGAAGAACACCGAGTTCGGCATGTCGGTGCCGTACTGGCCGCTGCGGTGCTCGCGGTCCTTCCACACGACGCGGAACGACCCGGCGGGCGTCGCCTGGTCGGGTGGCCCGAACCCGGCCGGGACCGGGCCGCGGACCACCTGGCCGTCCCGCAGCAGCCAGGCCAGCCGCTGCGCCAGGCTCACGCACGCCCCGGTCGCGACGGCGCACGGCGGCGCTGGCGGGGGCGCGGTGGTCGTGGTCGGCGGAGCCGAAGTGGTGGTCAGCGGCACCGGCTCCGCGATCGGGCTCGGCGTCGTGGTGCGCGGCGCCGAGCAAGCCGCCGTGACCAGCACCGCCCCCAGCAGGGTCACCACCCCGGTCCTGCGCATCCGTTATCTCCCTCGACGAACGTCCTGCCGGGGATCACTACGGGTGAACGGCCCCGAAGGTTGAGCGCGAAGGGGTTACCCCGGGCGGGCGACGCCGAACCGCCGGCGTCAGCTCTCCGGCACCGTCACGACCCAGCGCCCGGGACGCCGGCGCAGGTACCCCCACCAGTACAGCGCCGACACCACCAGGACCGCGGCGGTGATGCCGAGGTCGAGCGCGCTCTGCTCGACCAGGACGTAGGCCAGCGCCGCGACGGCGAGCGCCGGCACCAGCGGCCACGCCGGCATCCGCCACACGTGCGGCTTCCGGTGCGCCGCCCGGCGCGCACCGAGCGCGGCGGCCGCGACGCTCAGGTAGAGCGCGACGACGGCGACCCCGGTGACGCCGCTCGGCGTCTCCACCGGCACGAAACAGAGGACGGCTTCGGACAGCCCGGTCACCAGCGTCGCGACCCACGGCGACCCGAACCGCTCGCTCACCACGCTCATCGCGCGGCTGACCGGCGCCGGCCACGCCTGGTCTCGGGCGGAGGCGTAGAGCACCCGCGAGTTCTGGATGACCATGACGATCACCGCGTTGACGATCGCCGCCGCGATGCACAGGCTGATCGCCACCCCGGCGGCGCTGCCGCTCCAGCCGGTGACCAGCGCGGTCAGGTCGACCCCGGCCAGCGCGGCGGTGTCCGGCACGGCCAGGGTGATCGCCACGACCGGCACCAGGATGACGACGGCGCTGATGCCGAGCGTCCAGAACACCGTCCGCGCGACGGTCCGCCGCGGCTCCCGCATCTCCTCGGCCAGGTAGACGGCGGTGCTGAAGCCCTGCACGACGAACAACGCGACGGCGAGCCCGGCGACGACCGCGATCAGCCCGATCCCGCTCGTGCCCAGGCTCGGCGTGACCAGCACGGCCGGGCTGTGCGTGGTGTGCGTGAAGCCGAGCAGGGACACGGCGAAGATCGCGACGAGCTCGATGACCAGGAAGATGCCGGTGATCCACGCGTTGGAGCGCAGGTTCAGCAGCCCCATCACGGTGCCCGCGAGCATGACGAGCGCGCCGGCGACCGACGGGTCGATGTCGGCCACGGCCGCGACGTAATCGGCGACGCCGATCGCGATGATCGGCGGCACGACGAGGATGACGACGAACGACAGCACGAACGTCAGCCAGCCGGCGAAGCGGTTCGCCACCGTCGTCACCATCGCGTATTCGCCGCCGGCGCTCGGCACCAGCGTGCCGAGTTCGGCGTAGCAGCAGGCGATGCCGACGCACAGCAGCACCGCGAGCGCGATGGCGAGCGCGGTGCCGGTGCCCAGGTCGGCGAACAGCGGGGGCACGAGGACGAACAGCGACGACGCCGGCGTCACGCAGCTGAGCGTGAGCAGCGTGCCGCCGCCGACGCCGATGGACCGGGTGAGCGTGCGGTTCTTCGTCTGGGCGGTGTCGGTCATGTCGGGCGGCGCTGGAGTGCGGGGCATGGGCGTTCCCTCCGGCCGGGGAGCAGAGTGCGACGGATGGAACAGCACCGATTCGGTGTTGTCAACGGCACTTGGACGACCGAATTCGTTGCCGGACGGCGGTAGGTCATTCGGATTTAGTCACTCAACGTCACGGCGTGGCGGGTTTGCCTGCCGTCGGCCGCGTCGGGGATGATCCGGGGCGTGAGCAGCCAGGACCCGACCGGCCGGCCCGCCCCGCCGGTGCTCGACGACATCTCGCGGCAGATCATCGCGCAGCTGCAGGAAGACGGCCGGCGCGCGTACGCGACCATCGGCAAGGCCGTCGGCCTGTCCGAGGCGGCGGTCCGGCAGCGGGTGCAGCGGCTGTCCGACTCCGGCGTCATCCAGATCGTCGCCGTCTCGGATCCCTTGCAGGTGGGGCTGTTCCGGCAGGCGATGATCGCGATCACCGTCGACGGCCCGCTCGAACCGGTCGGCGACGCGCTGGCCGAACTGGACGAAATCGCCTACGTGATCCTCTGCGCCGGGCGCTACGACCTGCTGTGCGAGGCCGTCTGCGCCGATGACGAGGCGCTGCTCCAGCTGATCTCGACGCGGATCCGCGCGCTGCCCGGCGTCCGGCACGCGGAGGTGATGGTCTACCTCAAGCTGCGGAAACAGACCTACCAATGGGGTACTCGCTGACCGTGACGACTAAATCCGAAGTTGATCCGGATTTGGGATCATGAATTAGTCGAGCAGATTCGGCTGGACGACTGAATCGCTTGCATCCAGGCGTCGACGCGTGCGATAACCGGGGCATGACCCCCACCGCCGGCCTCGCTGACGCCGCCCGCCGCCACCTCTGGATGCACTTCACCCGCCACTCCGCCTACGACGAAGCCGACGTCCCGGTGATCGTGCGCGGCGAGGGCCCGTACATCTGGGACGACCGCGGCAAGCGCTACCTGGACGGGCTCGCCGGCCTGTTCGCGGTGCAGGTCGGCCACGGCCGCGAGGAACTCGCCGAGGCCGCCGCTCGGCAGACGAAACAGCTCGCGTACTTCCCGCTGTGGGGGCACGCGCACCCGACGGCGATCGAACTGGCGGCGCGGCTGGCCGACGTGGCTCCGGGCGACCTCGACCGCGTGTTCTTCACCGTGAGCGGCGGCGAGTCCGTCGAAACGGCGTGGAAGCTGGCCAAGCAGTACTTCAAGCTCGTCGGGAAACCGGGCAAGCACAAGGTGATCAGCCGCGCGCTGGCCTACCACGGGACGTCGCAGGGTGCGTTGTCGATCACCGGCATCCCGGGCGCGAAGGCCGACTTCGAGCCGCTGGTGCCGAGCAGCCTGCGCGTGCCGAACACGAACTTCTACCGCGCGCCCGAGCACGCGGACGACTACGAGGCGTACGGCCGGTGGGCCGCCGACCGGATCGAGCAGGCGATCGAGTTCGAGGGGGCGGACACGGTCGCCGCGGTGTTCTTGGAGCCGGTGCAGAACACCGGTGGGTGTTTCGTGCCGCCGCCCGGGTATTTCGCCCGGGTGCGGGAGATCTGCGACCGGCACGACGTACTGCTCGTGTCCGACGAGGTGATCTGCGCGTTCGGCCGGCTGGGGTACGACTTCGCGGCCAAGCGGTACGGCTACCGGCCGGACATCATCACCACCGCGAAGGGGCTGACGTCGGGGTATGCGCCGCTGGGCGCGGTGCTGGCTTCGGAGCGGTTGATGGAGCCGTTCACCCGTGGTGCCACGACGTTCATGCACGGGTCCACCTACGGCGGCCACCCGGTTTCGTGCGCGGTGGCCCTGGCCAACCTCGACCTGATGGAACGGGAGGACCTGTACGGCCACGTGCTCTCGCGGGAAGCGGCCTTCCGGTCCACTTTGGACCGGTTGCTGGACCTGCCGATCGTCGGGGACGTCCGGGGCGCCGGGTTCTTCTACGGGATCGAGCTGGTGAAAGACAAGGCGACCAAGGAGACGTTCTCGGCAGGCGAGTCGGAGCGGGTGCTGCGGGGGTTCCTGTCCGAGGCGCTGTTCGAAGGCGGGTTGTACTGCCGGGCCGACGACCGGGCCGAGCCGGTGGTGCAGCTGTCGCCGCCGTTGATCTGTGACCAGGCGGAGTTCGACGAGATGGCGGAGATCCTGCGGGATGCGCTGACGCGGGCCTGGAAGCTGCTGTAGGGGCGGTTTCCCGCGGCAGCGCTTGGCCTCCGTCCCCCGGGTTCCACGATACCGGGGCGCACCGACAGTTTCGCTCCTCCGGGCGCGGCCGCTGGCCCGATCGGGCGGGGAACCCGGGTTCCGGGCCCGGCGGCCGCCTTTCTGAGTACCGTGGATCGCGGGGGGACCGGGGGAGCGGCCGGAGACCGGCCCGCCCGTGTCCGCGCCGATCGGCCGCGCGCCTCGGGAGGAGAACCCATGACCGCCACCGCGGATCGCCCGCGTCTGCCGTTCACCCGGCCGAACGTCCTGGACATCGCGCCGCTCTTCGAGGTGCTGCGCCGGCAGGGCCCGGTGGTCGCCGTGACCACTCCGGCCGGCGATCCGGCCTGGCTGGTCACCGGGTTCGAAGCGGTCCGGAGCGTCTTCACCGATCCGCGGTTCGGGCGCTCGCACCCGGCGCCGGAGGAAGCGTCGGCGCTTTCGGACGCCGCGATCCTCAGCCGCCCGCAAGGCGACCACGAGACCGAGCACGCCGAGCACGCCCGGATGCGGCGGATGCTCGTGCCCGCCTTCTCCGCCAACCGGATCCGGCGGCTCGCCGGCCACGTCCGGGAACTCGCCGACGGCTGCTTCGACGCCATGGAACGGGCCCGCGCCGCCGACGGCCTGGTCGACCTGCACGAACACCTGTCGTTCCCGCTGCCCGTGCTGGTGATCTGCGAGCTGCTGGGCGTTCCGTACGAAGACCGCGACACCTTCCGGGTGCTGTCGGACCGGATGGGCCGGATGGACATCGGCGACGGTGCCGGCGCGGCGCTCGACGAGTTCGCCGCCTACATGAGCCGGCTCGCCGCCACCAAGCGGCGCGCTCCCGGCCAGGACGTCGTCTCGGACATGGTCCGCGCGCAGGCCGACGACCCGTCGTTCGGCGACGACGACCTCGCCCGGCTCGCCGCCGGCCTGCTGTTCGCCGGCCACGAGACGACGTCCAACCGCATCGACCTCGGCGCGCTCTACCTGCTCACCGACCTCGCCCGCCGGGACGCGCTGGCCGCCGACCCCGAAGGCCGGGTGCACGGCGTCGTCGAGGAGATCCTGCGGCTGTCCGCCCCGAGCGGGCTCGGCGTCCTGCGGTACGCCCACGACGACGTCGAGCTCGGCGGGGTGGAGATCGCCCGCGGGGACGCGGTCGTGCTGTCGATCGCCGCGGCCAACCGGGACTCGTCGGTGTTTCCCGCCGCGGCGGAGTTCGACCCCGACCGCAAGCCGAACTCGCACCTTTCGTTCGCCTACGGCGGCTGGTTCTGCATCGGCGCCAGCCTCGCGCGCACCGAGCTGCGCGTCGTGTTCGAGTCGTTGTTCCGGCGGTTTCCGGGGCTGCGCCTGGCCGTCGACGTCGATGAACTCGAGGTCCGGACCAACCGTGTCACGGGGGGGAGTGGACCGCGTGCCGGTCCTCTGGTAGACCAACGGCGGTCGTGAGCGGAGGAAAAGACGTGACGTTGTGGGACAAGCTCGGGATGGACGACAAGCTCATCAAGGTGCTCAAGGACATCCCGCCGGGTCCCGACGCCTCGGAGTTCGGCCGGGCCTACGTCACGATCCACCAGCTGGCCGTCGAGCTGGACCAGCGGTTTCCCGAGGTGCGCAAGCAGCTGGACGTGCCGCTGGGCGGCGGCGCGACCCGGCACGCCGGTCTGGTCGAGCTGCTCGGGAAGGAGCTGGTGGAGAAGATCAAGCGCTACGGTGACGTCTACCCGATCGAAGCCGCGCAGCTTTCGTCGGTGCGGTTCCGCGAGGTGCGGCTGCGCGGCCCGGGCGGCCGGGACCTGGTCGGGGCGTCGAAGACCGACCTGCCGTTGATCCGCCTCCGGCCCCGGGACTGACGCGGTGCTCGCGCCGCCGCCGGTGCGGGTCCTGGTGGCCGAGCGCGACCCGGCGGTGCTGGCCCGCCTGAGCACGATGCTCGACGAGGCGGACGGCATCGAGCTGGTCGGCGCGGCCCCCGACGCGACGACGGCCCGGGTCACCCTGCGCCGGCGCCTGCCGGACGTGCTGCTGCTGGACCTGCGCCTGAGCTGGCCGGACGCGCTGACCCGCCGTCCGGCGGTGGTGGCGCTGGCGACGTTCGACTCGGACGCGGGCATCCTGCGCGCCCTCCGCGACGGCGCGGCGGGGTTCCTGCTGCGGACGGCCCGGCGACGCGACCTGATCAAGGTGGTCCGCTTGGCCGCGGACGGCCACGTGGTGCTGTCCCCGGACGCCTCCCGCCGCTGGGTGGCGGCGGCGACCCGGCTGTCCGGCCCCCGCGACGAACGCCTGGCGGCGGTGGACCGGTTGTCGGCCCGCGAGACCGAGGTCCTCGCGGCGGTCGGCGCGGCCCTGACCAACGCGGAGATCGCCGAGCGGCTGGAGCTGCCGGAATCGGTGGTCCGGGAGCACGTGGCGAGGGTGGTGCGGAAGCTGGGCTGCGCGCATCGGACGGCCGCGGGGCTGCTGGCCTACGAGCGCGGGCTGTGCCGCCCGGGCCACGGCGAGGCCTGAGGACGCTCTGCTGCCCCGGCGCGGCGGGCCGTGAAGTGCGGGTCGACGTGGCCGCCAGGCGGGGCAGCCGCCGACGACAAACCGGCGGTCCCGGGGGGGGGGGGGGGGGGCGCCCCCCCCCCCGGGGCCCCGCACCCCCCCCCCCCCCGCCGGCCCCCCCCCCCCCCGGGGGGGGGGGAAGCCCCGCCCCC